>JADHWY010000025.1 GCA_016783245.1 Dehalococcoidales bacterium | reverse complement strand
ACCGCTGTCTGCTATATCAGAGACGCTGATAATGAATATGTAATCGAAGCTAGCAGTCGAGATACAGGGGCTGAAGTGGATGCTACAGGCGCTGGAGATGCTTTTGCTACTGGATTCCTCTACGGGCTACTTAAAGGTAAAAAGCTGAGGGAATGTGGACTTCTAGGTGATATTGCAGCCCAATTCTCTATTAGTAAGATAGGAGCAAGACAAGGTCTTCCCACCCTTAACGAACTAAGTCAGCGCTACCGAGAGCTTTATTCGGAACAACCGTAGGTTCTACTTCTTTGCGGGCTTGCCCTTAGCCTTATCAGTCTTAGCTATTTCTTTGGTTGGCTTGCCCAGGATTTCATCCACGAGGCCATATTCTACCGCCTGCTCAGGGTTAAGGTAGAAATCACGGTCAGTATCATGGGTTATTTTTTCCAGTGATTGACCAGTATGTTTAACTAAAATACCTCGAATTAGTTCCTGCATACGCATAATCTCACGGGCGGCAATTTCTACATCGGCTGCCTGTCCCTGAGCGCCACCAAATGCCTGATGCAGGTGTATAGTGGAGTTAGGCAGGGCATAGCGTTTGCCTTTAGCCCCGGCGCAAAGAAGTAATGTCCCCATGCTAGCTGCCAGCCCAACACAAATGGTGGATACATCAGGGCGTACGAGCTGCATAGTGTCATAGATGGCAAGACCAGCGGCGATGATGCCACCAGGGCACTGAACGTAGAGGCTTATGTCTTTGTCCGGGTCCTCTCGCTCAAGAAAGAGAAGCTGGGCAATAATAACATTAGCCACCTGGTCATTAATGGGCATGCCCAACATGACAATGCGCTCTCTGAGCAAGAGCGAGTAGATATCGAAGGCTCGCTCACCCCTGGTACCACTCTCAATCACCATAGGTATTACATTCATCGGCTGACTGTTCATCTCTTTCCTCCCCTAGTATGGTCTAGTTTTTAATTATAACTCATTCCCTGGTTTTTCTCACCCGGCATAAGGTAGTTTTAAACGCGGGATAGCCTGAAATTGGATCAAGTTGTTCATCATCGGTCAGGATATTGGCATTAGCCTCATTCCACCCATGCTGAAGGCTAAGCACTTTAGGGGGAATGTCAGCAGTAATCCTGGCCTGCAGCTTGATACTTCCCTTTGGGGATTGGACAACTACCTGGTCTCCATCAGCAATACCCAGGTTCTTGGCTGAATCAGGATTAATTTCAACCGAAGGTTGAGGCACCAGCTTCCTCAGCCTGGCAATATTGCGATGTTGGGAGTGGGTGAAGGCATTTACCCTGGTGCCGGTAATCAGAGTGAAGGGAAAGCTCCGTGCAAGCCCGGGTTTGTCAACTGGGTTCTCTTGCGGCTCGGTAAATGTTGGCAGAGGGTCATATCCATAGTCTGCCATTATCTGGGAGAATAGCTCTACCTTCCCCGACGGAGTATCCAATCCTTCTTCCTCATATTTTCGCTGGCGGTCAAGCTGGCGATATAGTATGCCACCCGGATTTTGCTCAAGCTGTTCCAGGGTAATACCCGATGGCTCAAGCAGATAAGCGAAAAGTTCATCAGCGCTCTGCCAGGGGAAGTAGTCAGCGTAGCCCATCTTTTTGCCCAGTTCAGCCCATAACTGCCAATCCTCCAGGCAATCAGCAGAGGGCTCAACTATCTTGTTGCTCATGGCAATTAGCGGTAGCCCTACAAAGACATAATCCTTAACGATTTTTCTCTCCGGGAAGGCAGTGGCAGGAAGAAAAATGTCAGCCAGCTTGGCTGTTTCAGTCATGAATAGGTCAGATACCACCAACAAATCTAATTTCTCAAGTGCCTCCCCGACCTTATTGCTATCGGGCCAGGTTAGGGCAGGATTACAACCCTGAACTATGAGGGCTTTAACAGGATATGGTTTTCCGGTAATTATAGCATCGGCTACTGGTATGGATGTTGTCTCACCGGTAAATTTGCCAAATATTGGGTAGCGTGCTCCAATGGCATCATTGACGGAAACCATGCCCTTTATTCTAAGACTGGTTTGCCTCAATAGAAAGTTATAGATATTCCCCCCAAGTATATCAAGGTTGCCAGTGATGGCTATCAGGATTGCGATAGCTCGGCTATTCTGCACGCCGTTAGTGCAATGGTCTAATGAGACACCCTGACTGATAGTTGCCGGTTTATTGTCGGCATACATTCTGGCGAATTGCCTGATTGACTCGGCTGGAACTTGGGTAATCTTTTCTACCGCTTCAGGGCTATATTTTTTGACATGCTCCTTTAACTTATCAAAGCCAAAGGTCCAATTTTTCACAAAGTCCTCATCATAAAGTTTCTCAGCTATTATTACATTCAGTAAGCCAAGCGCCAGGGCACAATCGGTCCCGGGTCTAATCTGGATGTGAAGAGCTGCCCCTTTAGCCAGTGGGGTCGCCCTAGGGTCAACCACTATTAATTTCGCTCCTCGCTTTTGGGCAGAGCGAATATTTGCCTCCTCCCCTACGTTGGATTGCTGTGGGTTATGTCCCCAGACTACTACACAGCGGGTATTTTCATAGCTTGGGAACAAGGGCAACATTCGTTTACCCAAAGCCAGACCATGCCCTATTCCCTTAGCAGCAAAACAAAGTGAAGCACCTGTGGTGTAATTAGGTGTTCCATATAAGCTGCAGAATCTGGCGGTTACCCTTGGTACCTCGGTGCCTATTACGGGCTCGCCCAAATGCACTACCAGTGCTTTAGCTCCATAATTTTCCTTTATAGCGGCCAGTTTGTCTGCGATAATATCAAAGGCTTCATCCCAAGAGATTTTCTGCCATGTCCCACCTACCTTCTTCATTGGATGGATAATCCGCTCTGGCGAATATAACAAATCTGGTATTGCCTGCGCTTTCACACATAACCCATTGACCGGGTGCTCCTTCATCCCGGTGACCTTTACCAGCCTGCCGTTTTCTACATGGGCATCTATCCCACAACTGCTCTCACACATGTGGCAAATGCTCTTCACAATCCTGGTATCATTTTCCCTGGGCATCTATTGAACCTCCAGCTATTTCTACCAGTCGTTGTATAGTTTTTCGTGTAGTTAATAACTGCTCGATTGAGCTGCGAGCTTGAGGAGAATCTAGAAGTTTCTGCACCTCATCTTTATTCTCGGTGGCACTTTGTGCTATATTTTCCACCTCAGCACTTATCTCGGAATCACCGACCTCAATCTTTTCCTCTTCAGCAATTTGCCCTAAGACCAGGGAGTGGGTAACCCTTTTTGTTGCTGACGGACGCAGTTCTTCCCGCAGTTCCTCCTCTGTTTTATTAATCCTGTCGAGATATTCTTCCAGCCCTTTACCACTCGCCTGCAACCACCTCACCTGTTCGTCAAGGAGCCGGTCAACTTCCATCTCCACCAAAACTGGCGGGAATTCTACCTGGCTGATGTCAGCCACTGCTTCTATTACCCAGTCCTCAAATTCTCTCCTGGCTTTCTCCTCAGCCCCAAGCCGCAAGTCAGTGGAGATTCGCTCCCGGAGCAAGTCCAAGGTTTTAAAGTCAGGGTTAACCAAAGCGGCAAATTCATCATCTAGCTCAGGAAGCCTCTGCTGCTTTATTTCAGTAACCTTTATCTTAAACCAAACCTCCTTCTCCGCCAGCTCACCTCTAGGATAATCTTTGGGGAGCTGAAGTTTGAATTCCTTCTCTTCACTGCCTTTCATCCCCGTCAACTGCTCAGCAAACCCCGGCACGGGGAAGGGTTGGTCATGGAGAATTTGATATTGGACTCCTTGTTGATTTATAAACGGCTTTTCCTCAATATGGCTTTCAATATCCAAGACTACCAAATCATCAAAGTTTGCTGGACGCTCTACAGGCTCCCAAGTGGCATGCTGGCGGCGCAGCTGTTCTATCACAGTGTTGACATCTTCCTCGGTTAGCTCTACAGGTTCCGGGGTAAGTTGAATGTTATGGTAGTCGCCAAGCTCGATTGTAGGCTTTAACGGCACTGTCGCCTTAAATATCACAGGGTCAGTTTGAGCTATTTCAACTGAGGGTCTGGCGAAAGCCTCAATCTCTTGCTCCTTGATAGCCTTTTCATAAGCTTGAGGAAGTAGATTATCTAGCGCATCCTCAAGGAGGCTCTCTCTACCTATAAAGCGTTCTAGCACAGCCCGTGGCGCCTTTCCTTTACGAAAGCCGGGGATATTCGCTTTCCTAGCCAGGCGGTGATAAGACTCCTCCAAGGACTCCTCTACCTCAGCAGGCTCCATCTCAATTCTCAGAAATGCCTGACTATTTTCTGTTTTTTCCCTGGTTACTTTCACCCTTCCTCCAACTCATTACAGGGGCTCCCTCTTTTTTCCTGATAATATTTTATATGACCGGCAGCGACCAAAGGTAGGTGGATGTTAGCTACGTAGTCATATAAAGGCTCTATTTTCCTGAGAGGTTCTAACTCGGCACGAGCTTGAGCTATCAATTTTTCCGCCACACTGTCAAAGGTGCCCTCGTTTATTGCCTGAATCACTATATCATGCCAAACTTGGAGCTTATCTAGAGCTAACTGCAGGTCTTCTTCAACCTTATTACTTACACCAAAGTGCGAGTAGTAGATTGCTTTAGCCTTTACTTCCATTAGTTTTTTAATTGTGTTGTTGTTTTGCTCTAAATCAAAATTAGGTGGAGGCTGAAATGGCAAGAAAACTTCACCCTCAGATAGGGATACAGCTACTGCGTCTCCAGTAAATAGCCCCTGATTTCGGCTCTCATATATACATAGCTCATGGGGAGCGTGTCCCGGGGCATCAATAAACCTTAGAACTTGCTTATCACTTAGCCTGATAGTGTCACCATCGCTTACCGATTGCACTCGCTCCTGCTCAATAGGCACGACCTCACCACACCTCACTAAAGCCTCTTTCCCTTGTGCCTTAGCCATGCTGCTTACCAGTTTCTCTGGATACACTAGATGTCTGGCACCCTTATGGTGAACCACCACCTGAGCTTGGGGCATATCCCTGAGGAGAACCCCAGCGCCTCCAGCATGGTCTAAATGAATGTGAGTAACAATTATATAGGCAATATCTTCAGCCATGACGCCAATACTTCTAATTCCATCAATTACAACCTCGGCTGAGGTTGCTGGTCCGCTTTCAACCAAGGCCTTCCTTTTCTCATTTATCAGATAAACACTTCCCCACTTTGGGATAGAGTATAGTTGGTCATCAAGCATAAATATGTTTTCAGCTACTTCATTTATGTCAACCATAAGCTATTCGTTCCGCAGACGCAGGTGTAATTCAGCTAGCTGTTCCTCCGTGACTGGTGAAGGTGCATCAAAGGTCAAATCAGCAGCGCTCTGGTTCTTAGGAAAGGCAATGACCTCCCTGATGGTTTCTTCCCCTGCCAGTAGCATCACAATGCGGTCAAGTCCTAAGGCTATACCACCATGAGGTGGAGCACCATATTGAAAAGCCTCAAGCATATGCCCGAAACGCTCCTCAACCTCTTCATCATTATAGCCCAGTAGCTTAAATATCTTCCTCTGAAGCTCGCTGGTGTGAATCCTAAGGCTGCCACCACCTATTTCATACCCATTACATATAACATCATAATGCTTGCCATGCACCTTTTCCGGAGTGGTGTCCAGCAACGGCACATCTTCATCCCAAGGTGCAGTAAATGGATGATGCTCTGACTCCCATCGCCCTGTTTCATCATCCCATCTCAGTAAGGGGAAATTCTGAATAAAGGCAAAGACAAACAGATTAGGGTCGGCAAGCTTAAGCCGATGTCCCATCTCCTGACGCAGTTCGCTCAGTGTCATATCAACTAACTTAGGGTTACCGGCAACGATAAGCAGAAGGTCTCCCGTTTTTGCCCCTAAACGCTCTGCCATCTGCTTAATCTGGTCTAAAGTCAGAAATCTAGCGGCAACAGACTTTACCATTTCAATGGTCAGAGCATTTAAATTGCCGCCAGCGGTGCCCAGTGATATAGTTACCAAGCCCTCAGCCCCAAGGCTCTGCACGAGCTTATTTAGTTCATCAAGCTGACTGCGTGTATAAGTACCACAGCCAGGGGCACATATACCCTTTACCTTACCCCCATCGGCGATAGCAGAACGAAAAATCGAGAAGTCAGATTGGGCAACAATGTCCGTTAAATCTCCTAATTCTAGACCAAATCTCAAATCAGGCTTATCCGTGCCGTAATGCTCCATTGCCTCAGCATAGGTAAGGCGAGGGAAGGGTTTTATCACCCGCATTTCGGGTTTAATTATCTCCACCAGAGAGGTGAAGAGTTCCTCCAGCAGGTTGAGAATATCCTCCTCCTCAACGAAGCTCATTTCCAGGTCAAGCTGGGTGAACTCAGGCTGGCGGTCAGCCCGTGTGTCCTCATCACGAAAGCATCTGGCTATTTGAAAATACTTCTCTACGCCGGCTACCATCAATAGCTGTTTGAGTTGCTGGGGCGACTGGGGGAGGGCGTAGAACTTTCCAGGATAGAGTCGACTGGGCACCAAGTAATCACGAGCCCCTTCAGGAGTGCTCTTAATCAGGATTGGTGTTTCTACCTCAATAAAACCTTTAGCATCCAGAAAATCGCGCATAAATTTCACTACTCGGTGGCGAAGGAGCAGATTCTCCTTCATCCGAGTCCGGCGCAGGTCGAGGTAGCGATACTTGAGACGCAGGCTTTCCTCCACTTCAATGTCTTCATTTATATAGAAAGGCGGAGTCTTTGATGGATTAAGTATATCGGTATTATGGGCGATAACCTCAACATCACCGGTGGGCAACTTGGGGTTCTCAGTCCCCTGGGGGCGAAGGGCAACCTCACCACTAACCCTGACCACATATTCATTGCGCATCTCACTGGCTATTTCATGGCATAGCTTTGCTGTTTCAGGATTGAATACTACCTGAACTATGCCCTCTCTATCTCGCAGGTCAATGAATATCAGTCCCCCATGGTCTCGGCGTCGGTCTACCCAACCAGCCAAGGTTACCTTGGCACCAACATCCTTTTTGCTCAGCTCACCGCAGCTATGACTTTTGAGCAAAATGCCCTCCTAGTCCTGAACTTTAGCTACATTGTAGCGATTATAGCTTATAGAAGGGTAGGCTTCAACTTGTTGTACTGGTTCAATACCTTGGTGACACAGTTTCCTTACTCGGTCATTGCGAGGGGCATCAGCCCCGAAGCAATCTCAAGGAATACCCCACCACCGAGATTGTCACGCCTTCGGCTCGCAATGACAGAAAAAAGTAGCCGCAATGACATGGAAGTGGGGATAGGGAAGGGAACGAGTATTAGAAAAGGGGGCTCGCATAGCTTTAACTCTATTTTAGTACCTATTACTTTGAAGAAGAGGGGGCCAGGGGATGGGTCTCTAACAATCTTAGATGTCATAAATTGACAAGGCTAAAGGTTTAATACTATTATCTTGAAGATATGGCAAAAACAATTGCAGAAATAAACGAGAAGATAAAGCAGGGCAAAGCAGTAGTGGTTACTGCTGAAGAGATAATAGGCATTGCCAAGGAGAAAGGCATTAAAAAGGCAGCCCAGGAAGTAGATGTAGTTACCACTGGCACCTTTGGTCCTATGTGCTCATCTGGCGCCTACCTTAATATTGGACACTCTAAGCCACGAATCAAGCTCGGTGGCGGCAGAGCTTACCTTAATGATGTTCCGGCTTATACCGGGTTGGCGGCGGCAGATA
The DNA here is from genome assembly GCA_016783245.1 of Dehalococcoidales bacterium. Taxonomy (GTDB): domain Bacteria; phylum Chloroflexota; class Dehalococcoidia; order Dehalococcoidales; family BS750m-G39; genus BS750m-G39. Next base: position 4,890 of record JADHWY010000025.1, on the reverse strand, counting down.
TATTTATCGGCAGCAATGCCCTTCCCGATGATGACCCCAGAAACAAAATCCATCCTGGTGAATTCAATTATGGCGGTGGACATGTGATTGAGGAACTTGTTGCCGGGAAGGATATAAGGCTGGTAGCAACCGCTTACGGCACAGATTGCTACCCAAGGAAGCGGCTTGAAACCTGGATTAATATAAAAGACCTCAATGAGGTGGTGCTTTTTAATATCAGAAATGCTTACCAGAATTATAATGTGGCGGCAAATACCTCAGATAGGACAATTTATACCTATATGGGTGTGTTACGGGCAGACTTAGGTAATATTAATTTTTGTAGTGCCGGGCAGCTCTCTCCTTTACTTAATGACCCATATTACAAGACCATTGGCATAGGCACAAAGATATTCTTAGGAGGTGGAATAGGCTTTGTCGCCTGGCATGGCACTCAGCATAATCCAAATGTGCCTCGCACAGAAAACGGAGTCCCCACGAGAGGGGCGGGAGCACTCTGTGTAATAGGCGATTTAAAGCAGATGAGCCCCAAATGGCTGGTGGGAACCAGTATGCTGGGCTATGGCTGCACCATAACGGTAGGAATTGGCGTGCCCATCCCCATACTCTCTGAAGAAATCCTGCGCTACACTACAGTAACTGATGCCGAGATTTTTTCCGCCATTGTTGATTATTCTGATGCCTACCCAAATCTGAAACCAGACATCCTGGGCGAGGTCAGTTATGCTCAATTGAAAAGCGGGAAGGTAACACTACAGGGTAGAGAGGTGCCTACTGCTTCCCTGTCCAGTTACCCAAGGGCTGTAGAGATTGCTAATACTCTAAAGGAATGGATACTGAGCGGAAAGCTCCTGCTAACCGAACCAGTGGCGCCCCTGCCCGGTGTGGAATCAGGCATAACCTTCAAGCCACTTAATGAACGCCCCATAGAGGAGTAAAGAGCCCAATTTGAAATGTCTTAGATAAGTATATGTGACGACATAAATGCTTGCGTATTAGGATAGAAGAGAGGCAGGGTTTTAAACTCTAAATACTAATATCTAAATTCTAAACAAATTCAAAGCACTATAATGACCAAATGACCAAAACGTTTAGGATTTAACCCTTGTCTGAATCATGCGCAACTATTTAAGCTGCTACACACAACAATGGAGGTGGTGAAAATGGCTGTTTCCAAGAGGATAGTTCTGCATTTCCCCAAGCGTATGGTAGACCGTCCTATAGTATGTCGGCTGGTTAAGGATTATGACCTTGAATTTAATATTTTAAAGGCGTCGATTACCCCTGAAAAGGAAGGGCTAATGATATTAGAGTTGAGTGGGGAACAGGGAGAATATGATAAAGGTATCAGGTATCTAACTAAAAGCGGGGTGGAAATTCAATCGCTTAGCCAAGATGTTCTCCGTAATGAGGAAAGATGCACCCACTGCGGTGCCTGTATAACTATTTGCCCCACTGGCGCCTTTGAACTTGACCCCATAACCAGGTGGGTCAACTTTCATGATGAAAAATGCCTGGCTTGTGGACTATGTATAAAGGCTTGCCCTCCACGAGCCATGGAGGTACATTTCTAGTCCATGTATGAGCCAAGAGCCTATCGCCACTGGGTTAAAGATAAAGACTTAATCTCTTTCAATGTAGTGGTAAAGGAGACAGACTTATACATCCGTGCCTCAACCGACCTGAAGCGAAAAGCCCTTAAGCTAGTATTGAAGTATCGTGACACATTGGAACGGTATATTGAGCGACATCCATCATTTCTCATCTCCCTGGAACCGGTTGCCATCGAAGACGATGCCCCGCGCATTATAACCGAGATGGCAGAATCGGCAAGGAAGGTCGGAATTGGTCCTATGGCGTCAGTGGCCGGGGCTATAGCTGAGTTCGTCGGCAGCCAGCTTCTAGCCTTCTCCCCCGAGATTATTGTAGAAAACGGGGGCGATATATATATGAAGAGCTTGGGGAAAAGGCTGATAGGGATTTATGCTGGAGAATCGCCCTTAACTGGCAAAATTGGCCTGGAAATCAACGGGCAGGATGCGCCGTTAGGCATTTGTACCTCTTCGGGAACAGTAGGGCATTCTCTGAGTTATGGGAAAGCCGATGCGGTTATAGTGCTTTCCAAATCAGCCACTCTAGCCGATGCTGCTGCCACTGCCATAGGTAACCTGATTATGCAGCCCAGTGACATCCCCAGCGGAATTGAATTCGCCCAGAGCATTGGTGGGCTGAAAGGAGTAATTATTATCAAGGATGATAAGGTGGGGCTCTGGGGCGAGGTAAAGATTTGTCAAATATCTATATAGAATAGTGGGTTAGCCATGTTCAAAACTACGATTACTGAAATGCTTGGTATAGAATATCCTATAATCCAGGGGGCGATGATGTGGCTATCCCGGGCTGAGCTGGTAGCGGCGGTTTCTAATGCTGGGGGCCTGGGCATTATAGCCGCACTTACCTTCTCCACAGCCGAAGAGCTTCAACAGGAGATTAAAAAGACAAAAAGTATAACTGATAAACCCTTCGCCGTAAATATTACTTTGATGCCAACGGTACAACCAGTAAACTACGAGGCGTATATTGATGTTGCCATTGAAGAAGGGGTAAATATAATTGAGACCGCCGGGCGAAGCCCAGAGCCATATATGAAGCAACTCAGGGATGCTAAGGTGAAGGTAATGCACAAGGTGGCAAGGGTGAGGGATGTTAAAACGGCGGAGCGACTGGGAGTAGATGCGGTAACCATTGTTGGCTTTGAGGCAGCAGGACACCCAGGGATGGAGGATGTTACCTCTCTAATCCATATCCCCATATGCGTAGATGCAGTAAAGATTCCAGTTATTGCTGGCGGTGGTATTGGCGATGCCAGAGGCTTTGTTGCTGCCCTAGCCCTCGGCGCCGAGGGCGTGGTTATAGGTACCCGGTTTATGGCTTGCAAAGAGTGTCCAGCACACCCTAAAATTAAGGAGCAGTTGATACAAGCTACAGAAAAGGATACCCTACTGATACAGCGTTCTATCAATAACCCGGAAAGGGTATTGAAGACAGATTTTTCTCAGGGTGTGCTGGAGATGGAGAGGAAAGGAGCTACACTGGAAGAGTTACTGCCTATGATAAGCGGAGTGCGAGGGAAACAAGCGCTAGACGAAGGCGATATTAATAGAGGAGCTATTGTCTGCGGTCAGGCAGTGGGGCTAATACATGACATACCTAGCGCAAGGGAGATTATTGAAGGTATAATCGGTGAAGCCAAGCTCATTGTTGAGCGGCTCCACAGTATCTCAGTATGAAAAGGAGGACAGAAATGGCAAAACGGCGGGTAATGCTTACCTATTGTCCGGAGGTGAGCTCTGAGCCAATTGTTTATAATATTGGTCAGCAATTCAACCTAGTAACCAACATCCACCGGGCTGATGCAACAGAGGATAGAGGCTGGATAGAATTAGAACTCGAGGGTGAAGATAAGGATATTGAAGCTGGAATTGCTTGGGTTATCTCCAAGGGGGTGAGGGTTGAGCCGGTTGGTGAGGATATAGCCGGGACTTAATCAACTGCCGATTACCGCCTCAAGTTGCGCGATTTCAGCCACTTTTGCTTTTGGCTGAGTCGTGTCTGCTCATCAGTAGACTGGTAATTTGCCAGGAAACTATCTTTGAAGGAGAGGAAGGTGCCATTGAGAATGGCATCTCTTATTTTAGCCATTAAGTTACTTATAAAGCTCAGGTTATGAATAGTAGCTAATCTATAGGCTAATAGCTCATCACAACTAAACAGGTGGTGTAGATAAGCTGCTGAGAAATTATGACAGGCATAGCAATCACAGTCGGGAACAATAGGCTGTTCCATCTGGCTATAGGCAGCATTTCGAATGTTATGCCTCCCCTGCCAGGTAAAGAGGGCGCCATTTCGGGCTACACGGGTAGGCAGGGCACTATCAAACATGTCAATCCCTCTGGCTACAGCCTCAATAATATCTTCTGGAGAGCCCACCCCCATCAGATATCGTGGTTTGCTCTCCGGCAGTAAAGCCACTGTTTCATCAATCATGGCTTGAGTTACCTTTTTTGGTTCCCCAATGCTCAAGCCGCCAATAGCGTAACCGGGAAATTCTAACGAAGTAAGGTATTCTGCCGACTGGCGCCGAAGCTGAGGGAAGACGCCACCCTGCACAATAGCATATAGAGCCTGTCCATGGTGTTTTTGAGCCTTTTGGCACCTCTCTGCCCACCGATGTGTTCTGTCCATTGCCATCTGCACCTTTTCAAAGCTATCATCATATGCCGGACACTCATCTAGAGCCATAATAATATCAGCACCAAGGGTTTCCTGAAACTGAATAATTAGCTCTGGGGTAATATGATGTTGGCTACCATCAATATGGGAGCGGAATATAACCCCCTCATCATTGACCCGGCGTAGCGGGGCCAGGCTAAATATCTGATAGCCGCCGCTGTCAGTAAGAATAGCCCGGTCCCAGGACATGAACTTATGCAAACCTCCCATCTTTTCGATTACGCCGATACCTGGTCGTAGGTAGAGATGGTAAGTGTTAGCTAATACCATAGCTATCCCAACATCTTTAACCTCTTCGGGGGTCAGTGTTTTAATGGCACCCTGGCTTCCCACGGGTAGAAATACCGGGGTTGGCACTGTGCCGTGCGGCGTTAGGAGTTCTCCAGCCCGGGCTTTACTATGGAGGCAAGTTTGTATTAAATGGAAACTATTAAGATTACTTACCAACCCCTCACCCTTTTGTGCAACCGGAGACATAGGTAACACTTTAGACCGGGCACATAGGTAACACTTCTCTCCCCTGTTTAATCAGCAGGGGTGTAATTCTATCGGTTAATTCATTGAAAACCCCCAGGGAATAAGAACTGAACCAGATTT
>JADHWY010000024.1 GCA_016783245.1 Dehalococcoidales bacterium | reverse complement strand
CCCGTCTCATTTTCCTGTCATTGCGAGCGACCGTAGGGAGCGCGGCAATCTCGGAGGGGGGACAACATTCTGGGTAACAAAGTGCCACTCATCTATCTGAACGAGCTCATCAAACAGTTTGACAAGCCCTTGTTTCACCTAACTTTAAACCAACTTAGCGCTTTTATCCCTTTAATAACAATGCTACTTGCTAGTCATTTTCCCCCATCATGATAGAAATACGTATCATGGAGAGGGGGATAAAGGGGGTGAGGTTGATAAAAATCTCATTACCTTACCTCGTAGTTGAGGATACCCCCATCTATAGCATGAATCTGCATCGTGAAGGTGTATTCCGCATCTGGAGAGAATATCTTTGAAATAATACTACGGGATGGCATTTTGATATGCCCAGTTAAGTGATACACAGGAAAGGCTCCGTCAGTAACCAGCCTCGGCTCATCAACAATAATCTGCCCTCGATAATACTTACCACGGATAAACCGCAAGCCAATACTTTGTGTCTCACCCGGAGGTAATATCTCCTTATTCACCTGTGCTCAACCCTAAAAGGACTCCCTTAGGTTCATTTAACCTCAACAGTAGCACCAGCGGCTTCCAGTTTCTGTTTTACTGTAGTTGCCTCTTCTTTGGTAACCCCTTCCTTTACCGTCTGAGGGGCGCTCTCCACAAAATCCTTTGCCTCTTTCAACCCTAAGGTAGTTACTTCCCTCACTGCCTTAATAACGCTAATCTTATTAGCCCCTATTTCCTTGAGAATAACGCTGAACTCCGTTTTCTCTTCAGCAGCCGCTGGGGCCGGAGCTGCTGCCTCAGCCGGTGCCGCCACCGGTACAGGAGCACTAACGCCAAACTCAGTCTCTAGAGCTTTGACCAGCTCCGATAGCTCAAGCACAGTCATATTTTTTATAGTAGCCATTATCTCATCAATGGCTGTAGGCTTTTTCTTCGCCTCTGCCTTGACACTGGGCTTCTTTGCCGCCGCTTTCGCAGGCGATGGCTTGCCCTTTGCTGTTTCTCCACCAGTTTCCTGTGCCTTTTCTACTTCATTTTCCGACATCTTATTCTCCCTCCATTTGTTGAATCCTTGCTTGTAGCATCCCTATAATCCCCCTCATAGGGGCGGTAAGATGGCTGACCAGAGCCGAGATGGGGCTCTGCATCCCACCCACAACCTTGGCTAACAATATCTCCCTCGATGGTAATGTAGACAAGGTGGTTACATCTTCCGAAGTAAGCAGCCTATCAGATAAAAAGCCTCCCTTTATACTCATACTTGCCCTAGAGGTTTGAATGTAGTTGGCCAAGGCTCTAGCTGGCTCAGTTATATCACCATAGCCAAAAGCAATAGCCACTGGACCCTCAAAGAAGCTGACTAGTCCCTCCTTACCTGCCCTCTCCGCAGCAAACCGAGCCAGCGTATTTTTCACCACCTTATACTCAATGCCCGATTCCCTCAGCTTGCGACGCAAGTCAGTCATCTCGTTGGCTGATAGCCCTCGATAATCAGTCATAATGCCAATGCTACACCGGGAAAAAACCTGCTGCAGACTATCAATAAGTTGTGCCTTCTTTTCTCTAGACATCCTTCATTACCCCTAACTAAAACTACTAAATATTCATCTTAAAAAGCAAGCCCTTGTGCCTGCCACACAAGGACTTACCACTAAAAGCCCTGTTTTTCCTCGGCAGGCATATCGATTTAAGCCTTAACGGCACCCACTGTCTCAGGATATTATTAAACTTCTAATCAGGTCTCCCGAATATAGCCACAGCGCAATTAAAGAAGCCACAGATACCACCGATGTTGTGAACCAGGCCAACATCTGCCTTTTTTAGTTGCCTGGGGCCAGCCTTGCCCTGTAACTGGTGATAGATTTCATAAATCATCCTCAGTCCACTGGCAGAGAGGGGATGACCAAAGCACTTCAGCCCACCATCGGTATTGACTGGCAGGTCTCCCTCCAAGGTAAAGCTACCTGCTTCAACATCCTCCGCTGCCTTACCCCGGGGGCTGAAGCCCAAATCCTCGTAGGTGATAAGCTCGGTGATGGCAAAACAATCATGGACCTCGGCGCAGTCTATCTCCTGGCGGGGATTGGTTATTCCCGCTTCCTTATAGGCATGCTGGGCAGCAGCTACTGCCTCGGGGAAATGAATGAAGTCATACTCGGGTTGCAGCACTGCCTGCCCACCACCATTAGTCAGTGCCAATGCCTTCACCAAGATATAGTCCTTTCTCATGCTCTTAGCTATCTCCGGGGTGGTTACGATGGCGGCAGCACTACCATCACTCACGCCGCAGGCATCAAATAAACCGAGAGGATAGGAGATTATCGGCGCATTCATTGCCTGCTCCACTGTTATCTCCCTACGAAACTGAGCCTTAGGGGACATAGTGCCATTGTGATGGTTTTTAACATCAATCATGGCAAAGATACGCTTGAGGTCCTCGTATTTCCACCCGTAGTGATACATATATCTGGTGGCTAACTGGGCAAACTGATTTACCGGAGGCCCATCCCACTCTGTCATACTCCGGTCAAAGGGCTCCAGGATATCCATGTTGAAGCCGCCAAAGTGGTCTTTGCACTTTTCGGCACCAATAGCCAGGGCAATATCACAGACCCCGGAAGCTACTCCATAGCAAGCATTCCTGAAGGTATCAGTGCCACCAGCACAGAAATTCTCCACCCGGCTAATCGGAATATACTCCAACTTCAATGCTGAAGCCAGCTGGGCTCCGGTAAAGCCGCTTTCACGACTGCCGTACCATGCCATCTGAATATCCTTAGGCTCAATCCCAGCGTCCTCAAAGGCTTCATAAGCAGCATCCACCAGCAAATCACGGTGGTTCTTATCCCAGAGTTCTCCAAACTGAGTGCATCCCATACCGACGATGGCTACTCTATCTCTAATGCCTTCCATAATTAAAAACCCCCCTGGCATATTTTATCACTTAAGTCCTTATTGGCATAGACTTCCAAAAATAGTTTTGAATCCCATCCTTCAGTTGCAGTTTTCTGAAAGTCATCTCCACGGGTAGGCCACACACGACCTGCTCGGGGTCACGGTCAGTCATAAAGCACTGCATTCTGCCCCCACCGTCAAAATCAATGGTGGTAGTAACTATCGGTAACTCCAGGACAGGTGAGGTTATGCGGTCCATGGCAAAAGTGAATACCTTGGCCTTCTTATCCGATAGTCGATACGGCTCGAACTGGTCTTTAGCATGGCAGTGGGTGCATACCCGCTGTGGTGGGAACTGGACGGTGCCACATGCCTTGCACTTAACTCCACGCAAGCGGAGGTTGGCGTCGCGTTCTCTCCACACTGCAGGTGCTGATAGGAATACCACCGTTTCCTTACGTGGTTCTGCGGGCAGGATTCCTCGCCAGGCCAGGTAGTCCTTATAGTCAGTGACCACCTTCTTGGAGGCCAGGTGCCCCTTCATCCCCCGCCGATTCCTGATTTTTTCTATTTGCTCGGTTACCTGGAAAACAAAGGCGTCGCTGCCATCACCGTAGCTAGCCAGCAGGATGCGGTCGCCAGCTTTAGCTTCCTCCAGCGCTGCTACCAGCAACATTAGAGGAAAGGCAGCACCGGTGTTGCCCATAACCGCAAAGAGCGGGTCTTGCACCTGGGTCTTATCATCAAATCCCAGGCTTTTCGCCAGCTCAACATGCCTTCTGCCATCAGGCGAATAAAGTACGACCTTGCTAAAGTCAGCAGGACTGTAGCCAAATTTCTTCATCAGTCCTGATATGGCCTCTTTAACCCCCTGTAAATAGCCGTGCGCTAGGGTGAACCTGTCCTCCCAGGTACGAACAAAGCTGTCAGTCTCATGTCGCCACACGTCCATAATTTCATTATAGACCGAGTAGCTGGCTTCCACACTGACGACGACATCGGTATCACCAATTAGCAGTGCGCCGGCACCATCGCCAAAATTTGGTTCAAAAGCTGAACGCGGAAATGCCAGACGGCAGTCAGCCGCGGTTACCATCGCCTTCTTGGCTGAGCCAGCCTTGACCGCATCAAGGGCTGAGTTAAAAGCACTTGTGCCTGCCCTTAGCGAGTGGCTGAAATCGGCAGTAAGGATGTCGGTCTTGAGGTCAACTGCCATCGCGATGGTGCTTGCTCCCAGTTTTTCTTTATAGGGATGGGTTGTTGACGCAAAGTAAAGGCCATCTACCGTGTTGCGGTCTATTCCGTTCAGGCAGTCTATCGCCGCCGCCGCTGCCATAGTTATGCTGTCTTCATCGAAATTACAGATAGCCTTCTCGCCTTTGGCACCTTTAGCTATTGCCTCGCGGCTGAGCCTGAATAAAGGCACATAAGCGCCATATGAGGTAATACCAACCATATCTTGTCCTCCTTTTCTGTTCTGCCGTGCCAGCTATTTTTTACGCCCTTTGAAATTCGTAGCTAATTCTGTCGTCAGCCAGTTTTACCGGGACTACTTTTACATCCATACCTATCTTGATATCGCTCTCCTTAATATCACGGCTCAAGCGACCAAAGATTCTCAGCCCATCGGCAAAGTCAACGATAACTAAAGTATACGGGGCATCATTCTCAAACCCGCTTGGTCCATACTGCACAGTAGTGTAGGTAATGAGCTTACCGCTTCCCTTAACCTCAAACCACTCCGCATCAGTGCTGAGGCATCTTGGGCAATCCATCTGTGGTGGAAAGTATTTAGCCCCACAATTCTTGCACTGGGTTGCCATTACCTTTCCCTGCTCCAGATAAGTTACAAAATCGGCTACCTTGGCTTCAGCAGTAAAGCTAACGGTGCCAAAACTCTCAAAGCCCACCTGACTACCTCCTTAAAATGGTTACATTGCCGTATTGTCCTACACCACCCACATTGTGAACCAGACCTATCTCTGCTCCCTTTACCTGAGCCTCGGTCGCTTCTCCCCGGAGCTGTCGGACAATGGTCCTAATCTGTGAGCCACCGGTTGCACCAATAGGATGACCCTTGGAAAGCAGCCCTCCATCAACATTTACTGGTATCTTCCCATCGGCATATGTCTGTTTCTCTTCTATTAACCTAGCTCCCTCCCCAGGTTTAGCAAAACCAAGGTCTTCATATGCCAGAATCTCAGAGATGGTGAAACAGTCATGAACCTCGGCAACATCAATATCCTCTGGTTTGACCCCGGCCATCTCGTAAGCTTGTCTGGCTGCTTCTTGAGAACACTCTAAGCCGGTAACTGACTTTCTACCCGACATTGTCATGGTATCGGTGGCAGCCCCTACTCCGATAACCCAGATTGGGATTTTACTTACCCTTTTAGCCACATCTCCCCTGGCTACTATTATACTTGAAGAACCATCACAGTTGGCGCAGCAATCAAACATCTTTAAGGGGCTGGTTATCACATCTGAATTCATAACATCGTCTATAGACAGCTCTTTGCGGTAGTTAGCCTTGGGATTCCTGGCTCCATAGCTTGAGTTCTTGACTCTCACCATTGCCATTTGTTCCTCAGTGGTGTCATACTTGGCCATGTGAGCCCGGGCGTACATCGCGTAACCAGCGGGCATGGTGATACCAAAGGGTGACTCCCATATTATATCCCCTCCCCTTCCCATCCGCTCCGCCGCCTCACGGGAAGTGAGCTCTGACATCTTCTGAAAGCCAATAACAGCCACTACTTTGTGCAGTCCGGACTTTATTAGAGACCAGGCTACTCTTAAGCCGGTACTGCTGGAAGAACACACACTCTCAACATAGAAGGTCGGCTTGGGAGTTAGCTCCAGATACTCCGAGATTAATCCTGATGGTGTGCGCTGTTTATCATATTCTGGCGCCGAACAAACGATGGAAGCATCTATATCATCCTTTGTAATATCTAGACCCTCCATTGCCTCCTTATAAGCTTGAAAGCACAACTCCCTGACTGATACTCCGCACTTGCGGGTAAAAGTACTTTGACCCACTCCCACAATAGCAACTTCTTCCATAAAGCATCCCCTTTCAACTTAGACTACTTCAGGTATTGAACAGGCTACACGGCAAAATAGATTTCAACAGTATTAACCGGAACTTAAAGATAGGGTTGGTTTAAGGTCAAGCCTTATACCATGTCCCATAGTAGTAGCTAAAGAGGCGGTTCTAACATACTGACCCTTGGCACCACTGGGTTTAGCCCTCACCACCGCTTCCACCACCGCTGCTAGGTTGCCCATCAGCTTATCATCTTCAAAACTAACCTTGCCCAAAGGGACATGAATGATAGCTGTCCTGTCCAGCTTAAATTCCACTCGCCCTTGGCGGGCTTCATCAATTACCCTGGGCAAGTCATTAGCAGCTACCACTGTTCCTGACTTGGGGTTAGGCATCAACCCCTTCCTCCCCAAGATTTTCCCCAGCCTGCTTACCTTGCTCATCATATCAGGGGTAGCGATAGTAGTATCAAAATCTAACCACCCATCCTCAATCTTCTTAATCAACTCATCACCGCCGACAAGATCCGCCCCGGCTGTCTCGGCAATTCTCACCGCCTCGCCCTGAGCAAAAACCAAGATACGCACCTTCCTGCCTAGCCCGTAGGGTAGGAGGGCAACACCACGCACCTGCTGATTGGCATCTCGGGGGTCAACACCCATCCGAAGGTGAAGCTCAACAGTCTCATCAAATCGGGTATAAGCCGCCTTCTTAGCTAATTCAATAGCCTCCCGAGGATGATAAGCCTTTGTCCCATCTAACAGTTTTACCGCCTCACGATATTTCTTACCGTGTTTTGCCATTGCTATTCCACCTCAATCCCCATACTTCGGGCTGTGCCCTCAATAATTCGCTCCGCCCCCTCAATACTAGGAGCATTCAAATCCTTAGCCTTAAGCTGAGCTATTTCACGAATTTGAGCTTGGGATAACTTGCCCACCTTCTCATGACCAGAAGTACTGGACCCTTTTTCTATGCCTAATGCCTTCTTCAGCAAATCAGTAGCTGGTGGTGTTTTGGTAATAAAGGTAAATGAGCTGTCATCAAAGACGGTTATTTCGACTGGAATAATGGAGCCAGCCTGGTTGGAAGTACGCTCATTATACTCCTTACAAAAGGCCATAATATTAATCCCGTACTGTCCTAAGGCAGGACCTACCGGTGGTGCAGGATTTGCCTTCCCGGCTGAAACCTGTAATTTAATCACTGCTTTAATCTTTCTCGCCACCTTACCCCCTAGCTTAAAGCTTCTCTACCTGTAAGAAGTCAAGCTCCACAGGTGTTTCACGTCCAAAAAGAGAGAGGAGCACCTTGACCTTACCCTTTTCCGGGCTTATCTCATCCACTATCCCCACAAAATCAATAAAGGGGCCGTCGGTCACCCGCACACTCTGTCCACTACGAAAACCAACCTTAACCTTGGGTGCTTCGGCTACCATCTGTTTCAAAATCTGATTGACTTCCTCCTCCTGCAAAGGAACTGGCTTGCTTCCGCTACCAACGAAACCAGTGACACCGGGGGTATTACGCACTACATTCCAGCTCTGGTCACTCATCTTCATCTGAACTAGGATGTAACCAGGCAATATCTTCTTACTCACATTACGCCTCTGTCCACTCCTAACTTCAACCTCCTCCTCAGTAGGTATAATTACCTGGGAGATCTCATCCTCGCCACCCATGAACTTGATGCGCTGCTCTAAATTCTTCTTAACTCGCTCTTCATACCCAGAGTAGGTATGAATTACAAACCAACTTTTCTGATTCCCTTCCACCAATAACCTCGTTTAGACGAAGATTCTTGAAAAACACAGAGCTATCCCTTTCAGTTAACCGTCTCAGTTCAATCCGGAAACCAACCAAGCTTCTATCCGCCCAAAAAGAATTTGTTGACGACCTGACTAAAGCCATAATCAAAGGCTCCCAGAATTAGACCCACTGCAATGGCAACAATCAGCACCAGGAATGTTAAATAAGCAGCCTCTCGTTTGGTGAGCCAGACTACCTTCTTTAACTCGGCTACAGCCTCACCAACAAATCTAAATCTCGAACGCTTGGTAGTAGCAGCTCGGTGAGTCATTAGAGGAACCTTACAAACCTCTCAGTTGCCCTCCGCTATTTTATCTCCCTATGGAGAGTATGAATGCGGCAACGGGGGCAATACTTTCTAAGTTCTAACCGTTGGGAGTCATTCCTTCTGTTCTTGGTAGTAGTATATGTTCTCTCCCTGCACTCAGTGCAGGCAAGATGGATAATAACCCTGGCTTCAGCCTTTCTAGCCATCTCTATTCAATGATGCGGCTAAAGGTACCAGCACCTACTGTTCTACCCCCCTCCCGAATAGCAAAACGCAAGCCTTTCTCCAAGGCTACAGGATAGATAAGTCTTACTTTCATTCCCACATTATCACCTGGCATAACCATCTCTACCCCTTCTGGTAGCTCAATAGTCCCAGTAACATCTGTAGTCCTGATATAGAATTGGGGCTTATACCCGTTAAAGAAGGGAGTATGCCTGCCCCCCTCCTCCTTGCTCAAAACATATACCTCAGCCTCAGCATAGACATGTGGCTTAATAGAGCCAGGCGCAGCTAATACCATACCTCGCTCAATCTCGTCCCGCTCTATGCCCCTTAGCAGGCAGCCAACGGCATCTCCCGGCTCCGCATCATCTAAGACCTTATGAAACATCTCCAGGCTGGTAGCTACTGTCTTGCGGGGTTCATGATGTAAGCCCACTATCTCCACCTCATCCCCAGGTCTAATGACACCCCTTTCAACCCTTCCTGTAGGCACAGTGCCTCGACCCTTGATACTAAAAACGTCTTCTACTGGCATCAAGAAGGGTTGGTCCTTGGGTCGCTCTGGAATAGGAATATAGCTATCAATAGCATCCATCAGCTTCCAGATAGGACCACACCACTGGCAATCCCTCTTACCGCAGCCACACTCCCCAGCCTTAAGGGCACTCACCCTTACCACCGGTATCTCATCACCAGGAAACTCATATTTACTAAGCAGCTCCCTTATCTCCACCTCCACCAACTCCAGGAGCTCTTCATCCTCCATCGCATCCACCTTATTAAGGGCAACCACCATGTAGGGAACCTGCACCTGACGCGCTAACAGGACATGTTCTCTAGTTTGAGGCATTGGACCGTCAGGGGCACTCACTACCAATATGGCTCCATCCATCTGGGCAGCCCCGGTTATCATGTTCTTAATAAAGTCAGCGTGTCCTGGACAATCAATATGAGCATAATGCCGTTTTTCCGTCTCATACTCAATATGAGCGATAGCAATGGTTAATCCCCGTGCCTTCTCTTCAGGAGCATTGTCAATGCTTTCAAAGGAGCGAAATCCGGTAGTACTCACCTTAGATAATACCAATGTTATAGCTGAAGTTAAGGTTGTTTTCCCGTGGTCAACATGACCGATAGTGCCCACATTGCAGTGAGGCTTAGTCCGCTCAAACTTCTTCTTTGCCATTCTTAACCCCCTTTTATTCAGAGCCCACAACCAGATTCGAACTGGTGACCCCGTTCTTACCAAGAACGTGCTCTACCTGCTGAGCTATGTGGGCGCTACATACAACACATTATACAGGTTTTTATTGTATACCGTCCAATCCATTCTATGTCATATCATATTTAAGCCATAGTGGAGGGGGCAGGATTCGAACCTGCGTAGCCCTTTGGGCGGCAGATTTACAGTCTGCTCCGATTAACCACTCCGGCACCCCTCCCAGCACCACCAACATCAAACCTCAGCCCGAGAGGGGACTCGAACCCACTAACCTACCGATTACAAGTCGGTTGCGCTACCATTGCGCCACTCGGGCAATACTTCACCAGCCTTAATCCTGCTGGCGCTAATCAACTGGAATATTATAAAAATGAACGATATAAAAGTCAAGCTTGATAGTGCAAGTTGTTCAATATGGGGAAGAAGACCCCGCAGCAACAAGGTTTTAGCCCCCATCTTGCCTGCTATCCATCATTTTTTCAATGGCAGTGACCAACCTGTAGCACTCAGGCAGAGTTCGAGGTGAGATGCGGGCATAGCTAGGCAAACCGAAGGAGGTGCAATCTCGCACCAGAATTCTCTTCTGAAGCAGGTTGTGCCGAAACTCAGGAGCATTGCCCACCTCCACCAAGAAGAAATTCGCCTCCGAAGGGATAGGCGATAGCCCCAGACGGTTAAGTTCGGCTACAAGATAGCTCTTCGCCTCTTTAAGTTTAGCTTGGCATCGCTTCAAATATCCCTCCTCCTTCAGAGCCATAATCCCAGCCTGTTGGGCTACAGCGTTAACATTCCATGGTGGACAGATGCGACATAGGGTGGTGATGATTTCCCTCCCAGCCACTCCATAGCCCAGGCGAAGCCCAGCCAAGGCGTAGTCCTTAGTCATAGAGCGCAAGATAAGCAGGTTATTCCCTTCAATCACATCCAGGGAAGACCAGGCATTATCCATAAAGGCGATGTAAGCCTCATCCAGGACCACTAAGGAATCCTTGCTGGCATCAAGAAGTTTCCTAAACTTCGCCCGCGACAGATACTGCCCGGTGGGGTTATTAGGGTTGTCAATGAAGATACCCTTGGGGCAGTGCCGATGGATTAATTCAATTGTCTCCTCTATGTTTAGCTGGAAGCTGTTTTCTGCACAGAGCCGCTGCTTGACGAGGGATGCCCCTGAAATCTGGCAGGCAATCTGGTATTCACCAAAGGTGGGCTCAATGATGAGGACCGGGTCTCCTTGACTAAAGTATGCAAGAGCAGCCAGGCGTATGAGTTCAGTGGAGCCACTGCCAATCAGGATGTTCTCCGCCTTTACCTGTAGTTTATCAGCTAGCAAACGCCTCAGATTGGTAGCCCTGGAGTCAGGATAACAAGCAACGTCCGCCTTGCTCATAGCTTCCCTTATCCCCGGCGGCGGACCAAAGGGGTTTAGATTAGCACTGAAGTCAAGGACCTCATCAGGGGCAATGCCCAGCGCTTCCAGCTCGGCATAGTCGATGCCACCATGTTGACAGGATGCCATACTTTGCACTTCAGGTCTAGGCAATAAAGGCAAGGTCCATCACCTCCACAATCAAACAAAGCCCAATCCAAAGTAGGGCAGATATCTCCATCAGCCTTATGCCAGAGAAGATGAGCTGTGGGGATAAGGGATTATTGGCATTGCCCAAGCTGTAGTGCCCTACCTTCTCCAGCCGAGTCTTGAGTGCTCCAGCAGCAGCGCTCATTGGCCAGCCAGCGTTGAGGCTCTCAGTCTTACCATGGTCACGAAGCATGACCCGCCAAGCATCCTTACCATCCCTCCTGCATAAATAGGCAGCCGCCACCATCAGCAGCCCAGATAAACGCGCCGGAATGAAATTTAACCCATCATCCAGCCGTGCGGCAAACTTCCCCAGATATTCATATTCACCGTGATAGCCAGCCATAGCGTCAAGGGTATTCACCACCCGATAGGCTATAGCCCCGGGTACACCAAAGAGGAGAAAATAGAGAAGAGGGGCTATAAAGCTATCACTGGTATTCTCCGCCACTGATTCTACAGTCGCCGATACCAAATGTGGCTCATCGAGTTTGCTGGTGTCTCGGCTGACCAAACCTTTCATCTCGACCCTTGCCTTACTCAGATTGCCCCTTTCAAGAAATCCTTCAACTCTGAAAGCGACCCGATGCAGCTCTTTCAGGGAAAAGGTTGACTTAAGTAGAAAAGCAGCAACCAGAACATAGGCTACCATGTTTAGCCCCATGAGATAGGACAGGAGAAAATAAGCGGGCAGAGCAAAAAGGGCTATGGTCAATATTATTACCCCTGCGCCATAGATAAGCTGAGCACACCGACCCTGGCGAGGAGCAATCCTCAACCCTAGTGAAGTGACCTTCCCCATCCAAACCACAGGGTGCAGGGAGCGAGGGAACTCCCCCATGGTTAGGTCAATAGCCAGTGCCAGGAGTAGAATGATTATATTTTCCATAAGCTTTTAGTGAGTCAGCGCTATCGTATCACTAGGCTTATTAAATTGTCCAGATTGTGCAATCTAAAGAGGCCAATAGGTTAGGAAGTTCAAGGAATTGGTGAGAAAAATTATGTGGTAGCGCATACCGGATTCGAACCGGTGATCTCCTCCTTGAGAGGGAGGTGTCCTAAACCCCTAGACGAATGCGCCACTCCTGATTATAACACCAATCGTTCACAAAAGTTCACAAAAGAGCTGTTTGATAAGTTCCTTGAATCCCGTCCTCAAGGTATCAGTCAAAGGACTGTTGAAAGCTATCATTACACTCTCACTGGTTTTATCGGTTATCCCTTGACTGCTGAGGGGATAACCCGATACCTCAATAGTTTATCATGTCATAATGGCAAGCTCAAGTTCTACTCATGCCTTAGAGCTTTGTTTGGCTGGCTTCATCAGAATGGTTATATCGCCAGTAATCCGATTAAACAAGTATCTCCACCAAAAACTCAAAAGAAGCTGTTACCTGCCGTCAGTAAAGAGCAACTTGATACCTTGCTAACTCACTGCCACTGTGAAAGGGGTAAAGCCCTGATTAGCTTCCTCTGGCACTCAGGCACTAGAATATCCGAAGCTGTAAGTGTAAGAGCTAAGGACTTTGACTGGGATGAAGGAACTGTTATCGTGTTAGGTAAAGGGAATCGTTATCGCAAGTGCCTGGCTGGTAATGGTCTAGTAAAGGAGTGGTTTACTGAGCATGATAGCTTTCAGATTACTAAGGGTGGTGCTCAAACCGTGTTAAAGCGATTGAAAGCTGAGAGTGGTAT
>JADHWY010000023.1 GCA_016783245.1 Dehalococcoidales bacterium | reverse complement strand
CATACCGCAAGGGCGCAGGTCTATGATATAGTATAAGCTGAATTATGCTAGCCAAGGTAACAAGTTGCGCTGTGGTCGGGCTGGAGGGGGCTATTGTGGAAGTGGAGGTGGATATCTCGCCCGGTCTGCCCTCATTCACCATCGTCGGCTTGCCTGACGCCGCTGTCCAGGAAGCAAAGGAACGGGTAAGAGCCGCCATCCGTAACTCCGGCTTCGCCTTCCCCATGAAACGTATCGTGGTCAATCTCGCCCCCGCCGACCTCAAGAAAGCGGGGCCAGCTTATGATTTGCCCATCGCCGTGGGCATCCTTATCAGCTCAGACCAGGTATCTGCCGATGTCTCCCAAACCACTTTCCTCGGCGAGTTATCACTGGACGGCAGCCTGCGCCACACCAACGGTGTTTTGCCCATGGTTGCCCTGGCCCACCAGGAGGAATTCTCCACCATCATTGTCCCTGAAGCTGATACCGGGGAAGCCTCCTTAATAGAAGGCATTGAAATCATCCCGGTAAACTCGCTGCCACAGCTGGTCAGTTACCTGAAGGGAGAAATACCGGCCCCCGAATTCGAGCGGGAAGAAATCCCAGAGTATGTCCCGGCTGACCTCTCCACCACCGACCTTGCCTACGTCAAGGGGCAGGAGCACGTCAAACGAGCCCTAGAGGTAGCCGCCGCCGGAGGGCATAATATCATCATGATGGGACCCCCGGGAAGCGGCAAAACGCTACTGGCACGTTCTCTCCCCTCTATACTGCCACCGATGGCCACCGAAGAAGCCCTGGAGGTCACCAAGATATACAGCGTCAGTGGTCTGCTTTCTTCGGATACCCCCATGCTCAGGCAGCGACCCTTCCGCTCCCCCCACTACACCATCTCCAATGCTGGGCTGGTGGGGGGTGGACGGTGGCCAAAACCGGGGGAGATAACCCTCAGCCATCGCGGGGTGCTGTTCCTCGATGAACTCCCCGAATTTGGACACGCCGTGCTGGAGGTACTGCGCCAGCCCCTGGAGGATAAGGTGGTTACCATCAGCAGAGCTCAGGGCAGCGTCACCTTCCCCTCCAACTTTACCCTGGTCGAGTGGATACAATATCCCCAGTCGCTACGGGAATCGCCCCTGTCATAGATACATTGCTACCGTCAACGTGTACTTTTACTTGCAGTGCTTCCAGTGCTAACCGCTTATCCTCATAGCTAAAATTACTGAGATTCTGCCTCGCAAGTACGCAAAACTGTTCGACTCCTGTCATATCTATTTCGCTCTGTCTAGCTGTGTCCATTTTTCTTTTCAATTCGACTTCCTGCTCTTTAAGCTCGACTCGCTGCCTATTTATTTTCTCGTTCTCTCTAGCAACGGTCTCCTCTGGGAAGCCCTTTAATGCCCACTGAAGTAAGTTTTGTTGTTCCCTGTCTAAGTCTGCTAACCGACGAGTTATCTGACTAAGTTCTTGCTCCAAAAGGCTCTCTTGATTTATCTCAGCCTTTTTTCGCTCTAGCTCATTGACTATCAACTCAGGCTTAGATAAGAGCTTCTCTATTTCCCCCCAGATAACACTTTCAATCCTATCGGCATTTAGGTTATGATTCTCACATGGCACAGGTGAAATCATTTTGAGTTTGCCAGCGCAGCGATAGTATCTCTTTGGGTGAGATTTACCCGACCATATTGCCCTCTTAACATATCCCCAGTAGTTCCTATTGCATCTTTGGCATTGTATATGACCACTCAACAAGTATTGCTGCTTCATGTTCCTACTTGCTCTATCTTTATTTCTCTTCAGCTGTGCTTGTGCCATTTCAAATAGGACGGGATTGATAATAGGCGGTGTCGCACCAGGGATTTCTATCCATTCCTCCCTGGGTTTCTTTATAAGCCCAGTCTTCCGTGTCTTACTTCCCTTGCTCAATCTAACTTTGGGTTCTCCATAGGTTTGTGTGAATACGTAAGTTTCACCAATATAGGCACGATTTCTAAGTATCTTCCAAACTTCGCTGGCATACCAAAGTCCCTTACCTGAGGGTGTAGGAATGTCTAGATCCCTTAGCTTATAGGATATCCTGTCAATACCCAGACCTTCGTTCACAAACCAATTAAATATCTGCTTAACCCATTTTGCCTCAGCATCGTTGGGGTATCTTATCCCTTCCCCTACCCCCTTACCTGGAATATAATTGTAACCAAATAACCTAGCTCTACGACCGCTGGGCATCTTTCCAGACTTAGCCCTTTCACGTAGCCCCCTCATAGTCCTTTCTTTTATCTTTTCAGCCTCCCTCATTGAAGCCCAACCACGGACAAAGCTGAGAAGTTCCCCGATTGGTCCATGCTCAATTGGCTCGGTAACGCAGAGGAGTTCCACATTCGCTTTCTGGCAGCCTCGAATTAGAGTTACGAAGTCATAACCATCTCGGCTAAACCGGTCACTATCATAGATTACTACAGCATCAACTTCGCCACCATGTATCCAATTTATGAGTCTAGTAAGGTCGGGGCGGTCAATAGTAAGCCCCGAATATATCTCTCTTATGACATACTCCTCTTCGACTTCGTAACCCTTTCCCCTTGCCAGTTTAAGACAAGCCTCTAGCTGACTCTGAAGAGACGTGCCTTCTCTCTCTTGGTCTTCAGTTGATACTCGACAGTAGATTGCTGCTTTCATTTCTTCAACCCCTTTCTTCTGCCTTCTCGGTCAATTGACTTAGTTGTTTCAATGCTAAGGGCGATGGTTGGCTTTTGCCACTTTCCCACCGCCGCACTGTGTAGGGGGCTACTCCCAGCAGAGCAGCAAATTTGTCCTGCGATAGTCCTAACCGCTCCCTTAATTCTTTTACATTCATACACATATGTTAGCACATCTGTTGCCTATTGTCAAGCCCTTTTACACCATTTCCTAAAAATAGACAGGCTTCTTTGGTGTCCAGGTTCTCAATTTGCATGATAAAGTTGACCACATCACCTTTACGCTGGCAAGAGAAACAGTAAAATACCTGCTTTTGTCGGTTTACCTGCAAACTCGGGTGATTATCTTGGTGAAAAGGACACCTACCTATATATTCCTTACCTACCTTTCTAAGACCGGTATAGCGACTGATAACATCAACTATGTCATGTGCCTCTTTGATAGCTTTAACTGAGAATTGACCTTCCCTCACTTCTACCTTTGGCTGGCTAGCCTTCTGAATATCCAGGGCGGTCTCGCAAGCCTTGCCAAAGTGTTCCCAGTAGGTGATGTCATCGTCTTCACCAAAGCACCGGGCTACGCCTTGCTGTATGTCTGCATTGTGTATTTCCTTTCGTATTTGCTCTGATGTTAGATGGGTAGCCAGGTAGCCTACATCGCTGGCATCAAATAGCACTCTACGCTTATTGCCCATATTCCCCCCTCTCCCCTCCTCTGCTAGCAGGGGTGGGGTGATGAACTCCTCTAAAAAGTTCATCGGGGGGGTGTAACTTCTTGTTGTAACTTCTCCTTGTAACTTTTATTCTTATTCTCCTTCTTATTCTAATTCTCTTAGGGGGTTTATAAAGGGGGGGATATGGCTCAGCTTTGGGTCTCCTGACTTTTCGACTTCCTATAGGGCTTTTGTCTCTGGTAGTCCGATTGATATTTACTCCAATTGATAATGCAAATTGCCCCTTTTGATGTAATTTCTATGCGCTGTGATAGTAAAAATCGCTGTTTTGCCTTTCTCCATAATGCCTTACTGATACGGAGAATCTCTGCTATCTGTTTATCAGTTAGCCCGACACCGTTAGACAGCTTAATCTCACCTATGTCTCCAAACTGACCGTTGCCAGCTAGAATCAGTAAATCAATCCATACACTCCGAACATCAGGTTGCTCGTCTCGAATTGAACCCGACAACCACTTGTCGCAATAAACCTTTATCCAGTTTCTACTAGTCATCGTTGACCTCCCTTTTCCTTTCGTTACCTTTCTGCAGCAACAAGCTCATCAACCGCTTAAACGCTGGACTAGGTTCTTCCGTATAGTGCCAGTCAGTAGCCACTACTTTAATCTGGCTATCTCTCTGGCTACTTTTCTTACTCTTAACCGTCTGTCCTTCCATTCAATCGTCCCTAAATAACCTCGCCTTGAGTCCTTGATAGGCGTTATGAAAAGCTAACGCATTAACAGTAGCTTTGCCTTCTTGCCACTTGGTGATTAAGCTCTGGTTGGGGACATTAAAGACGAAGAGACAGCGCCGGGGGTTCTGACGGTCTATCTCTAAAAGGTTAGCGCCTGAGCAGAGAAGATAGCTTGCCAGGGCTATGTCAGAGGTTTCATATTTCTCCCTTTCCATCGCCATGATTCATCTCTTAAAACAAAAAACTAGGCTAATAAAAGCCTAGTTTCAGTTTAATGTATGGGAGTCGGATAGCGAAGGAATTTATAAGAGCCTACAAATTCCGTGAATTTGTAAAGTTTTAGAAATTCAAGTCTTTACGGGGACAGGGGTGATAATTTCCTTAAACTCCTTTATGGCGTGAGTCACAGTGCTTAAGTCAATCTTCCCCGTCTGCTCGAGGTGGTCTTGTTCCCACTTCTCTAAAGCCTCCACTGGCCCTCGCCCCTCAACTTCTGACAACTGATACCATTCTGCCCAACGTTTGATTTGCTCCTCCAGTGATGCTAGTGTAGTTCGTTTTCTACTAGGAGTACCTAATACCTGCTTATTTGTCTGTTTTATTTTATCCAACTCTCGCTTCACATGGTCATTCCATATCTCATTCCATTGCTTCCGAGTGGTGTATGGAGTAAGTCTAGTGACTATCACTGTCAGCGTGTCTCCAGGGAACTCGGGCGCAAACATGACCTCTGATTTTAACTGAGAGGGATAAAGCCATACTCTTTCTAATGTCAAAACATATAGAAGCGCAGTAGGAATCATTGTCCAAGGTAACCGAAAGCGTTGTATAAGGTTTAGTATATGTATCTCCAGAGGAACTTCAGTAAGAGAGCCGAATAAGCCTGCCCCTCTTTTACTTTTATCCCCTATCCCCCTCTTAGCTGCTAGAAAGGGAAAGAGGTCACTGGAAACGAACCATGCGAGCACGCTTTTGTCATACTTCCGGTAGTGTTTTCTAAACCAAAATTTAGCTTCATCTGGGTCTTCAGGAATTGCGTATTTGTGCCGAATCTTCTTTACCTCTTCTTCAAAAATAGGGTTATAGGGTAATGCTGCGATACGCTGAAGCTGCCGTGTTGCTTCAAGTTTTTTCACCATTTTCCATACTCCATCTCCATTTGTGCTCTAAAATAATTATATCACGGGTATGACATTGAAGCAGGATACAGTTATACCCCCTCCGCCCCGAAACTCTGCGTCTGGTGCTATGAAGCTACCCCCACAGCGTCATTGGAGTAAACAAAAAGCATTCCATAAAGAGAGAGGAACACTTAGCATTACTACACATTACTACACACTTATAAAAAAAGAGAGAGCTAGTTAATTACGAGTGGGTCTCTCCCCCTATTACACCTCCAAAACGCCTAGATTTTGATTGTGGCACGCCTAATGGTAGCCTGTGTAGGGAATTAAACTAATCGTCAGAATACGAAGGGTTCTCAGCCAGTGGAGCCCTTCTTTCCCTATGGATAAACCCTTTGGCTGTAAATTGGTTTGAAAACATTCGGGCTTTGGGTTTTGATTCTTGGTAGGCTAAGAGTATTAAGAGGATTGCGGTAGCGCTTCGATGAGCTCCTGAAGCGTGTCATAGTAGTGTGCTTCAAAAAGCTGCTGGTCTATTCTCTCATAGTGCCAATCCTGACCAGTAATCTTCGATGCATCATCGCACCATATCCTAGCCCTGTCATCCTTCGTAGGCACGTTTATATCCACTTCTCCCTTGGTCTCTAAGATATAGAATTTGCCTTTCGTTGTCCTAACAATGAAATCTGGCTTGTAATTCTTCAGTCCGCCCTCTGAGGAAATATACTCTAAGAAGAAGCCTAGCTTCTCATTTTTGGTGAAGGCTTCCACATCTTCGGCACGGTCGAGGAACTTAACAAATTCAACCTCTAGGTCATTACCGCAAGGCACATAGTTGAGGATGCACTTATTAGCGGTATAAACAGGTCTCGTCCAAACGAAGGGCTTAACACTTTTCAGGCTTAATACGTCTTCTTGCCGAGGCTCCTCTTCCTTGAAAGTTAACTCCCTAAATGACCCTGTGAAGGAGTTGAGAATAAGCTCCTCAGTTTGAGGTTCACTAATAGTATAGAGAACCCGGGGGTCATCAAGGGAGACTTTCTCCTTGAATAGCCTACGCTCAACATAGTCTTTGACCAGGGGGTAAAAAAGAGGAAAATTTGTAGTGGTAGGAAGGTGCAATTCCTTGAGAATCTTCTGGGTATAGTAGGCAATTACTGACTTGGTGTCCTGAGGCACTGGGAGGTTCCATTCCCTTTCGACCACCACTACTTTGGTTAACATATCCTGGGCAATATACTGGGTCTTTAATACCTTGTCCCCGAGCTCCAAATGTCCGGGAGGCACTAGCTCTGGTTCGAGTTGTTCTGAAAATGGGTGGCAAATCCTTACCCTGGGAGACAAAACGGGTATTTCTATATCCTTATCCAGTTTATTCTCGTCAACGAAGATGGTTGTCATGTCTATAGGCTTGGATGTGTCAAATTCGGCAATCTGGATTCCCTCTTCAGCCTCAAGTCTATCGAGGATTTCAGTCAGGGCAGGAGGACCTATGACTTCCAAAATGTTGACTGAGGTCTTCGGGTCAGCTACCTCATCGGTGAACATCTTCCGCAAGCCTCTTCCGATTACCTGTTCGGGTAGGACTTTCCTTTTTGAACCGTAAGACCGCAGACCCACAGTTACGGTTACATTTCTAACATCCCAACCCTCGTTTAACATCATAACGCTGACGATTGCGTCATAGGGGCTGTCCGGCTCGTCAATCTTCTTTGCTGCTTCCCGAGCTTCATCCAGGTCTTCGTTAACGATATCTCCATTTAGTTTGGTGTGTATAAGCAGTATCTTGCCTGTTAAGTCAGGAACGCTTGCTTGCAGGTAGTCGTAGACGTCGTTGGCGGCAGTTGTGTCTTCACACATGAGAAACAGGATAGGTTTCCTGCCCACCTTAGAAAGCTTGGTTTTATATTCACGCCATCTTCTAACTCCAGCATCAATCCAAGCCATATACTTCTCATGCGCCTTGTCTGAAGCAGTCTCTCTCGCCTTCTTGACGGTTCCTTTAAGGGGCCTTTTGACAATGTCCATCTCAATGGCTTCCTTGAGGGTGAAGTCCTCTATTATCCAAGGGAAATAAGCACCGGTCTCCGTCTTGGGAGTAGCTGAAAAATCGAGCTCCATATTTATGCCTTTACCGGCTGTTGCTTCAAGGTCTTTGTGAAGTTTTAGCAGTATCTTCTTCCATGCGTTCTCCACCTTGTATATGTGGTGGGCTTCGTCCTTCAGAATCATCACATTGGGACAGCAAGAGAGGACTTCCCTTATTCTGTTCGGCTCAGTGAGCTTCTGTCTTTGAACTGACTCCAGAACCAGGGTTTCATCAAGGAAGTCGCCAACCTCTTCTTGCTTATTTCCTCTCTCCTCAAGTCGCTGGATATTGGTTAGAAACAGGGCATCCTCAGGAATTACGCCAATGGGCTCGTCTCTCAATATGACTCTGAGATTGAAGCTGTCTTCCCACTCAGGTGGAATAAAGGGATACGCCTTAAAAATGTTTTCGCCCTTTTCACCCTTAAAATCCCTTTTCAGCCGCTCATAAACTATTATGTTGGGGGATATCAATAGGAACTTCGAGGTATAGTCACCATCGTTTTCTCTGTAGTGATTGAAGTAAGACCAGATGATAGCTAAGGCCATGACGAAGGTCTTGCCGGAGGCAGTTGCCATCTTAAAGGCATAAAGTGGATATTGGTCGTAGGATGGGTCATAGCCTACAATCGGGCCTTTCCCGAATTCTCTGGCGAGGTCTATGAATATCCTTTTCTTCAAAACCTCGTAGCCATATATCAGACTCTCTACTGCTTCCCTTTGACAGAACCAGAACTCAAAGGGGTTAGCTTCTACGATGTGGTCTTCATCGAACCAATATTGAAGAAGCCGCTTCGTAGTGTCGGAAGCTCCTTCATAATGGTTGTTTCTCCAGGCAAACACCGCTTTTCTCAAGCCATCGGCTAAATAAGCTCGGCTTGGCTTTCTCTGGTCTGGGTGCAGAATATCCGTTGGCTTCATACTTTCACCTTCAGAACCTTGTTTGTATCATTGCCAAAAACGTCTACGACCTTCACCATTATCTGGTAGTCGCCACCATCAGTATAGGTATGCTTAGCTTCTAGGTCTATCTTTCTGCTCTTCTTTGTCCGGTAAGATTGCCACCCATTGTGGAAGGTATCACCCTTATAATCCCAGTCAACTGCCCAGTAGTCTATTAAGTCAAAAGAGGATTTTATTCTATTAGCTATTTCGCTTAGTTCCTTTGAGGGCGGAAGCTGGAAGTCGGCTATCTTAAGGGCAACTTCCTTGTCGCTAACCTGAGACTTAATCTCAAGATAAGCCACCTCAGAGAACCTCACCTGCTCGGCCAGCTGCTTCTCTATGACCTGGTCTGGAATCTCAAGCAGCTTCAGGTCAAACCCAACCAGGGCTGACTTCAACTCGTTCACCGATGGGATTTGGATGAGTCTGAGGTCAATAGCATTCTTCTTTGCTGAGGCTTTGGCTAGGTCATTGACCTCGTAAGCCCAGTCCCAGCCAAGGACATCAGCCTTATTGAATTTATTTGCTCGGCACTCAAGAACAACCTTTTCCACTTCCTCAATGGTTACTGGGGCATTTAGAGGTCCGATATGCACCGCTCTATCTGCTCGCCTACCATGCAGATATCTGAAATTATCTAGGCGTTGCGCCTGGTAAAGCTTAAGCATAAAAGCAAGGTATTTATCCTGCTTCTCCTGCCAGTAGACAGTTTCATAGTTGCCTATGTTCCATACTTCAAACGGCCTAGCCAGTTTGCCGTAAGATTTATTCTCTTCTTTGTTCAGCAAGTCTTTGGAGTTATGGATGTTAAGAAGCCTTTTCCTAGTTGTGTGGATGGCAAACTTGGATAAATCGCACATTATCCAGCGCCTACCCAACTTTTCAGCCACCGCCCCCGTTGTCCCCGAGCCACAAAAGAAATCGGCTACTATGTCGCCAGGGTTTGAGGAAGTTTTTGCGATGACAGAGAGTAAATCCTCAGGCTTTTGAGTATCAAATCCTACTCGTTCTGAGGAGGTCGCTGCCATAACTGGAATATCCTCTATAATATCGTTGAGCCTTTTCCCTTGCTCCTTTGGATATGTTTTCCCATAGTATACTGTTCCGTCTGTTCGCCTGCGTTTGATTAGAGCATATTGCCTACCGAATTCGTCTACCTTATTGTATCGCCTCATATCCTCGTCTCGATACGGCTGTCCTTGCTGATTCCAGATATAGTCATCGGTTTTTGAATACCAAAGGATGGTGTCATGGGCATGTTGGTATATGCGAGATGACTCAGTTCCTCTAAATCCTTTATTCCAAATAAGCTCGTTCCGCAGGTTCTCATACCCAAACAAGTCTGGTTGGTCCATCATCACTTTTACATAGTGCGCTACATGCCAGTCGAAATGGACATAAATACTTCCATTCTCAGCTAATAACTCCCTCATCAAGGAAAGTCGCTCGTACATATACTTCAGGTAAGAAGCGATGCCACCACTCCATATATCCCCGTAAGCACGTTCTTCAATTATGGAGGGCTCCTTTTCAACCGGTTCATCACCAACTTTGGTCTTAATAGAGAAGTCTGCCCCAGTGAAGAAGGGTGGGTCTATGTAAATTAAGTTTATCTTTCCTGCCCAGCCCTGTTTGATAAGCGAACTCATCACCAGCTTATTGTCACCCCAGATAAGTAGGTTCTTCCAGTCACTGGGGTAGTTCTGTGGCAATTGCTCTTCTGGAAATAGTGATTTTGCTAGCCCTCCTTTGAGCCTTGGTTCATTGACAGTTTCCACTACCTGAAAGGGTAAGTTAGGGTGCTCTACAGGTGCCCTCTCACCCAAGTCAACATTATCGTATTTACCAGCCCAGAGAAGTTCAGTGAATTTTCTATCATCCTTCATTGTTGCTGTGCCTCCATATGGAGTCTCTTGATTGCCTTTAGTGGCTATTATTTTTTAGTTATTATACCGCTTATACTAGCGCTTGGAAACTAGCCATGAAATGGTTAATCCCTCACCCGGCGCACACGGCTAAAAACTTTTTCAATGTTACCATAATCCCACGAGGGACCTACAGCTACTGCGAGTAATTGCCTGCTATTTGCTGAAACAGGGATAAATCCCCCTTGATAAAGTAGCTTCTTGCCAGATACGAAGCCTTATTCTGGCTAATTCAGTCTCAAGCCTTATGGATTAACCTAAAGACAGTGATTTCTTTCCATTAGAAATCCAATATTATGTATAGCAAAATGTAAACTTTGAACTATTCTTTGCGAATAGAACGAAAAGGTCAGCCCTTAGATACGAATCCCTTATTACATAGAATCCTCTTTGTTCCTTATGGTTAATCCCACTCCCGGCAAATTCATTTGAAAACATCCTGAAAGGGGTTATCTTTAGATTGCATTATACCCCTTGGTCTTGAGATATTACGAGACAGGGCATCAAGGAACCCCCCTTGATTGTTTCTGTGCCAAGCTATAGAATCTAGGCAATGCGCTAGGATTGTACCTCAGGCGGAGGAGGGGCACTATGGACTTGATATCGGCTGTATTTGGAGTATTGATAGCGGTATTAGTCATACTTTCTATTATCTTGGGTTTGTTGCTGAGCAAATATAGGCTTATGAAAAGACATGACGAATCTAAAGACGAAAGTCAGTTGGATAGGATTGAAAGGAAATCCGACACCGCATTTCTCTATAATCTGGGGTTGACTGGTATGGTCGTGGGACTTACTCTCTTGACGACAAATCTAACTCTAAAAGGTGGCTGGACACTTTTCTTTGTCGGGGCCGGGCTATCAATAGCAGGAATTGTTCGTATGTTTAAGGGGTGGAAGGTCACCAAGCACTAGTTATTACTCCCATTTACATTGCTTAACACCACCCCCCTTCGCCTCAGAATATAACGCCACTTCACATCAGGGAACCCTCGTCGTATTTATCTTGGGAAAACAAAAAGCAATTCCCACATGGTGTTTAATGCAACTCAACACTACTCAACACTATTAAAAAAAAGGATTCCCTACTTTCCACCATTTACCACAGTATAAAAAAGGGGCATTCTACTACACACATTACACACCATAAAAAAGAGTCAAAGTGATTACCAGTTGAGGAGGTGGTAAGGCCGAGCTAAGGCACGGAGCGCACTAACACTTTATGTCTGTGGCTTTCTATCTCCTGCCAAAGGACATAAGGCTTGTTAGTGCGCTGGGGTGGGGCTAAGAGGACAACATCCGTGTTTGAGACCCCTGACCAGGTGGGGCTGACCCGAAGGGTGAGCAGGAGGGTGAGGGCTGACCGCTCCCTTTCTCATACCGGTGAGCCTGAACAAGGGGTGGGGTTTGAAGCACTAGCTATATTTATCAGTCCAGCCCGCTAATCCTAATGGTTTTATACCACCCTTAAAATATCCGCCTATCCAATACCAGTTTAGCTCAACCCAAGCCCTATTTATCTCCGCCCAGCAACTTGTTTGACGAAATCCAGAACCTCATTTGCCAGATAGACTCTTACCCTTTGTCCGAGGCGGACGCAAGGGAAGCCTTTTTCTAGCCGTAAGTAGTCTAGCTGCTTTCGGTTTACGCCTAGTAGCTCCATTATTGCCTGCTCGTTCCATATCTGCTGCTCTAGTGTCTGTTGTTCCAATGCCTTGCTCCTTTCTATAGTCTAGGATTCCGTTTAATACCTGTCTCTGGGTAGGGTTAAGGTCATTGTTTAGTTCCCCGGTGTCAAAGAATTTCTTAATATCCCCTTCTTTGCCAAGACAGATTGTTCTTAGATTATCTACCAATCCATATCCCCTACCGTAATGGAAATAAACCTGCCCACATTCACTCCAATAGTCTCTAGCCTCTTTATCACTCATTAGTAATATCCTATGCTTATACCTATTCGGAAAGGTAAGGCTTGTGCTATACTGCTTCCTTGATAGGCAAATAGAAAGGAAGGGACTGGGTTGTATTGTTTACACTCCACGCTGGTGGGGGCGATGAATCCCTGCCCCTGCGGCTTCTATGGCGACCCCTTTAGAGCGTGCACCTGTTCTCCCGGTCTGGTCTCCCGCTATCAGAAGCGTATCAGCGGGCCATTCCTCGACCGGGTTGACATATTTGTTGAGGTGCCCCACATCGACTACGAAAAGCTGGCTGATGACCGATTAGGGGAAAAATCAGACAAGGTGCGAGCACGGGTCAAAGCCGCCCGCTCGATACAACAAAAGCGGTTTAACGAGCAAAAGCTGACCTGTAATGCGGAGATGGCACCGCCCCAGGTAAGGGAGTTCTGCCGAGCGGAGGAGTCAGCTCAAAGTCTGGTGAAGACAGCCATGAAGCAGCTTTACCTCTCGGCACGTGCCTACCACCGCATCCTGAAGCTAGCTCGCACTATCGCCGACCTGGAAAACGCTGATATCATTAAAGCCCATCATGTGGCTGAGGCTATTCAATACCGACCAAGACAAATGATATAACAAAATAAACTGAGAGGAGACACAGACCTTGATTTCACCAGAGATTCTAGGATTTATAGGCGGGGGAGTGATTACAGCCAGCCTTATCCCCCAGGTTCAACGTGTTTTTAAGCTGAAAAGCGCCCACGATATAAGTTTAACCTTTACCCTCATGCTCCTGATAGGGCTAATCCTCTGGGTAAACTACGGGCTTGCTTTCAACCTCGCCCCGGTTGTCCTGTGGAACTCAATCAGCACAGCACTTGTCGCTGTACTTCTCTATGCCAAGCTAAAGTATGGGAGGTTATGCTATCGATTAAAGCCCGGTCTGCGGCGAAAACCACCCGGTTTTGATTGAGACT
>JADHWY010000005.1 GCA_016783245.1 Dehalococcoidales bacterium | reverse complement strand
TGGGGTCTTTCTCCTTCACCGGGGTCTGGATGACAATGCCATCAGCCGATATAATCATTGCCTGTTGAGATAGAGAAACCACCTTGGAGGCAGCAATTTTATCTGTTTTCTCAGCAAGCTTAAATGTCCTGACGCCGCCGCCAGCACGATGCTGCCTTGGATAGTCAGCAACCGGGGTGAGCTTACCGAAGCCGCCTGTGGTAACGGTTAAAACAAAGGCACGAGGAAGGACAATATCCAT
The DNA here is from genome assembly GCA_016783245.1 of Dehalococcoidales bacterium. Lineage (GTDB taxonomy): Bacteria > Chloroflexota > Dehalococcoidia > Dehalococcoidales > BS750m-G39 > BS750m-G39. The sequence goes on along the minus strand of JADHWY010000005.1, from coordinate 41,682 downwards.
GCCGACCACCTGGTCATCAGGGTTCAGGCGGATGCCACGCACCCCGCCGCTGGTTCTGGAGGCAGCCCTTAAATCAGATACAGCAAACCTGATTGCCTGCCCTTCTTGAGTCACTAAAAGGGCATCGTCCTTATCAGTGGCCAAACAGGCTGACACCAACTCATCTCCCTGCTCCAAATCCATGGCAATAAGCCCGCTAATTCGCACTGAAGCGAATTTGTCCACTGTTGTCTTTTTTATTTCCCCCTGGCGGGTAGCCATCAATAAATAGGCACCCGGCTTGAAATCAGCCAAGGCTACCATAGCGGTAACTCTCTCATTATCAGTAATGGAGAAAAGGTTAATCACCGCTGTCCCTTTAGCAACGCGGGAGCTATCGGCTGGGATTTCATAACACTTAAGATGGAAGACCCTGCCCCGATTAGTGAAGAACAGTAAGTTGTCATGGGTATCAGCCACCACCAGGAGTCTTACTGCATCTGCCTCTCTGGTTACCATGCCGATGATACCCTTGCCACCGCGATGCTGTGGCCTGTAGCTACGAGATACTACCCTTTTAACAAACCCTCTATTACTGAGCGTCACCACCACACTTTGATGAGGGATAAGGTCTTCCTGGCGAAATTCCGTTACCTCCTCCTCGCTTATCTCGGTTCGCCGTGGGTCGCCATATTGAGACTTTAACCCGCTCACCTCTTCCCTTATCAGGAGAAGTATTCTCCTGGGGTTAGCCAGAAGGTCTTCCAGGTAGGCAATGGTTTTTACTACCTCGGCGTATTCATCAAGGAGCTTGCGCCGCTCCAGATTAGCCAGCCGGCGCAGCTGCATATCAAGGATAGCCTGTGCCTGAGCCTGGGATAAACCAAAGCCGCTCATAAGCTCACGGCGAGCAGTCTCAGCCGTTTCCGATTTTCTGATGACAGCAATCACCCTGCTTATATGGTCCAAGGCGATTTTAAGTCCCTCCAGAATATGAGCCCTTGCCTTAGCCTGTTTCAGCTCAAACCGTGAGCGCCGAGTGATAACCACGTGGCGGAAATCTATGTAATACTGAAGCGCCTCCTTAAGACTAATTACCCGGGGCTGACCATCAACCAGAGCCAGCATATTAACGAAGAAGGCTGACTGCATTGCGGTATATTTATAAAGGTTATTGAGCACCTGCTCCGGTTGAGCCTCTCTCTTCAGCTCAATGACAATACGCATACCCTGACGGTCTGACTCATCACGCAGCCCACTGATACCCTCAATCTTCCTGTCCTTGACCAGCTCTGCTATTCTCTCCACCAGGGCAGCCTTATTCGTCTGATAAGGAAGCTCAGTAACAACTATTTGACGTCGTCCAACGCCGGGCATGTCCCCTAGGAGAGCCTTAGCTCGAACTACCACCTTGCCATGCCCGGTAGCATAGGCATTCTTAATCCCCTCTCCTGCCAGGATGATGCCCGCAGTGGGGAAATCAGGACCTTTAATAAATTGGGTAAGTTCATCAACTGTGGCTCCGGGATTATCAATGAGGTAGGAAATGGCATCGCACACCTCCCCCAGATTATGAGGGGGGATACTGGTAGCCATGCCCACTGCGATTCCGGAGCTGCCATTAACCAGCAAATTGGGTAACTGGGTGGGTAGAACCAAAGGCTCCTTAAGGCTATCATCAAAGTTAGGCATAAAGTCGACGGTATCCTTATCAATGTCAACCAACATCTGCTCAGCAATCTGGGACAGGCGTACCTCGGTATAGCGCATAGCCGCTGGGGGGTCATTATCCACGCTGCCAAAATTGCCCTGCCCATCAACCAAGACATTTCGCATAGAGAAATCCTGTGCCATGCGCACCATCGCCTCATAAACTGAGGTATCGCCATGAGGATGATACTTGCCCAACACCTCACCCACAATACGGGCGCTCTTCTTATGCGGGCTGGTATGGTTTAACCCCAGACCATCCATAGCATAAAGGATACGTCGCTGTACAGGCTTTAATCCATCCCGCACATCGGGCAAGGCACGGGAAACGATGACGCTCATAGCATAATCAAGGTAAGAGCTACTCATCTCATCTTCTATATTTACCGGTTTGGTCTTTCCTAAAACCATACTTAGTTAAAACCTCCTGACTCCCGATTATCAACTGTCTCATCCTCAGTATCAGCAGACTCCTCAGCCAAAGCCTCAATATACTCCAACTCACGCCTAAGCATTTTATTGCTAAGATAAGGACGAAGGCTCTCGACCCCCTTTGAGGGGAAGGAAAGCTGCCCTGCCTGACTGGGGTCCTGATATACCTCCCTAATAATGACAGTCACCCTGTCCTCTGCTGAGCTGACAACGGCGGCTGTATACCTGTTACCCCCCTCCATTAATTTAACAAGTCTCTGCCCATGCCTGGTCTCGACCTGCCCCAGATACTCACCACGACCATTTTCCACAGTTAAACCAGATTCGTCTATCTTCAAATATACCCTATCGCCAGCCACCATCCTGGCCAGTATCTCTAGTGGTGCCAAGTGATAAAGGTCGACCACGCCTGTCTTACCTGTATCCTCAATAAAATGCTGGGGCTCAACCTTATCAGAATCAGCCTCTACGCCAACCACCGCCTCCCCTAAATAGGACAAACGACGGAGATTCTTCTGGGCAATGACATTATATGGGTCAAGCTCTAAAGCTCGCCCGTAGGCTTCCTTTGCCTGCGAGTAGTCGCCCAGCTCAATATAGGCTCTGCCTAAACGATTATAGGCATCAACATCGTTGGGAAAGCTTCCTAATATGTCCTTGTTAGCCGCTACCGCCTCCCGCCACCGACCCTGCATAGCTAGGGCTATGGCATGCTTGCTGTGCTGCCGCCTCAGCCTTGCCTGTTCCTCTTCCTGATATACCATCCTGGCCTCCGCTAATCAGCCATCAGAGTATTTTACTCCAGCCAAAGCAGCCAAACAAGCAAAGTCAGGAACAACGAAACACTATTTACTCGCTATATGACTAAACTATCCCTCTATTTCCAGCTCAAAGGCACGGTGTAAGGCTTGAACTGCGTCCTTAACCCTGGCTTCATCAATAATACAGGTTATCCTTATCTCCGAGGTAGTAATAAGCTGGATGTTAATCCCCCGCTCACTGAGGACGCCAAACATCCTGGCGGCATAGCCCGGGGTATTCTGCATCCCAGTGCCGATGATACTGACCTTGCCCAGCCTAGAGTCGCTGACACATTCCCTGGCACCAATTGACTCAGCTATAGGTTTCACCACATCCATTGCCCTATCTAACTGGCTTTTAGCCACGGTAAAGGTTAAATCAGTAATATTCTCAATACTGGCATTCTGAACAATGGTATCCACACTGATATTCGCCTTAGCTAAGGGCTCAAAGATAGATGCGGCAATACCTGGTCGGTCAGGAACGCCAACCAAAGTTATCTTAGCCATATCAAGGTCATGAGCTATACTTCTCACCTTATTTCGCACTTCCATAGATACCCCTCCATGAATTAATGTGCCGGGACTATCAGTGAAGCTAGAGGCTACCAGAATAGGGATATTGAACAACTCTCCCAGCTCAACCGCTCGAGGGTGGACCACCTTAGCCCCATAGGTTGCCAGCTCCAGCATCTCCTCATAGCCAATCTCGTCCAGCTTCTGAGCTTCGGGAACAAGGCGTGGGTCAGCAGTAGACACCCCCTCCACATCGGTATATATCTGGCAAACCTCTGCCCCCAGGCTAGCAGCCAGAGCTACGGCAGTGGTATCAGAGCCACCCCGCCCCAGGGTGGTTATATCCATCTCATCGGTAATCCCCTGAAAGCCAGCCACAATGACAATATTCCCCTTCTCCAGCTCCTCAACCACCCGTTTGGGGTTGAGATTGAGAATCCTAGCTCTGCTGTGGCTAGCATCGGTCCTTATCCCTGCCTGAGCGCCACTCAGGCTGATTGCCCCATAGCCCATATTCTTTAGCGCCATTGCCAGCAGGGTGCTGGAAACGAGCTCGCCGGTAGAGAGAAGGACATCAAGCTCCCGCTCCCCGGGCTGCTGGGTAACCTGATAAGCCATCTTGATAAGGTCGTCGGTGGTATCCCCCATAGCTGAGACCACCACCACCACCTGGTCACCCCGAGCCCTGGCAGCAGCTATGCGCCTAGCCACATTCTTAATCCTTTCGGCATCAGCTACCGATGAGCCACCGTATTTTTGAATGATTAGAGCCATATCTAATTCCCTACCAGCCTACCCATAATTACTCTGTGCTCTACTCAATAGATTTTCTAGCTCTACCAAAAATAGACTTCAAAAATAACTTATTCCATTTATCATACACTTCAAAAGGCAGTTTTGGAAGCTCCGAAACCTGCACTGGCTCTTTGTTATCTTTATATTTAGACAAAATCAATTTTGATACATCTTCCAATTCTCTGAGATATGGAGTTACATTGTCAGCAACAGTAGCAAAATAAAAAATATCAGGAACTTTAAATTCATTAGGAAACCCAAATTGCATTAACTGAAGTAAAACATTCTGATCATCAAAAAACACTCGAACAATATCTATTCCATTCGAAACCATTATAATATCATGACACCCAAAAAATTCAGTAGCCTCTATAGGTGCCTCTGTTATATTATTCATATAAGATTGCAAATAATTCTGCAAAATTAGTCTAAAAACATAAACATATCCAATGTGTCCACTTTCACTAACAGTGAGTACTGGAACCATATTTAAACCATTTATATTATTTGTTTCAACAGCAATAAATCTACCTTTAACCAAAACAAAGAAAGTGAATACATTTAAACTATTTAACTTTTCCTTAAATTCTTCTAAGATATCATTTGAATCTCTAGAAAATACCTTAACAAGAGACGGTCTAACCAAAAGCATTAGAAGTTCATTTTTATTCAAATTACAGCTATTAGGTAATACTTTTGATTCTTTTTGCTCATTTTTGCTAAAAAATCCCACTACTCTTCACCTACTTTCAATAATTTTCTCTCAAGTTTCCTAACTTTGCTAGGATGTAATCTAAAGAATTTTTGTATCTATCAGCCCAGTTATAATATTATACCCCTCCTCAATGAAAAAGTCAGTGCTTTTTGCCTCGGCTTCAGTGAATTTTTTCGCTCCGTTAGCGGCAAAGCCCGCTCCCCAGAGCAGAAATGGAACCGGCTCGTCAGTATGAGTCTGGGTCTTAATCGGGGTTGAGTGGTCGGGCATAACCAACAGCCGCAGGTTATCTAAGCGCCAAGAGCGGAGCCGGCTCAAAACCTCTTTATCTATCCTCTGGATAGCCTCAATTTTATCATCAATGGAGCCGGCGTGAGCCGCCTCGTCGGGCGCTTCAATATGGATAACCACCAAGTCATGCTCTTCAAGCGCCTTGAGGGCGCCTTCTGTCTGGGCAGCGTAGTCATTGTCCAGACCATCGGTTACCCCTGGTATATCCAATACATACATCCCCATCATTCGGGCTAAACCCCGGAGGAGGTCAACCCCGGAGGTAAGTGCGGCGCTAAGACCATAGACCTGCTTGAATGCCGGCATATCAGGCACCCTGCCACTACCCCAGAAGAGCCAAATCATGGTCGCTGGAATATCGCCGCGAGACCTCCGCTCTATGTTTACTGGGTGGTCTCGGAGGACAGCCTCCGAACGTGCCATCAGGTCTCTAAGCGGCTCGCTCCCCGGACCCCTGGGCATAAACTCATCAATGGGCTTATCCGGGATATCATGGGGGGGAGTGCAGGTAGCCAAGAGGGTATCCTCTCGCCCTTTGAGCTTACAGATATGCCGGTAGCTGACGCCGGGGAAAAAGTGCACATTATCGTCGCCCAAGCCCTCATTTAAAGCAGCGATAAGCTGTTCTGCCTCCCCGGTGCTGATATAGCCTGAGCTATAGCTCCACATTCTGCCATCACGAATAGCCACCAGATTGCATCGGAAAACGACCTCTCCATCGTCAATAGGAATGCCCATGCTCCTGGCTTCAATGGCACTCCGACCCCGGTAATAGAGCTTTGGGTCGTAGCCCAGCACTGACATACAGGCGCAGGCACTAGAGGGTTCCATCCCTGGCGGCACGGTGCGGGCAAGCCCCAGGATACCTTCCCGCGCCATAGCATCCAAGTTTGGCGTCTGAGCCAGCTCCAGGCAGGTATTGTTATTACGCTCGGGCAGTGCCCAACCCGAGGCACCGTCAATTATCACTATGCAATACTTCATTTTTTAGTAACCCTATCCCCTTTAATCCCCTTCCCCTTAATAAGGGGAAGGGGAAGATTTGTTTTAAGAGAGGCTTCGCCTCTCTTAAACTCTCCCTCAAAATGAATGGGAGATATTATTTCCCGAGGGGCTCCGCCCCTTCAATCTACCTTGATAAATGAACTCCCTTTAATAATTGTTGCTCAAGAGCTTAAATCTGTCTATAATATGATTAATCGGGGCGTAGCGCAGTTTGGTTAGCGCGCCGCGTTCGGGACGCGGAGGTCGGAGGTTCAAATCCTCTCGCCCCGACCAATTTATTCTGCTTTCTTTTTCGCCTCCTCCCACAGGGCGTTTTGCTCATCAAAGGATAGCTCGCCCAAATTTACCCCACGCTTACGGCAGACCTCTTCCATATAGGAGAAGCGGCGGTAAAACCGCCTATTCGCCTGCCTGAGCGCTGCCTCTAAATCCACCCCCAGCCGGCGGGCAATATTAGCCAGGGTAAATAATAAATCGCCAAACTCCCCGGCCTTCTGCTCCTTAGTCTCAGCCCGCTTAAACTCGCCAACCTCCTCAGCCAGCTTATCTATGACGCCATCGACGTCCTCCCAGTCAAAGCCAACCTTAGCCACCCGGCGCTGAATCGCCTGACTGTAACCCAGGGCAGGCATCTGCTTGGGCACACTTTCCAGTATAGAGGTATCAGGTTCTCTCTCCTCCCGCTTTAGAACCTCCCAGTTAAGCGCCACTTCATCGGCATCCTTCACCTTTTGCGAGCCAAAGATATGGGGATGGCGATGGATTAGCTTGGTATTGATACCCTTGACCACATCCCCCAGCTCAAACTCCCCGGCTTCAGTGGCAATCTGAGTATGAAGAATAACCTGCATTAAGAGGTCGCCTAACTCGTCACGAAGCTTCCCTGAATCTCCCTCGTCCAGAGCCTCCAATACCTCGTAACACTCCTCCAGAAGGTTTTCCCGCAGAGAGGCATGGGTCTGCTTCCTGTCCCAGGGACAGCCGTCAGGCGCTCGCAACCTAGCTATAATATCGACCAAGGCAGCAAATTGGCTCAGGTTCTCCGGTAAAGACAAAAAGTCCTCCTTAAGTTGTTACCACAGATTATACAGGCTGGTCTTAAGCGAGGCAACAGAGGAATGTTAGCTCGGTGGAGGCAAGGCTGCTACCTTCGCCCCATACCTACCGCCAACAGAACGAAGTAAAAAAGCTGAGCCACTGCCTGAAGCAAAGCAGCCACATAGGTCAGGGCTGCTGCTGACAGAACAGCACTGGCCCCCGCATACTCTTGAGTCGAAACCAGCCCCGTGGTCTGAAGCATTTGGCGGGCACGATTTGAGGCATTATACTCCACCGGCAAAGTAACCAAGGCGAAAAGCACCGCAGCGGCAAACAGGCCTATCCCTGCCCACATAACATTTAGCCCAAAGCCAGCACCAAACATATATAATATTAGACCAAGGATAACACATATAAAGCCGAAGCGACTGCCCAGGTTAGCTGCTGGAACCAGGGCACTCCGTATTCTCATTGGGGCATAGCCTATGTTGTCCTGAACAGCATGCCCTATCTCATGGGCTACAATGCCCAATGCTGCCACTGAGGGATTCCTAGCTACATCAGATGACAACCGCAGCACCTTGTGCCTTGGGTCATAGTGGTCAGTTAGCCGCCCCTTGGTTCCCTCAATCCTAACCTGACGGAGACCATTATAATCAAGCAGGGTTTGGGCTGCCTGCACCCCACTCATGCCACGCATATTACGTACCTTAGAATACTTCTTGTAGGCAGACGATACCCTCGACTGCGCCCAAATCATAAAGATTAGCGGGGGTAACATAAAAAGTAGATACATCATAATACCCATCTTCACTCACCACCTTGCCGAAATTAAACACTTAATTATAGCTTAATTGCCAGTTCAAGACAAAGGTATGTACTCGTTCATATGATTAGTGACACATTACCTCCTGTAGTTCTTTGTTTGGTGACCCTATCCCCCTTTAAGCACCCAGAAAAATCTTCGATTTTCCTGGGGACCCGCTTTAGGCTTTTATTAGGTAACCCTCCCCCTTTATCCCCCTCCCTTGATAAGGGAGGGGGAAATAATAAAAGAGGGGCTGACGCCCCTCTATAACTCCCCTTTTCTACTACTTCAGGGTAAGGAAAGGGGGAATTGGTTATGCAAGAGAGGCTTCGCCTCTCTTGGGCTCTCCTTTGGTATCTGCTCCTTTAAAGTCTCCTGAGGCGACTCGCCTTGTGCGAGGAGGGGGGGGAAGGTATTAAAAAGAGGGGCATTAGCTCACCTGAGGCAACTCTGTCGACCCCGAAGCAATCTCAAGGAATACCCCACCACCACCGAGATTGCCACGCCTTCAGCTCGCAATGACAGAAAAACTACCCGAGACGTCACTCACCTATCTGAGCTAGTTCAGGGTAGAACTGCCCCAATGAACTCCCTTTGCCCTTTCAAAAACTCGGCGGCAGATATAGCCCGCTTCCCCTCCAGTTGAACCTTAGAGACGCCTAAAACTCCGTCTCCGGTATAGACTCCAAAGGCAGCCTTTGACCCCTCAGGGACTGAAGTCAGCGCCACCACCTGCCCTACCTTAGAGGTTCTCTCCTCAGTCAAAGGCACCGCCTCAATAATCTTAAGCTGCCTTCCCCGCCATGTGGTGTAACACCCTGGCCAGGGGTGGAAAGCCCGCACTCGCCGCCATATATCTATAGCTGGCAGATGCCAGTCAATCTCGCCTTGCTCCTTGGTAATTGAGCCAGAATAGGTAGCCTTGGCTTCATTCTGAGGTTGAGGAGTTAACTCACCCCTTGACCAATAAGATAAAACTTCCTGGAGCAACCGAGCCCCAATCAGGGACAGCTTGGTGGTAAGCGAGCCGGTGGTATCCTGCGCTGAAACGGGAATCTGTGCCCTGGCTAATATAGGACCAGTATCTAAGCCTTCATCCATCAACATAATGCTAACCCCGGTAAACTCATCACCAGCCAGGATAGCTGACGCCACTGGTGAGGCACCTCGAAATCCAGGCAGCAGTGAAGGGTGAACATTAATGCACCCGAAGCGTGGGATGCCCAAAACCGACCGAGGCAGAATTTGACCAAAGGCAGCAACCACTATAACATCGGGGTGAAGCCCGGTCAGTTGCCCCACCACCCCTGCCTCCCTTAAACTAGCTGGTTGCACCACCGACAGCCCCCAAGCTAGCGCTGCCCTCTTCACTGGAGGAGGCGCTAAGGCGCGCCCCCTACCTGCTGGTCTATCAGGCTGAGTATAAACAGCAACCACCTGATATTGATTGAGGATAAGGTGCTCAAGATGGGGAACGGCAAACTCAGGACTGCCCATAAAAATAACTCGCAATTTAAGCCTCCCGGCGCTAAATTGTAACACTAAAGACTTTTACCAACAAGTTAACATTTCATAAATTTTTGCCAACAAGTTAACGCTTTATATCTATCAGTTCGATATTGGGCAGAAAAATAAGCCCGATAGACTTAGCAAGGGAAAACAGGGCCAAGAATCGCCAACAATCAGCACCAGAAAGTTTGCCATCAAAGAAACAAGGCATTATTCTAGTAACATCTCTCCTGATCTTCTACCTCCAAGCCTCCGACTCAGGCTATACACTTTTCGACTACCCAGAGTCGAACATTGCTTTAAATTTATAAACTTAAGCCGGCGAATCTTAGGAGTTAAACATGGAAGCCAGGTCAACTCAGGAAATCTGGGAAGCCGCCTTAGGTGAATTGCAAATCCAGGTTACCAAGCCATACTACCGCACCTGGCTGGAAAAAACCACAGGTTTAAGTTATCAGGATAATCAGTTCATTGTCGGGGTTCCCAATACCTTTGTCGCTGAATACCTAGATAAGAACCAGCGCTCTTTGATTGAAAAGACGCTTATTGGTCTTACTCATCCTGACATCAAAGTCCTTTTCCGTGTAAGCTCAAAGCAAGAAACCGCTACTACCCGGCAAACAACTCGCCCCGGCTGCAATTCAAAATATACCTTTGATTCCTTTGTTGTAAGTAACAGTAACCGCTTAGCCTATGCTGCTGCTATGAGCGTAGCCGAAAACCCGGGACGCAGCTATAATCCTCTATTTATATATGGGGGGGTAGGTTTAGGCAAGACTCATCTGTTGCACGCCATTTATCATATGGCTCAGGCCAACAATATCAAGGTGCTTTATGCTAGCGCCGAGCAGTTTACCAACGAGTTTATAAATGCCATCCGGGAGAAAAGCACCAGGGAATTCCGCAGTAAATTTAGAAGTGTTGATATGTTGTTAATAGATGACATCCACTTTATCGGTGGCAAGGAGCAGACAGAGGAAAGCTTTTTCCATACTTTCAACGAGCTGCATAATGCTAACCGCCAGCTCGTTATCAGTAGTGACTGCCCACCCAAATCCATGCCCCATCTGGGGGACCGATTATGCTCCCGCTTTGAGTGGGGGCTAATTGCCGATATCCAACCGCCTGATTTTGACACACGTCTGGCTATCCTACGAGCAAAGGCTGAGCAGGAAGGGGAAGATGTAGCTTCGGAGGTGCTGGAGTTTATCGCTCACCAGATTCAGCAGAACATAAGGGAGCTAGAGGGTTCCCTGCACCGGGCTATCGCTTATGCCAAGCTATTTGGGGCGCTACTTACTCCCAAATTAGCTGCTCAGGCAATTGAGGATATTGCCAGTAAGGGTGCCAAGAGTGCCTCTATCACACCTAATCTAGTGATAGAAACAGTAGCTAACAGCTTCCAGCTAACCCCCCCAGACTTAAGGAGTAGGAAAAGGGATAGGGAAACTGCTTTAGCCCGACAGGTGGCAATGTATCTTATCAAACAGACAACCAATTACTCACTGGCTCAAATCGGGCTAGAGCTAGGAAATAGAGACCATTCAACTGTCATCCACGCCTGTCAAAAAATAACCGATGACATCGATAACAATCCTTATTTGAGGCGTAAAATCTTGGACATCCAACAAGGAATATATCTTAAGCAAAAGTCCCAGAATTACTAATAGCATGTATTCCCACCGAAAACCAACCGTCTATAAACAAACCAACTCAATTGAGAACGCTACCAATTGTGGATAACCGCCCCATTTTGTTCAGAAGTTCAAATAAAATAGCTTGGATTTAACCCCTGTTTTACCCAGAGCCCGTAACCTCACCTAGCTATCCGCTAGCCTGTGGTATTATAATTAGTAGTGTTAACTATAAATTAATAAATCAATTAAGAGAATAAGATTAATAGAGTGTTAATAGAGTGTCCTTATTATGTTTGACTGGACAGAAATAGTAGTAAAGGCAGGAGATGGGGGCAATGGGGTAGTAAGCTTCCGGCGGGAGAAGTTTGTTCCCTTTGGGGGTCCTGATGGTGGTGATGGTGGTGATGGTGGCGATATAGTTGTTATGGCTGATTCGGCTGTTACTAGCCTGAGAATATTCAAGCAAAAAAGGTACTATAGAGCAACCAATGGCAAGAATGGGAGGGGTAAAAAGAAGCATGGCAAGAAGGGGGAAGACCTGATATTAGCGGTACCTGTGGGAACCGTGGTCTCATGTAAGTCACAGATAGGGGGCGATGCTCTTATAGCGGACCTGGAGCAGCCTGGTCAGCAGGCAGTGGTAGCTAAGGGAGGCAAAGGTGGCTCTGGGAATGCCCGTTTTGCTACATCTACCCACCAAGCCCCACAGATTGCTCAGAGAGGGGAAGCTGGTGAGGAGAATTTCATAATATTAGAATTGAAGCTTATTGCGGATGTCGGTCTTATAGGTTATCCTAATGTGGGCAAGTCTACTTTACTGGCTACTGTCTCAGCAGCCAAACCCAAGATAGCGAGTTATCCCTTCACCACCCGCGAGCCCATTTTGGGTGTGGTTGAGGTTGGCCAGCAAATCTTTGTATTAGCTGAAATTCCAGGGCTAATAGATGATGCTCACCTTGGTCGAGGGCTAGGACATGATTTTCTTCGCCATATTGTGCGTACCAAGGTACTTATCCACCTGATAGATGGCAGTTCCTCGACTCCGGCTGAAGATATGGCGCAGGTAAATACTGAGCTCAGCTTATTTGACTCGGCTCTAGCTCAAAAGCCACAGCTTGTGGTGGTAAATAAGATTGATTTACCGCAGGTCAGGGCTCGGTTAGCTGAGATAGGGGATAGCTTTACTGGTGCTGGAACCAAGGCCCTTTTTATCTCAGCGGCTACCGGGGAGGGCATTCCTGAGCTTGTGGCTGAAACTATGGACATGCTTCAGTCAGCCACTGGGACTGAGGCTGGTGGTAAGATTCTCAGGAAGGTCTTTCACCCTCAGCCCAAGGGTGCTGCTTCCAGGGTGCACAAGGAAGGGGATACCTTTATCGTGGTGGCTCCCGAACTGGAGCGCATTGTCGCCAGGACAGGTGTGGCTAGCCCCGGGGTACGCTGGGAGCTCAGGAGGCAATTCGCCAGACTGGGGGTCAGCAAGGCTTTGGAAAGGGCTGGGGTCAAGCCGGGCGATAGAGTTCGCTGTGGCAATTTTGAATGGGAGTGGGAGTAGAATGAATATTGGGGTATTGGGGGGGACATTTGACCCCATTCATATGGGGCACCTCATTATAGCTGAGGAAGTAAGAGCCAGGCTAAATCTGGCTGAGACTCTATTTGTGCCAGCGGGTGAGCCGTGGCTTAAGGCAGATAACACCATTTCGCCTGCCGAACACCGGGTGGAGATGGTGCGCCTAGCCATTGCCAATGAACCTTACTTCAAACTGTCTACTATGGAAGTAGAGCGAGCTGGTCCCACATATACCGTTGATACAATGGCCGAGCTTAAGGGTCAGCTTGGTGCCGGGGATGAGCTATTCTTCATTTTGGGTTGGGATAATTTGATTCAGTTGCCGCAGTGGCGTGAGCCGTCCCGGCTTATAAAAATGTGTCACCTGGTGGCTGTCCCCAGAGTAGGCTTTTCAGTCCCTGACCTCGACCCCCTTGAAGCCATTATCCCCGGGTTATCTCAGAGTGTTATCTTGCTTGATACGCCGCAGATAGAGATTAGTTCCTCAGAAATTAGAGACCGGGTTGCCCGAGGTCTATCTATTGACCACCTTGTCCCTGAGGCGGTAGATAGGTATATTAAGGAGCATAAGTTATATGTCACGGAGTAGATGTTTCGGGGGAAGAGGTTAAATATCCAGGTTCTTGACGCTCTTGGCGTGAGCTTGGATGAAGGCTTTGCGGGGTGGGACCTCATTGCCCATCAGGATGTGGAATATGTGGTCGGCCTTGGCGGCATCATCTACACCTACTGTAAGCAGGGTGCGGGTAGCTGGATTCATAGTGGTTTCCCAAAGTTGCTCGGCGCTCATCTCTCCCAGCCCTTTATAGCGCTGAACCTCGACCTTCTTGCTTTCTTTTAGCTTAGCTAGAACCTCTTCCTTTTCCTGTTCCGAGTAAACCCACTGCTGGAGCTTGCTTGCCTTAATGCGGTAAAGGGGTGGTTGGGCGATGAACAGGTGCTGGTGGTTAATTAGTTCCACCATATGGCGATAGAAGAAGGTGAGAAGAAGGGTGCGGATATGAGAGCCATCTACATCAGCGTCGGTCATCAGGATAACCCGGTGATAACGGAGCTTTGGTGGGTCAAATTCATCGTCTATGCCAGCCCCCAGAGCGGTAATGATAGCGCGGATTTCTTCGTGAGCTAGCATCTTATCTGGCGGAGCCTTTTCCACATTGAGGATTTTGCCTCGCAGGGGCAGGATAGCCTGGAAGCGGCGGTTCCTTCCCTGCTTGGCGGAACCACCGGCTGAGTCTCCCTCTACCAGATATAATTCACAGAGGGAGGGTTCTTTCTCTGAGCAGTCAGCCAGCTTCCCGGGCAAGGTGGCTGTATCCAGGCTCCCTCTCCTGACAATTAAATCGCGAGCCTTCCGGGCAGCTTCTCTGCCCTTGGCAGCGAGGAGGCACTTTTCTATTATTCTTTTGGCTTCGTCAGGGTGCTCCTCAAGGTAGAGGGATAGACCCTCACCCACTGCACTCTCCACATGACTTTTAATCTCGGGGTTGCCCAGCTTGGCTTTAGTCTGTCCCTCGAACTGAGGCTCGGCCAGTTTGACACTAATAATGGCGGTAAGACCTTCTCTGACATCGTCCCCTATCAAGTTGGGCTCGTCCTCTTTGAGAAGCTTGTTCTTACGGGCATAGTCATTGAGAACTCGGGTTAGTGCAGAACGGAAGCCGGTAAGGTGAGTGCCTCCGTCCTCGGTGTTAACACAGTTGGCGAAGCTAAAGGTGGACTCAGAAAAACCATCATTATATTGAAGGGCAGCCTCAACTACTGTGCTATTCACCAGTTTGGAGATATAAATAGGTCGGCGGTGGCGGACCGCCCGGTTTCGGTTAAGGTGGCGGACGAAACCAGTAATTCCACCCTCAAAGTAGAAGGTCTTTTCATAGTCCTTCCTTTCGTCCTTAATATATATTTCCAGTCCCTTGTTCAGATAAGCTAGCTCTCGTAGATGCTCGCTTATGGTGTCAAAAGAATAGTCGGCTTTACCGAATATCTCCTCATCGGGGAGGAAGGTGATGGTGGTGCCGGTATCGCTAGCTTTACCAATCTCTTCCACCCCTCTCTGGGGTATGCCTTGCCGGTATTCCTGTTGATACAGCTTGCCATCACGCCTGACATTGACCCTGAGCGATGAGGAAAGGGCATTTACCACTGAGGCACCTACCCCATGTAAGCCGCCTGATACCTGATAGATATGGCCACCAAATTTTGCCCCGGCATGCAGTGTGGTCATTACTGTTTCCAAGGCTGACATATTGGTGGCGGGGTGAATGTCTACAGGAATGCCACGCCCATTATCTTCAACCTTGACGGTGTTATCCTGACAAAGGGTGACCAAGATTTTGTCGCAGCAGCCAGCCATAGCCTCATCAATGCTATTGTAGGTAATTTCATATACCAGATGATGTAATCCTCGCTGGTCAGTGCTGCCAATATACATACCTGGGCGTAGGCGTATTGCCTCTCGCCCCTCCAGAACCTGGATATCCTCTGCCGTATACTCATTGTTTAGTTGTTCAGGCGAGGAGGGCATGTCGTGTGTCATCTAATTTTTACCCCCTTGTTGGCTGTAACGGAGGAGAGAAAGCGGAATGGTCTGTAGAGTGGAGATGGTGAAACCGAAGTAGCTTCTGGCTATGAGAGAAAAGGCTACCCACTTAGGGTTAATTTCAAATGATAACAAGGCAGCCATTTATAATATTATAGCACAATTTAGCTATGAGGTGAAACTGTGTCTCGTAGGAAATCTAGGTGCCCCCCAACTTCATTAACAGGGATAGTTTTCTGCTCGGCGCTGGTCATATCCCGCAGTATCACTGTGCCAGTGTTTACCTCTTGTTCACCGATAATCACTGCGTAGCGAACGCCAAGGGTGTTAGCCTGCCTCAATTGGGACTTCAGGCTTTTATTACCAACAGCTTCTATTACACCAATGCCAGCCCGCCTCAGGGTGGACGCTAGCTTAATTGCCTCATCTCTGGCATCATTGCCTAGGTAGGCGATAAAAACCTGGGGCTTGGGCAAAGGTGGGATGGCAACATTCTGCTTCTTTAGATTGAGTATTATTCGCTCAATGCCAGCGGCGAAGCCAATAGCCGGGGTAGGCTTACCACCCAGTTCCTCAATCAGGTCATCGTATCGTCCCCCACCACAGAGGGTGCTCTGGGAGCCTCCCTCTTCCGGCTGAATTTCAAATACCGTCTTGGTATAGTAGTCTAATCCCCGAACCAGATGGTGATTTACTTCAAAGGGAAGGGCGAGTAGTCCCAGGTATCTCTTCAGCCGGCTGAAGTGCTCCTCACATTCAGGGCAAAGGTAATCAATACTTCTGGGGGCAGGGTCAGCTATTTGCTGGCATGAGGGCTTCTTACAATCAAGCAGGCGAAGTGGGTTTCTCTTCAGCCTGGTCTTGCAGTCAGAACATAGGTCGCGGGTGTGGTCGGCATAGTAATCCTTCAGGGCAGCTATATACCCTGGTCGGCACTTTTTACAGCCGATACTATTTAGCTGGAGTGATAGGCGGCGAAGGTTTACCGAGAGCAGGAATTGCCATGCCATATCAATGATTTCAGCATCAAGGGTGGGGTCGTCATTGCCGATAGCCTCATAGCCAAACTGATAGTGCTGCCGGTATCTTCCTGCCTGAGGTCTTTCATATCTAAAGATAGAAGCAATATAATACAGCTTTACCGGCTGTGGCAGGTTATGTAGTCCGTGTTCCAGGTAGGCTCGGCATACTGGCGCCGTGCCCTCTGGTCTCAGGGTGAGCAGGCTACCGCCCCTGTCTTGGAAGGTATACATTTCCTTTTTGACAATGTCCGTGTCTTCTCCTACACTGCGGGCAAAGAGCCTGGTGTCCTCAAAGGCTGGGGCGTCGATGCGCTCGTAGCCATAAAGCTGACCGATAACGGCTACTTTTTGCTCTATATAGCGCCAGTAGGCTTGCTCACTGGGTAGAATATCTGAGGTTCCGCGTGGTGCCCGATACAACATGGTTTCTCTCTAAGCTAGAATACAGTATTAACGCCGGATTTGTAAAGGCAGATTGTTTGGCAATCTATCCCCCTGACCCCCTTCCCTTATTAAGGGAAGGGGGTGTTCAGGTTAGAGAGGGGCGAAGCCCCTCTCTAAAATCTCTTGCCCCTTTCCTTTGGGGGTAGATAAACATTATTAGATTTTGCACCAGCAGCCCTGTTGCGTTATACTTGAAATATGAGTTTCGGTCAGCTTATAGAAAAGGCTCAGGGGTATCTACCGCCAGAGAGGATAGCTCTAGTCGAGGAAGCCTACAATTTTGCTTCAGAGGCACACGACGGGCAGGTGCGTAAATCAGGTGACCCTTACATAGAGCACCCGTTACAGGTTGCCTTGACCTTGGCTGAGCTTCAGCTTGATGCCAGCGCTCTGGCGGCAGCCTTGCTTCACGATGTTCCTGAGAACTGTGGCATACCTATTTCCGAGCTTGAAGCCAAGTTTGGCTCCGAGGTAAGCAAGCTGGTCGATGGCGCCACTAAGTTGGGCAAGCTCTCCTTGCATGCTCCAAGTGCGGCGACCAGGGAATCGCAGGCGGAGAACCTGAGGAAGATGCTGGTAGCTATGGCTGAGGACCTTCGTGTGGTGTTTATCAAGCTAGCTGACAGGCTGCATAATATGCGCACCTTGGATGCTCTATCGCCGGAAATACAGCGCAGCATTGCCCAGGAGACTTTGGAGATATATGCTCCCTTAGCTCATCGTCTGGGGATATTGGAGCTAAAGTGGCAGCTAGAGGATTTATCCTTCCGTTACCTGGAGCCAGGAAAATATCGTCAGATTGCTAAGTTGGTTGCTGCCCGCCGTGCACAGCGGGAGAACTTCATAGCTCAGGTAATTCAGATTTTAAAGGAGGAGTTTGAGCGGGTTGACCTAAGAGGTGAGATGTTAGGCAGGCCCAAGCATATCTACAGCATATACCAGAAAATGGAGAAGTATGCTGCTCAGGGCAAACACTTTGATGATATACATGACCTTCTTGCCCTTCGGATATTGGTTGGTACTGTGCCTGATTGTTATAATGCTCTAGGCGTTATCCACAGTTTGTGGCGCCCTTTGCCCGGGGAGTTTGACGATTTTATTGCTAATCCCAAGTCAAATAGTTATCAATCTTTACATACTACTGTAATGTGTCTGGGCACGACCCCCCTGGAGGTTCAGATTCGCACCCGTGATATGCACCATATTGATGAATATGGGGTAGCCGCTCACTGGCGCTATAAAGAAGGCGAAAAGAAGGATATACACTTTGAGGAGAGGATAGCCTGGCTGCGCCAATTAATTGACTGGCACCGGGAGCTCAGCGGGGCTGAGGAATTCTTGGAATCAGTTAAAACAGATATATTCATTGACCAGGTTTTTGTTTACACCCCTAAGGGGGAGATAAAGGATTTGCCCAAGGGTTCTACCCCCCTTGATTTTGCTTATCGGGTTCATACTGAGTTGGGACACCGCTGCATAGGAGCTAAGGTGAACGGCAAGCTGGTGCCACTCAATTATCAGCTCAATAATGGTGATGTAGTAGAGATTGTGTCATCTAAGGGGGCTAAAGCACCGAGCCGAGACTGGCTGAGCCCGCACCTGGGCTACATCAAGACATCTCATGCCAAGGAAAAGATACGGCAGTGGTTTAAGAGGCAGGAACGGGCAGAAAATATTGAGCGGGGTCGGGAGCTTCTGGAAAAGGAGATGAGGCATCTGGGGATAAAATCCAGCGAGCGGGAGGAGCTAACCAAGCTGTTCAAATATGATAGTCTAGATGACTTTCTGGCAGCTATTGGTTATGGCGGTATTTCCACTCATCAGATTGCCTTGAAGCTATCCGCCGAGCAGGAGCGACCTCCAGCAAGGGCGGAAATTACTCAACCTAAGCCACCAGAATCAGCTATCCGGGTGCTGGGAATGGGGGATTTAGTTACCCATTTAGCCCAGTGCTGCCGGCCTGTGCCCGGGGATAAGATTACTGGCTATGTTACTCGCAGTCGGGGGGTGACTATTCACCGTCAGGATTGCTACAATGTGGTTCATGAGGATGAGAAGGAAAGATTGATTGTGGTGGAGTGGGGGGAGACCGATTCCCTATATCCGGTAAATATTCAGGTTGAAGCCTGGGACAGGGTGGGGTTGATTCGTGACATTACCACTATTGTGGCTGAGGAGGGGGTTAACATTGCTTCAATGAGCTCAGTTCCCCATGATGACCAGACTGTTTCTGAACATTTTACCTTGCAAACCAAGGGCCTAGCTCAGCTAAGTCGGCTCATGGCAAAAATCGATGGCATTCGAGGGGTGATAGGTGTTTCCAGGGTTGGAGACGAAGCAACTATAAAACCAAAACCCTCAATCTAAGGAGGTAGATATTGCCAGGTAGTAAATCGGCTCAAAAACAGGTGCGTGTAGCTGAAAGAAGAAGATTGCGCAATAAGCCTATTCATAGCCTGTGTAAGACCAATGTAACTAAGGCGGAGAGGCTTATCTTCTTGGGCGAGCTTGAGGCGGCTCGGGAAGCGGTGGTGGCTGCCATTAGTTCTTTAGATAAAGCAGCTGAAAAGGGGGTTATCCACCCCAATAATGCCGCCCGCCGCAAATCACGATTGATGAAGAAGCTAAATGAAGCCCAGGCTTTATCTTTGGCTGGAACTGAGCCAGAAGCGGCTGAACAATCTTCCCAGGAAGAACTTGACTCAGGGGAGTGAAGGGGTTTATGCTTTGAAGGACGCTATGAAGGGGAAGCCATGATTTTAGCCCAGTTTCAGACTGTGGGTCATGACCTGTTTACCAAGGGACTTGTCTCTTCCCACAGTGGGAATCTGAGTATCAGGCTGGGAGAGCGTATTATCATTACCCGCCGCAACAGCAGGCTGGGCTGTTTGCAGGAGCATGATTTAATAGAGACTGGACTCAACAGAAATGACCGCAACACGCCGCTGGCATCAATAGAATTAGCCGTCCATCGTGCTATTTATAGGGAAACCCCGGCATTAGCCGTTGTTCATGCCCACCCCCCTCATGCTGTTGCCCTGTCACTAACTGAAACCGAGATTGTGCCCAGTGATACTGAAGGTCTGTCTATAGTGGGGCGGGTTCCTGTCTTGGGTTGGCAGATGAAAGTGAAACCCGGGGGTCTGGCTGATATAATTGCCCGGGCATTAAAGGAACACAGGACTATCATGGTTCATGGTCATGGCAGCTTTGCTATTGGTCAACTGCTTGAGGAAGCCCATAATTGCACTACTGTTCTGGAGGAAAGCTGCCAGGTCATTTGCTTATTGAAGTCGTTGCAAGTAAGTCCAGCTAAAAAATAGCTTATCTTTTATAGACAGGTGTGCACCAATCGAGGTATTTTGGGTTATTACCTCGTATTACCTCAGAATAGAGCTGTTGTAACCTCTTTGTTATTTCACCAACTTCGCCATTGCCTACCTTACGGTGGTCTATTTCGGCTATCGGGGTTATATGGGCGGCGGTGCCAGTGAAGAAGCATTCTTCAGCCAAGAAAAGCTCGCTGCGGTCAATCTGTCTCTCAATCGTTTCTATGCCCAGTTCTTTTTTTGCCAGTTTTATTACTGTATGGCGAGTAATACCGATGAGGATATTATTATAGCTGGCTGGCGTGACCAGTTTGCCATCCATAACCAGGAAGATATTCTCCCCGCTTCCTTCTGAGATATGACCATCCGGGGTAAGCATAATTGCCTCGTCGAAGCCATTGAGAATGGCTTCTGATTTGGCCAGGGCATTATTGGCATAAAGCCCGGTAATCTTGGCCCGTGGCGGGATTACATTATCATCAGGACGCTGCCAGGAGGAAACAGTACACCTGGCTTTATCCACATCCAGGTATGGTCCCCAGGGAATAACAAAGGCTAAGAAATCATCTTCTATATCATGGAGGCGGACACCCAGACGCTCGGCGCTCTTGTAAGCAAGGGGGCGGACATATACATCTTCTTGAAAGCTGCACATTTCCACCAGCTCCACGGTTATCTTATATAGCTCGTCTATGGTATAGGGCAGGTCAATCATTAAGATGTGGCAGCCATTGTGCAGCCGTTCATAATGCTCTCTGAGGCGGAAGAGGTAAATCTGCTTTTGCTCGCTGTTCCAGTTGCCCCTGATGCCCTCAAAGATGGCAGTGCCGTAGTGCAAGGCGTTGGTCGCAATCCCTATCTTGGCTTCGGATAGGGGGACAAACTGCTTATGAAAGTAGGCATAAGAAGGCATTGAAAAATCCCTCTCTTAGATAGCGTCTATTATAGCCATTGCTTGGATAGAAAACAAGCAGATTTATTAAGAGCCGAGTTTGGCACTACAATTGGAGCAGAATTTACTGCTGGGAAGGTTGACATGGGAGCAAGCCCCACAGGCTAGCCCTTTATTTGCCGGGCTCTCACCGAAATATACCTTGACGTGAGGCCAGGGAATTTCTATGCCCTCAGCATCAAAAGCCTTCTTGAGGCGAAGCCTCAACTCCCCCAGCACGTTCCATTGCTCGAGGGGCTTGACTTCACCTAAAATCTTGATGTCTATCCCGGAGTCGCCCAAGTTATCCACCCTCAGCACCTGGGGCGCACTCTTAATCCGACTGTGCCAGTTCTTATCCGCAGTGAGCTCCTGACCCACGCGGTTTATTACGTTTATGGCATGGTCAAGGTCGGTGCCATAGGCTACTGAAACATTAAGGTTGACCCTGGAAAAGTGTCGGCTGTAGTTGCTGGCAACCTTAATCTCGCCATTGGGTATATGGTGGACTATGCCATCTAGGTCACGGAGCACTGTCTTCCTCAGGTGTACTTCCTCCACCAGCCCGGCGATGTCGGCTACCTTGGCCACATCCCCCACCCGATACTGGTTTTCCCAGATGATAAAGATGCCAGCAATAAAGTCTCTTACTAGGTACTGAGCACCAAAGCCGAGGGCTACGCCAGCGATGCCGAGGCCAGCCAGGGCGGGCCCAATAGGTATGTCGAACTCAGATAGGATCATAAGTATGACGATTAAGGCAATGAGAATCTTTCCTGCCCCGGTGAAGACAGAGGTAAGGGTCTCCGTCCTTTTCCTAATCCCCTCCTTGCTTTCCCCCTTGGCCCGTTTTACGGCATTGTGCACCAGTGGCGGGACAAGCTTTTGCAAAATAAACCATAGCGCGGCTCCTACTGCCAATATAATGAGAATACGGGTGCCATCACCCAGAAGCCAGCTCACTACCGGGTCCCAACTGAATTCCGACATAGCAAAAATCCTCCACAAAAGGCTTAAACATATTTATATTAACATTAAAACCTGAGATGAGGCAACAAAGGGCAACGCCCCTACCGCGACAAACTTGGCGTGTGTAGCTTATAGCCTTCTCCGCTTTCGGGGAAGATTTCCTTTAGCAGCAGAGTTCTGCCAGTTTGGATGGCGGTGAAGCCGTATTTCTTACGGATGCGGTCAATAGCTCTATCCAGTTGTTCCTGCCTTTGGGCGGAGGAATCCAGCAGAGCTAGCTGTCTGCCCGACTCAACCAGGCTTGATACCCCAATGCCAATAAGGCGGACAGGCTGCCTTTCCCGGGTTAGCGCCTTCTTTAGCAGCCCTTGCCCGGTGTTAAAGATAGTCTGGTCGCTATCACAGGTCTGGCTCAGGGTATGGCGGCGGGTGATGGTGGTGAAATCAGCGTATCTGAGCTTCAGGGTTATGCATCTCGCCCGCTTGCCTCTCTGGCGTAAATCAGCACCGACCCGTTCACCGAGATAACGAAGTGTTGCCTTGAGCAGGGAGTGGTCTCCGGTGTCTTTGCTGAAGGTAGTCTCCCGACTGATGGACTTGGCAGTGGCGGGGGGCTCTACCTCTCTATCATCAATGCCATTGGCAAAGCGGTGCAGAACCTCACCAGACGCACCAAAATGGCTCTTGAGGGCACTTAGTGGCATAATAGATAGTTCACCTATAGTATTGACGCCCAGGCCGTTTAATCTTCGCTCTGTTTTTCTGCCTATTCCCGGCAGTTTGGCTATAGGTAGCGGTGCCAGGAAGGAACGCTCCTCGCCGGCAGCTACCTCCAGTAACCCGTCCGGCTTGGATAGCTCAGAGGCGACCTTGGCTACCACCTTGCAGCTGGCGACGCCGACTGAGGCATCAAGCCCCAGTTCATCCTTAATCCGCTGCTTTATCTTCGCCGCCATCTGGTGAACGGAGCCATAGATAGATTCAAAGCCAGTTGCATCCAGATATGCCTCATCAAGACCGAGCGGCTCTGGATAGGGTGAAAAGTCAGCCAGGATAGTCATAAACCTTTGTGAGGCATCACGATACTTAGGGAAACTGCCCTGGATGAAGATAGCTTGAGGGCAAAGACGGCTGGCGGTGGTCAGGGGCATACCGGCATGCAGTCCAAAAGCCCGGGCTTCATACGAGGCAGAGGCAACTACACCCCGCCCCTCAGGTCTCCCGCCAACTACCACCGGTTTACCCTTAAGCTCGGGATTTTTTACCTGTTCTACTGAGACAAAGAAGGCATCAAGGTCGATATGTATAATCCGGCGAGCCATTACTCACCTCGGGAAATGAAGGCTTTAACTCTGCGCTCGAAGGTGCTCCGCTCGAGGAGCACTCGGCGCTGGCACTTAAGGCATTTAATCCCTATATCAGCCCCGAGTCTGACCACCTGCCACTCGTAGCTGCCGCAGGGGTGCTTCTTCTTGAGGCGAACCACATCGCCCAGCTTTATCTCCATAACCATTTTTGCCTCAAACAGCAGGAGTGTCCTCAGGGCGATAATAGTTAATCTCGTCTCTTAGTGATAAAGCAACCCGGCGCACTGCTTGGGCGAAGTCCTTTTCCTGCGAGGCGTATATAATTTGTCTTGACGAACTGATAATTGCCTTCTGCCCCTGAGCATCGACCCCATAGCGGACTGCTGAGGCCAGTTCTCCTCCCTGAGCACCGATGCCGGGTATCAAAAGGGGCATATCGGGGTGGTTCTGCCTTATCAGCTTTAATTCTTCAGGATAGGTGGCTCCGACCACCAGACCTATGTTGCCGTGTTTATTCCACTGGCTTGCTCTAAGGGCTACTATCTCAAACAGGGGGAAGTGCCTGCGCTCCGCCTCCAGGGGCAGGCTCTGGAAATCAACAGCACCGGGGTTTGATGTCCGGCACAGGATGAATATCCCCTTATTCCAATACTCTATGAAAGGCTCTATTGAGTCGAAGCCGAGGTAAGGATTCACTGTGGTTGCATCAAAGCCGAGGTTGGAGAAAATAGCCTTGGCATAGGCTTTAGCTGTGTTGCCTATATCGCCTCGCTTGGCATCGCCGATTACTGGAATATCGTCGGGTATGTATTTAACGGTGCGCTTCATGGCATCGATTCCCTCATCATCAAGGGCTTCATAAAAGGCGAGGTTGAGCTTATAGGCACATACCAGGTCAGAGGTGGTATCAATGATTGCCTTATTGAATTTAAAAACACCCACCTTGCTGGGCATCAGCTCCGGGTCTGGGTCAAGCCCGATGCAGAGTAAACTCTTATTCTTTTCCGTTGCATTCGTCAGCTTTTCGATGAAATTCATCTCGCACCTCCGAGGTTAGCCTCAACTCGTTACAAGGTGATAATATCAGCCACATGGGTCGGCGTCAAGCTATATAGTCTCTAATTTTGGTTGTTGATGGTTAATCAGTGATGATATAATCCAACGGGTTTCTGTGAATAAAAGGGAGACATGAAGGATGAATGCAACAATATTCCTCTATGCTTTTGGTGTCTGGGTTATATTTGGAATTTTGGCCATTATAAATGGGGCAATTAGAAACAAGTTTTACGCACCTAAAATAGGTGAATATCCCGGGCATGTTATTAGCACGATTATTGGAATTTGTTTTGTTGTGGTAGGAACCTATCTATTTCTCGGGTTTGTGGAAATTGACTATAGTAAAATTGCCCTGCTTTTAATTGGCGGATTTTGGGTGGTATTGACCGTTCTATTTGAATTTGTTTTTGGGCATTATGTGATGGGGCACCCTTGGGGGAAATTGCTTGCTGATTATAATATTCTTAAAGGTAGACTGTGGAGCCTATTTTTGTTGACCGAATTTATTTCTCCCATATTGATTGGTGTGCTTTTCAAAAAATTGCCTTAATCGTCAGATAAATTTTTGCTGTGGTAAAGATAGGTAAGAAATGGATTATCAGCGAGCCTTAGACTATATCTACAGCTATGTTAACTATGAAACGATGCCCCAGTTTGAGTATAGCCCGGCTAATTATGACCTGAGGCGTATGGATGAGCTTCTGGCTCGGTTGGGCAATCCCCACCTAAAAGCCAGGTCAGTTCATATTGCTGGTACTAACGGTAAGGGAAGCGTAGCTGCCATGGTGGCATCAGTTCTTAGCGCCTCTGGTTATACTACCGGGCTTTACACCTCGCCCCACCTTAGTTTCTTAAACGAGCGAATCAAGGTTGATGGTGACTTAATCTCTGATGAAGAGCTTGTCGTCCTGGTGGAAAGGCTCAAGCCTGAGGTCGAGGCAGTGGACCAAAAAGCTACCTATGGTCGCATGACTACCTTTGAGTTTCTGACAGCGCTAGCCTTTGCTCACTTTGAGCAAAAGGGAGTGGATTTTCAGGTGCTGGAGGTGGGGCTGGGGGGCAGGCTCGATGCCACCAATGTAATAAGCCCCGAGGTCTGTATTATCACCTCTATTGGCCTTGACCATATGGATGCACTGGGTGATACCCTGGCTGAAATCGCTGCCGAGAAGGCTGGCATTATCAAGCCCGGCAGCGTAGTAGTAACCTCCGCCCAGCTTGATGAGGTGGCTGGGGTAATAGAAGAAACCAGCAAAAGTTGTGGGGCGCAGTTGATAAGAGTTGGCAGTGATGTCACCTGGCGGGGTCTCGGATTCGATTTTAATCAGCAGCGACTTCGTGTAGAAGGAAGACTGGCTAGTTATGAACTTTCCATTCCACTTCTGGGTCAGCACCAGTTGGAAAATGCAGCTACGGCGGTGGCTGCGTTAGAGGTTTTAGCTGGTAAGGGTTTCAATGTTTCCAGGGAAAGCATCATTGGGGGATTGGGGCGAGTGAGCTGGCCGGGTCGACTCCAGATTCTGAGCCATCACCCCTTGGTGGTGGTTGATGGTGCCCATAATATTGACTCTGCCCGGAGGCTGAAGCAGTCTATTGAGCAATACTTTGACTTTGACCGGGCTATCCTAGTTATTGGAGCATCGTGCGATAAGGATATGGCCAGCGTAGTCTCAGCGTTATTTCCCATTTTTGGTAGGGTGATTGTCACTCGTTCTCGCCATCCTCGGGCTATGGCGCCGGCGCCTCTGGTAGCTGAATTTGCCAGGCACGGAGTAAAAGCACAGGTGGTTGAGGATGTTCCATCTGCGCTATCCCAGGCTCTGGCTCTAGCTGGGGACAAAGACCTTCTCTGTGTTGCCGGTTCGCTGTTTGTAGTAGCCGAGGCAATTGAGCAGGCAGCCAGGCTTTCTTTAATAAGGTAAAGGATATTGAGGGATAAGGCTGGTTTTGCTTTGGCGGGGCTGTTCCTGTAAAATAGGCGGGAAAAAACTTGTGAGGTTAGGTAATGCCCATTTATGAGTATGAGTGTAGTTCTTGTCATTTTCATTTTGAAAGGAAGCAGGGGTTTGACGATGAGCCGGTAGCTATATGTCCCAAATGCCAAGGAGAGGCTCGACGTGTCTTTCATTCTACTCCTATTATCTTTAAGGGGAGTGGCTTCTATACTACAGATAATCGGAAAGGTGGTATGACGGAGCCTGTGAAGGGTGGAGAGGAATTACCCAGCAAGGGGAAGGGGAAAAGGAAGCGGGAGTGAAGGCGCTATTACAGCGAGTCTCCGGTGCCTCAGTGAGTGTGGCTGAGGAGGTAGTAGGCAAGATAGGTCGAGGACTGGTGATTTTTGTAGGTGTAGCCAATGGGGATACAGAAAAGGATGCCCAATATCTGGCGCAAAGGACAGTCAACCTGCGCCTTTTTTCTGACGAGGTCGGCAGGTTTAACCTCTCAGCTTTGGATATTCAAGGCGAGCTACTTCTGGTGAGCCAGTTCACCCTTCTGGCTGATACCAAGAAGGGACGTCGTCCTAGTTTTACTGATGCGGCTCCACCGACTCAGGCTGAACAACTATTCGAGCAGTTTGTGGGGCAGGTTAGAGCCACAGGGTTGAAGGTGGAAACTGGACGCTTTCAGCAGTATATGCAGGTTGAAATCCATAACGACGGTCCGGTAACAATATTGCTTGATAGCAAGAGGTAAAAAATAATTTCTGTTGAGACTAAGTGCAGATACAAATGTTTGCAATTAACTATTGATTCTGATATAATAGATAGGTGTCTTAAATTAGGTGGTGATTAGGTGAAACAGCCCGGAGATATAGTAGGAAAATTAAGTGAGCGGGGTTATCGGCTGACACCGCAGCGGCTAATGATACTGTCGGCAATTGAAAATAGCGATAACCATATTAGTGCTGAGGAAATCTACGCCCAGGTGGTGGCTAAATATCCGCATATTAACATCTCAACCGTCTACCGCACCCTGGAGTTACTCAAAGGGCTTGGTCTGGTAACTGAGACAGACCTCGGGGGAGGTCGCTTCAGGTATCATCCTGCTGACAAAGGTCATCACCACCACCTTGTTTGTCGGGAGTGCGGGGCTATAATTGACCTTGATGAATCAATGCTAGCTTCTCTGAAGGATACTTTGCTTCGAGAATATAAATTTATTGCCGATTTGAGGCACCTAGCTGTTTTTGGTCGCTGTGTAAAGTGTAGAAAATAAATTTTTTTAATTTGTTGTCGCATATAATTGCAATTGCTTTTAATTGAATAAGCCGAAGGGGGTCGTAGATGCACATTCCAGACGGTTTTCTCAATATAGCTACGGTGGCAACTACATGTGCGGTGTCAGCCGGTGGCGTCGGTAATGCAGTAAGGCTAGCCAACAAGAAGTTGGGGGAAAAGCAGGTGCCCTTGATGGGAGTATTGGCAGCCTTTATCTTCGCTGCCCAGATGCTCAATTTCCCTATAGCTGGAGGAACCTCGGGACACCTTATTGGCGCTGCTCTGGCAGCCATACTTCTTGGTCCGTGGGCGGGAGTGCTGATAATGAGCTGTGTGCTAATCGCCCAATCCCTAATCTTTCAGGATGGTGGGTTACTGGCTCTGGGGGCAAACATATTTAATATGGGTATTGTCGCCAGCTTTAGCGGCTACTATATCTACCGTCTGGTTACCTTGTTGTTGGGTAATGGCCGGAGAGGTACGCTAGTTGGCGGCTTTGTTGGTGCCTGGGGCTCGGTATTTCTGGCGGCTATTGTCTGTGCCATTGAACTAGCGGTCTCAGGAGCATCACCAATTGGGGTGGTTTTACCGGCTATGGCTGGCTTTCATGCCCTGATTGGTATCGGCGAGGGGCTGATTACCGTGGCGGTGCTTAGCTTGGTGCTGGCGACCAGAGCTGACCTGTTGCAACTACAACGTATCTAGTAAGCAGGAGGGTAGAAAGGTGAAATCAAAGTGGTGGCTAATCAGTTTGTTGGTTTGTTTAGCGGTAGCCTGTTTATCACCCCTGGCGTCATCTTCACCCGATGGGCTGGAGAGAGTGGCTGAGGATAAAGGGTTTATTGACTTGGCCGGGGAGGCACCCTTTCAAATTATTGCCGACTATGTTTTTCCAGGCATAGGGAATGAGGCACTAGCCACAATACTTGCTGGACTGATTGGTACCCTTATCCTGTTTGGCATGGTATATGGTCTGGCGTGGCTGCTGGTATTAAGGAAGAAGGAACTGGCATAGTAATATCTTACTATCAAAGTTGAAGGTGGCTGCGGTGAAGCATAGTTTTATTGACCAGTATAGCGACCGGGATAGCTTTATTCATCAGCTTGACCCGCGCACCAAATTTATTACTACGCTACTTTTCATATTGGCAGTAGTGCTGACCCCACCTAATCGGTGGCTGGTGTTTGCCTTATATCTTTTTATTATTGCTGTATTGATTCTTTTGTCCACGGTGCCAATCCGTTATGTTTTAAAGCGGTCGCTGGTAATTATGCCCTTCGTGGTGCTGATTGCTATCTTCATCCCTTTCTTTAAGGAGGGAGAGGTAGCTGGCAGCTATAATATATGGCTGTGGGAGGTAACGGTTACCTACAGTGGTCTTCAGGTTCTGGCGAATATCGTTATCAAGGCCTGGCTTTCCATTCTCAGCTTAATCCTGCTGACCTCAACCACGAAAATGACTAATCTTCTCAAAGGCTTGGAGCAACTGCGAATGCCCAGGGTAATGGTGATGATTCTATCGTTTATGTATCGTTATATCTTTGTTCTAGTTGATGAAGTGATGCGGATGAGGCAGGCGAGGGATAGTC
Source organism: Dehalococcoidales bacterium (assembly GCA_016783245.1). Taxonomy (GTDB): domain Bacteria; phylum Chloroflexota; class Dehalococcoidia; order Dehalococcoidales; family BS750m-G39; genus BS750m-G39. The sequence goes on along the minus strand of JADHWY010000005.1, from coordinate 12,463 downwards.
GCAACTTTGGCGGTAAGCGTTTATGGCAACTGCGGACGATTGGCAATATGCTCGGCACTCTATTTATTCGCAGTTACGAGAGGGGTGAGCGGGTTTATGCGGCGATGGTCGCTCGTGGCTTTAATGGGCAGACCCGAACGCTAAACCGTTTGAACTTTACGCCGGCAGATGCCTACTTTGGCGTAGGCTTCAGCTTGATTCTTATTTTGAGTAGCGTTTTTAACCTATTATATTAAGGGGTCATTTATTGGGGGTAGGTTGGAGAGATGGAAGAAATTATAAGCATTGACAACCTTTCCTTCTGTTACCCTGATGGTCAGCAGGCATTAACCAATGTCTGCTTGACTATGCGTCAGGGTGAAACAGTGGCACTTATCGGACCCAACGGCGCCGGGAAGTCTACGCTACTACTTCACCTGAATGGTATCCTGCGCAGTAACGGGGTAGTGAAGATATTCGGCAGACAGGTTGATGATGGAAACCTGAGGTGGGTGAGGAGCAGGGTGGGATTAGTTTTTCAAAATCCAGATGACCAGCTATTCTCGCCTACTGTCTTTGACGATGTTGCCTTTGGTCCGATTAATGTGGGTTATTCTGAGGCTGAGGTTCGTGAGTCAGTAACCAGAGCTCTTGACTGGGTAGGGATGGCTGGCTATGAGCAGCGCTCACCCCATCATCTAAGTGTTGGGGAAAAGAAACGCATTGCTATAGCTACTGTCCTGTCAATGAGCCCGGAGATTCTGGTAATTGATGAACCGACGAGCAATCTTGACCCACGGAGTAAATGGTCTTTGAGTGGCTTGCTCGAAAGGTTACCGATGACTAAAATAGTTGCCACTCATGACCTAGAGCTAGTCCGGGCTCTCTGCCCACGGACTATTGTTCTTGACCACGGACAGGTAATTACTGACGGCGCTACCAGTCAAATCTTGACGAATATATCCTTGCTTGCCGCCCACGGGCTTGCCCCTACCGAGACATCCTAGAAAAGCTTGAGCCTCTGCGGGCAGACTCGACTCGTTGAGTTGATAAACAATCTCTATCTCTCTTGTTTGAGGGATACGCTGTTTTTAGCCACCCTCATTGTGGCTCCTGATTCTACTTTTATGACGACGTTATCCTCGCTGATGGTTTCAATCACTCCGTAGATGCCGCCGGCAGTAACTACCCTATCTCCCCGCTTCAGTTCCTCTATCAGTTGCTGGTGTTCCTTCTGTCTCTTGCGCTGTGGTCGAATCATGACGAAATAGAACATCCCAAAAATCAGCAGCAGGAAGATAATTATCGTCCAGTCGAATCCTCCTTCGGCTCCCTCTGCTGGATAACAGCCCCCTATAAATACTAGAAGAGTGATAAGCAATCCCATTACTATCGCCAAATTCAGGATTTTATTCTTGTTCATTTTCGCCTCCTTATTTTAAGATTCAACCCTGCCCTGTAGTGACCAGGGGCTTGTTTTCTCAATCCTGATTTTCATCAGTTGCCCCAGGCAATCATTGCTGTTACTGAAGAATACCAGTTTACCACTTCTGGTTCGACTTTGCCACCTACCCTGCTTCTCCCCCTCTACCAGTACTTCAACCGTCCTGCCCCATAGCCGGGCATTAATCTCAGCAGCGATGCTCTCCTGGAGTCGCTCAATCTCGTTTAACCGCCTCCTTTTCTCGGCGGGTGGAATGTTATCCTCAAGTTTCCTGGCAGCAATAGTTCCCGGCCTTGGTGTGTAAGCGGCTATATGCACTGTATCAAACCTGAGCTCAGAGAGCAAGTCGACCGTTTGCTGGAACTGTTGCTCTGTTTCTGAGGGGAAACCGACGATAACATCGGTGCTCAGGGCTACTCCTGGTATTTTACTGCGTATCTCGGTGATAAGCTGGCGGTAGTAGTCTATGGTGTAGCCCCGTCTCATTGCTTTCAAGATTTGGTTACTGCCAGACTGAGCAGGGAGGCTGAGCTGTTCGCAGACCTTGTCTAAGTGGGCTACTGCCTCAATCAGTTTGGGGCTCATATCCTTGGGGTGGTTGGTCAGGAAGCGGATGCGAAAGAGTCCATCTATAGCATTTAGCTCATAGAGTAAATCAGCCAAGTCTGGCTGGTCGGGCAGGTCATGCCCGTATGAATCCACATTTTGCCCCAGCAGGGTAACCTCTTTGGCGCCACGATGCACTAGCTTTTTAACCTCACCGACTATTTCAGCCATCGGGCGACTCCGTTGCCTTCCACGGCGGTAGGGGACAATGCAATAAGAGCAGAAGTTGTCGCAGCCCTGGATGATAGGAACATAGGTGCAGGGCGCAGGATGGGGGGGAAGTATTTGCCCCCATTCAGCCTTTTCCAGCCATGGTGGACAATCTCCGGGCTTAAAGAAGTAATCAACATGGGGGAAGCGTTTCTTAAGTTGAGCCACCTCAGCGTTAACCAAGCAGCCAGTAACAGCTAGAGTCGAGTTTGGGCGTAATTTTTTTAAAGATTTAAGGGCATTGAGCTTGTTAACCACGCGGTTCTCGGCACTCTGGCGCACGACACAGCTATTGAGCACGATTAAATCAGCCTCCTCGGTGGTGGCTATGGCCTGATAACCTAATTGCTCAAGGTAACTGCCGAGGCGCTCTGATTCAGCCTTATTCATCTGGCAACCTATAGTCCAGATATGATATTTGGACATGGTCTTCTGCTCTATAAAGGATTATTATTAAAGAAAGCCCCTTAACTAAGGGGCATACCAGCCTGATATGGCGGAGGGAGTGGGATTCGAACCCACGACCCCGAATTACCAGGGTAAGCGCTTAGCAGGCGCCCGCACTAGGCCTCTATGCGATCCCTCCATAGCTGTGGGAGCCAGTAATGCTTTATTTTCGGTATAGTCATTGTATCACAACCCTTCATTTCGCTCAAACCCAATTGAGGGCTTCTTCGGGCTATGTTATGATTGGCACTGAATAGAGATGGAGATTAATGTTTTAATTGATGAAGACCTTGAGGGAAACCTTGAGGTGGGCTGGCTACAGAGCGTAGCCCAGCAAATCCTCGTTGCCCAAGGGGTTGGCGCTGATGTGGAGCTTGGTCTGGTTATTGCCACCCAGCAAAGGGTGCAACAGCTAAACCGCAGCTATCTGGGAAGGGATGAGCCTACAGATGTGCTTGCCTTTTCCACAAGAGAAGAAATGGGGGCAGACCTTTCCCCTTTTGTTCAACCTCCTGATGGCGTTCTCCACCTGGGGGAGGTGATTATTTCCTACCCTCAGGCAGTAATACAGGCCGAGGAGTACCAGCATTCAATAAAAAAGGAGTTAGCAATTCTTATTATCCACGGGGTGCTTCACCTGCTGGGGTATGAGCATGATAAGCCTGAGCTGGAGCGTAAGGTGAGAGCCAGAGAGGCAGAAATCCTGAGCTATATTGAAGGGGGCCTAGGTTGAGAGTTCTTGGTATTGCTGGCAGCCCGCGACGGGGTGGTAACACCGACCTATTGCTGGCTGAAGTTATGAGAGGCGCAGCTAGCAGTGGGGCTGAGGTTAAAACTATTACCCTTAATGAAATGACCATTGCCCCCTGTCAGCACTGCGATGGCTGTCTGGAGACGGGCAGGTGTAAGGTGGAGGATGATATGCAGATGGTTCACACTGAACTGATGAAGGCAGACCGATTGGTTCTGGCTTCGCCGGTGTATTTTATGGGGGTAACGGCTCAGACCAAGGCTATGATTGACCGTTGCCAGGCACTATGGGTAAGGAAGTATATACTGAAATTACCGGCATCGGGCAGTAGACAGGTAGAGAGAAAGGGATTATTTATTTCTGTTGGCGGCACCAAGTCAGCCAATCTATTTCAGCCAGCGGTGGCTACTGTAAAGAGTTGGTTTAGAACCCTTGATGTTAGCTATGCTGGCGAATTACTGTTCCCCGGGGTGGATGAGAAAGGGGCCATAGCCAAACATCCAGATGCCTTACATCAAGCTTTCCTTGCCGGGCAAGGGCTGGTAGAATAAACCCTAATTGGATAATCAGGACAGAACAGACGCAAATATAGATTGCACAAAACGTCAGAATGTTGTAAATCTAGGACGGCTTGATTATCTATTATGTTGGACTTAATATAGACTGAGCGAGGAGGATAGGTGACAATGAGTGAAGAATTAAAGGTAAACTATGTAGATCACATCAGTATCGCCGTAAGGAATCTCAATAAGGCCGTAGAGGACTATAAGCATGCCTTTGGTTGGGAAGTGGCCGGTCGCTATAGCGATCTGAATGAGAAAATCAGGGTATGCTATTTTATGGCGGGTTCCACAGCAATAGAGCTGGTAGAAGATATTGATGGGACAGGCGAGACAGCAAGATTCATCGAGCGTTTCGGTGAGGGTGTTATGATCGTATCCTACAATGTGGACAGTTGCAGTCATGCGTTAGAATTGTTGAAGAGGAATGGTGTAAGAGTGATCGATGAGAAGCCTAGGCTTGCAAAGGAACAGGATAGACGCTTTGCCTTTATCCATCCTAAGGCTTGCCATGGTGTTGTAAAAGAGGTCATTGACGGCAAATATTAGATACAATATTAGCCGCCTCGGTAATAAACGCTCAACGAATTGAGAGATAGGGCAAGTTAAATAGCTAAACTTGCCCTCTTTATTTCCCAAAAAGTAGGTGGTGTTACATCTGGTGCTGCTTGTTTTGATGGTGTATTTGGGGGTTCGGGGATGAAAGTTGTATTGGCCGTAGGGCACCGATAACCTGTGCAAAACTGTCTCGAGTAGTCAGTCTTTGCTTTGGTCATTAAAGCCGAATGAAGATTGAAACAATTAGATTTCCTAATTGATGTCAAGCCATTAATTCACCTATTGATTGTTTATCTTCAGCCAAGTACACTGTTACGGGGGCAGGTCACCTGACCATAGTCCGGTAAAAAAGCGACATGCATTGATGCCAAGCACTCGGGTGTCATATCCACCTTCCTGGATGACAAGTGTCGGAAAGTGAAGCGAACCAATCATTTTTCCCACGGCTTCAAAGTCTTCTGCCTCAAGGCTCCAGGTACCGGTTGGGTCTTCCTTTGCTGTGTCCAGCCCAAGAGCGACAATGAGGAATTGCGGCTGGAATCTCACTATTCGTCTCAGTATTTCGCTGAGGACTCGGCGATACCTTTCACCGTTGACATTTTCAGGTAGGGGGATATTTATATTATAGCCTTTGCCTGCTGCAGCTCCCTTCTCCATGGCAAAACCGCTGAAGTAGGGATAGGCGAAACTGGGATGACCGTGGATAGATATGGTCAGCACGTCAGAGCGTTCATAGAATATGTCCTGCTGGCCATTGCCACGGTGATTAGTCAATATCAAGGATGACAACCCTCCCGTATGCGCTCAGATACTGGGCGGCTATGGCTGCCGAGTTGAAATAACAAAACCCACCAAAGGAACGGCGCTCAGCATGATGCCCGGGTGGGCGTACCAAGGCATAGGCCAAACAGTAGCCCTCAAGGATTTGTTCGGCTGCGGTTAAGGCACAGTCCACTGCCCTTTTTGCCGCTAAATAGGCGTTACGGTTTATCGGCGTAAACGTGTCAATACAGTAGTATCCGGCACGAACGGGGAGTTTTTTCGGGGGACGTGCTGTGTTGCGAATTGGAAAGACGTAGGGGTAGATGGACTGCCCTGGTTCTAGATTGGCACAGACTTTCTTGAAGTAGTCTACAAATAGGGAATCATGTACCGCCTTGATATACCGTTCCGAAAAATGACGAGGAGTAATCCTATGAAATAGTCCCGTCTCATCAAGTTCCTCTAGAATTGAATCTATCCTTACCGGGGATTCAACGTATCCCCGCTCCTCTACATGGTGAATGGCATGTCGGTCATTGATGATGAGCACGATTTGCTTATCAATCGATATGGAACGCTTTGGTAGAAGCGGAACCTTTTTCACATATTTTGGTTCTCTAAGGCGTATCGGGTCGTCCTGAAATGATTCTACCACCATTTCAATGTAGTAGGGTGGACATACACCTTTGTACTTCCGCCCTAGAATCGCCCGGACAATCTCCCTGGCTGTATCACGTGGGAGCCCTTTGTTCTGTCCCAGGTCATCATAAACCAGATAGGGCGGATTATCCTCCCCGGGTTTAAGTGGCGTCTCATATGCAGTATTGGTGATTGGTCGGGCGCCGTATCTTTCGTAGAAACGAAGGCGTGCCGCATTCTGCTTCCTGATTTCAGGGTTACGGCTCAATTTAGGGTCGTCAGGCAGGCATTCAAAGAAAAGGCCTATTGTATTCAAGTCTAGCGCTTCCTCCCGCACCCTTTCATAAAGAGCACTGCCAATTCCGCCCCCCATCTTTTGTTTGGCGGCAGAAATAAAATCCAGATAACAGAATCTTAGAACTGGCTCATGAAACAGAAGGGCAAATCCGATAACGCGACCCTTTGCCCCCTCAGCCATAAAGAGAATGGAGCGAAAACGGTACTTCAAGGGGTTGCGCAATTGCTCGGGTAATTTGGCTATGTCCTTCTTTGACAAGCCGGGAAACTGGGTTCGCAGGATATCCTGAACCTGAGCTATGGCCTCTTTATTTACCGGAGTTATATCATCGTAAACCCGACGAATGCGAAACATAGTTAACTCTCTTGTTTTCTCCTATTAGCTTAACTTAGCCGCTTTTGCAATATCAGTTTATCATCGCCTGGGGCATAGAAGTCGGGGATGCGGCAGATTACTTGGTAGCCATGACTTAGATGAAAGCGCCTTGTCTTTTCGTATTCCGGCTTGGACGATGTTTCAATGATTGCCAGCCTTCCCTGATTCTCCCTGATCCGGTCCTCGGCATAAGCCAGTAGAGCCCCGCCTATGCCCTTGCCCTGCTTCTCCTGGGCCACTGCCATCCAGTATATGTCCCAGGTACCTTCCGTCAGTGGAGTAGGCCCATAGCAGATATAGCCGGCAATAGCTGAATCCAATTCAGCTACAAGCGCATGATAGCCTGAACCACGCGGGTCACGCAGGTAGCTATCAATAACCTCCTCTGCCACCACCACCTCAGACGGCTTGAACTCGGGTGTATTCCGCAGTATTTTCATCAAGGCTGGCTTGTCCCTTTTTGTCATGTGGCGTATCTTGATGGTCATGGCCTTCCTTCTCCAGCGCTAGTTGCACAATCTTCTCAATGAATTGGGGGTAAGCCATGCCTGCGGCTTCGGCCTGGCGTACCGCACCTGAGCTGGGAGAAATGTCAGGGTTGGGATTGACCTCAATAACGTTAGGCCGTCCCTCCTCATCCTGCCGCATGTCTACTCTGGCGTAGCCCCGGCAGCCGAGCAGACGAAAAGCGGTGAGTGCTGTTTGGGCAATATGTTCTCGCTCGCCGGTTTCGATTTCAGCGGGACAGACTACCCTTGTACCCTGAAAGTAAAGGCTATCGGGCTGCCATTTGGCAGCGAAGCTGAGAATTCTAGGTATTGCCTGAGGCAGTAAGTAATTTATCTCTGATACGGGAAGGACGGTGCAATTGTAATTACCCAGCACGGTAACGTTAAACTCGCGCCCATTTATGAACTGTTCCACTAGGGCTTGCCCGCCGTAAAAGCCGCTTACATTGGCAACCTGTTCTTGGAGCGAGGCAAAATCATACACCACGCTCCTCTCTGAAAGTCCGTGACTTGCGTCCTCTCCACGGGGCTTAACAATACACGGGTAACTCAGTCGAGACATCGACAGTGTCTCGGGACTCAGTAACTGGAAATCGGGCGTTTTAATTCCGGCAGCTGTTAAAATTACCTTGGTCTTGACCTTATCCAGGGCTAGTCTGAGTGCCGCACCGGGACAGCCAGTGTAAGGTATCCCCAGTGCCGACAAAATATCGGGTATCTCGGCTTCCGTTTCCGGGTAGCCGCAGAAGCCCTCAAAAAGATTAAATACCAAATTTACTTCCAGTTCACCGAGCTTCTTTCTGGTCTGGTCAAGAGGTGACGCCAGTGGAACTCGAACCACCTCATAGCCCAGTTCGAGCAGGGCGTGGTGCACCGCTTCCACGGCGTTAAGCACGCCAATTACTGCTGCTTGCTCATCCCTGGCATCATAGCGGCTGTAGAGGGGCTCATTATAAACAATGGCTACACGGGCACGCACTGCGAGTACCTCTTCAGCGCAGCATCAAGTACAGCATTTATCAGCTCTTTATGAGTCCAGCCTGATTTATTCGCTATAATGACCAGGTCACTATAGGCGCCCAATCCAGGCAGAGGATTTATCTCCAGAAAGTAAGCCTTTCCCTCAGAGCTAACCCTGAAGTCAAGCCGGGCAAAGTCCCGGCATCCCAGAACCCCAAACACCTTCAGGCTGGAGAGGGTTATCCTTTCCCGGACTTCATCCTTAAGCTGAGCGGGACATTCATAGTCAATCAAGTTCTGATAATCACGTTTTACCTCAAGCGAGTAGATAAAGGGATTCTCCCTACTTTTGGGAAGTATGCGCATCATGCCCATCACCTTGGGTGGGGAATTCCCTATGATGCCTACCGTAACCTCGTCACCAGCGATAAATTCCTCAACCATCACTGGCTGTCGGTAGCAATCCAGGAGTCTGCTTACCTCCTCCTGCATCCTTCTCACGCTGTCTACCACTGAAGTCAGGCGAATGCCCTTGCTTGAGCCTTCATGGGCTGGTTTGATGATGGCAGGGAAGGTAAATTGCTCCCAGGGTATTTGACCGAGGTCTTCCTCACCAGTTACCAGCAGCCACCTTGGGGTACAGACACCCTCTGTCACTACTAGCTTTTTGGCCAGTGGTTTATCAAGGCAAATCGCCAGACACTGAGAGTCGGAGCCGGAATATGGTATCCCCAGCATCTCAAGGACACAGGGCACCTGGGCCTCTCGACTGCGATAATTCCCCCGTCCCTCGGCGATATTAAAGACAATGTCAACCTGCTCCCGGAGAATATTGTCGAGAAATTCCCTGCCCCCACCCAGCATTACCACCGAGTGTCCTCCGGCCTCAAGGGCGGCGGCAATAAGCCCTACGGTTTCTCTAGAGTCATACTCCTCAAGAGCATCCTCAGGGCTAGCTTCATCTAGGGGCACGGCTCTTTTAAGATCGTACGATAACCCTATCCGCATCCTTGGCTCCTTCCGATTCAAATTGTAATTCCGGCACATTAAGCAAGCTGGCGACCGGCGTTGATTCCGGGTATGCCTTGGCCTTGGGATTTCGATAGTGGAAGAGGTGACCACGGTAGTTCCTCAGCAAGAGTTCTTCTTCAGTTTGCGCCAGGATATAGTTTGGCTGCAAGGGAACCTTACCCTCACCCTGAGGAAGGTCGATGACAAAGGTTGGCACCGCCAGCCCTGAGGTATGGCCGCGCATACCCTCAATTATCTTTATACCCACCTCTACCGGGGTGCGCAGGTGCTCCGTCCCCTCGACCTCATCACACTGGAAGAGATAGTAAGGACGTACCTTAATCCGGAGAAGGTCGTGACACAGCTTGGTCTGCATCTCCACGGAATCATTTATACCACGAAGCAGGACGGATTGGTTGCCTACCGGAACCCCGCTCCGCAGCAGCCGGTCACAGGCCACCGCCGCTTCAGGAGTTATCTCGCGAGAGTGGTTGAATTGAGTATTGAGCCATATGGGTCCATACCTGGATAACATGGCACACAATTCAGCGTCTATGCGCTGGGGCAACACCACTGGGAATCTGGTGCCTATGCGTATGATTTCGACATGCGGTATTCTCCTGATTTTGGAGATAATACCCTCCAAGTGCTGCGTAGAAAGCGTCAAGGGGTCACCGCCGGAGATGATAACATCCCTAATATCCTGGTGCTGGCGTATATAGTCCAGCATGGCTTCGACTTCCCGGGGAGTACGCACCCACCCCCCATTGTGCCACTCTCTTTTTCGCGTGCAGTGGCGGCAAAGCACGGGACAGATATCGGTAAGCACCATTAAGACCCGGTCTGGGTAGCGGTGAACCAGCCCCGGGACCACGGAGTCCCTTCTCTCTTCAAGGGGGTCTTCTAAGCCGATGCCAGCCAGAGCTATCTCATAAAACGAAGGTATTACTTGTTTCCTGATGGGGTCTTCAGGGTCATCTGGGTTAATAAGAGAAAGGTAATAGGGGGTTACCGAGAGGGGATAGCGTTTGGTTACCAGTCTGAGTTGTGCCTGCTCTTCAGGGGTTAAGGGTATAAACCTGGTTAATTGGTCAACAGTCGTAATCCTGTTCCGGAAATGCCACTTCCAGTCGCTCCAGGTGCCATCTGGTATGTGCCCAAAGAATCGGCGTCTTTGGGCAACTGTTTTACCTAGAGGCTCATCTTCAAGATTGTTAAATAGGGCTGTTTCACCAGGAGGTTCATCTTCTGCCTCACTGTTACTGCAGCTTTCGATGTAATATTTTTCTACCCTGGGGGTAGATTGACTTTTCACGGTTGTTGAAGGTGCTTTCATCTTACTTTTGTCTCCTATAGAGTTAAATTTTGTAGACTGACTTGGCTATTTTGCTTACTGAATTTCCTTACGAAGTTGCAGGTGCATGCTTTTATTCCTTTCTATCAAATTAGTTAGGAAATACTTGTCCTAACTAATTTTTCCTGTTATAATATATAGGAATTATACTTCCTAACTGAATTATACACAATTTGTTACAGTTGTCAATAGGTTTTTAGCTCTTTCCATAATCATGGAAGAGTATTTTCGTAGGGATACGTGGATAAATGTAGCAAGGAGGTGCAAGCATGCGGGGATGGAAGTTTGTTACCAATCATGCTCTAGTGCTTTGCCTGATTGCTCAGCAGCCGCGAATCACCGCTAGGGAAATCTCTTTGACCATAGGTATCACTGAGAAGACCACCCGGAGCATCATCTCTGACCTTGAGGCTGATGGGTATGTCACCAAGAAAAGAGAGGGAAGACGCACCAAGTACGGCATCAATCCGGAGTTGCCGCTTCGGCACGAAATGCAGCAGGATAAGGCTGTAGGTGACCTTCTGAAATTTCTTGGATGGACAGAGCGACACAAGCGAACAAATAAGGAAATAGCTAATTAGTTCAATAAATATCAGCGTCCTTGCCATGAAGGTTCTAACAAATATCATAGCATTGCCATTATCCTATATGGTAGTACTGGCTGGCGATAGTTCAACATACTGGAAGGCGTGGAGCGCTAAGAGCAGAAAGGAAAGCAAAGAGGTCAAAGATGAAAATACTTCTTGTTGTTGATGGTGCTAAGAAAGTCAGGATTCTGGGTCAGCATTATCCAGTCAGGGCGAGAATAGCTCAAATACACGGTTTCTCATCACACGCTGATAGAAACGAGCTTTTCAGATGGCTTTCTGAACTCAAGAGGGCTCCCAGACGAGTATTTGTTGTTCACGGGGAACCTGAGGCAGCTAAAAATTTCAGCGAATTTCTCAGGGAAAAGACAGGTTGGGATATATCTGTGCCAGAATATGGAGTAGAGGCACTTTTGGATTAGTCATATGACCATTGCTTGGTTAGTACCAGATGCTGTAGCACTGTAGACGGGAGGGCAAAATGCCGCAAGGATATGAGATAAACGATTTAGCCAAGGAAGAATCTTGGCGTATGTTCCGGGTAATTGGCGAATTGGTGGAAGGCTTTGATAAGCTTTCAGGTATTGAACCAGCAGTCACCATATACGGTTCGGCTCGGCTTAGGGCAGAGGATGAGCTATACGCTCAGACAGAGGAAATAGCCAATCGATTGGGGCAGATGGGTTTCACAATTATAACTGGTGGGGGACCTGGGGTGATGGAGGCAGCCAATAAAGGCGCGCTCAAGGCCGGAGCTACATCAGTCGGACTAAATATCGACCTACCCGAGGAACAAGTCTGCAATCCTTACACCACAAAGTCTATAACGTTTAATCACTTCTTTGTTCGCAAAGTCATGCTTGTAAAGTATGCCACTGCCTTTATCATAATGCCTGGTGGATTGGGCACACTTGACGAGCTGACCGAGGTGCTAACCTTGATGCAAACCCATAAGATAAGACCATTTCCTGTATTATTATTCAATGGCCAATACTGGAAAGGTCTCTTGGACTGGCTAAAGAGTTCCGTCTTAGTCAGAGAGTTCGTCTCTGAAAGTGACCTTAACCTGCTAAGAGTTTGCGACCATATTGATGAGATAATTGAAGCTGTCCAGAGGTGGTACATCAAGCAAGAGATTGTCGGTAAGAAGGCCCTGCTGAAGTAAGGGGGCAGTGTTAAGAGCCAAGTGGTAATTTTGGCGTTTTATGCAGTTCCTCCCTATAGGAGTGCATCGCATTATTAGGTGGAGGAAACACAACTAAAGCTACACAAAAAGATTTCCTAATTGATGTCAAGCCATTAATTCACCTATTGATTGTTTATCTTCAGCCAAGTACACTGTTACGGGGGAGGTGGAAGTATGTCTGGACTGAGGAGCTTTAGCTGCCTCGCGTGTTCCACGACTAGCAAGCC
>JADHWY010000004.1 GCA_016783245.1 Dehalococcoidales bacterium | reverse complement strand
TCGCCTTTAACGCTAACGAGTTTGCCCTGCCCTACTCAACAATGAGTTTAGCATCCACATTGCTCAGTGACCTGACCAGGGTGCTTGAGGCATGGCAGAAGGGCAGGCGAAGTAGAGTAGAGAGGGTGGTGAAGTGGGAAGAGGGAGTTGGGGGGAGGGGAGATAGGAACTACTTCCACTGGCTATCAGGCAGAAAAGATATAGATGATATCGTTGAGACCCACAAGAGAATAAGGCGTTTGGTTAGAGAAGAGGCAGGCAAGTTAGGGTGAACTATGACTAACATTGAAATCATGGGCCTGGGAGCGCTGAATATAGACCATTTGTACAAGGTAGCACGCATCCTTGATGACGGAGAGACCGCGGTAACCGAGAGCGAATCGTTCCCCGGCGGCTCAGCAGCCAATACTATCTATGGTTTGGCCAGGCTGGGGGTAAGCACCGGCTTCACCGGCATCGTCGGTGATGACGCCGAGGGCAAGATACTGATACAGGATTTTCAGAAAGCAGGGGTAGATACCTCTCAAGTCAGGGTGAAGCCAGGAGCAAAAACAGGCTCGGTAGTGTGCCTCAGTGATACAGCGGGCTGTCGCTCCCTCTATGTCGCCCCTGGTGCCAATAACCTTCTAGCCGAGGATGATTTAGACCTGACCTACATCAATCAGGCAGGGATACTCCACATCTCTTCCTTTGCCGATGACAGGCAGTTCCAGATACTGCTGGATTTGATGGACAGGTTAGATTCATCCACCAGGCTCAGTTTCGCCCCCGGGGCGCTTTATGCCGCCAAAGGATTGGAGGCTCTGTCACCAATATTAAATAGAACCCATATCCTGTTTATTAATCACGATGAAATAAAGCAGCTGACAGGGAAGGGCATCATTGACGGCGCTCAGAGCTGTCTTGAGCAGGGCTGCTCTATTATTGCTGTTACCCTGGGCAAAGGGGTAAAGCTGGGCTTAAAACAAAGGGTTGGACGTGAAACAGTCACCGCTATCGGTTACATCAGGGATGCTGAGACAGAATATATACTTCAACCGAACAATCAGGATTTAGCCCCCCCTGCAGATACCACCGGCGCCGGCGATGCCTTCGCCGCCGGATTTCTCTATGGGCTACTGAAAGGGAAAAGCCTTGAGGAATGTGGCCGTCTAGGAGACACTGTCGCCAAGTTCTCCATCGCCAAGATGGGGGCAAGGCAAGGACTCCCCACCCTCGGCCAGCTATCTCAGCACTATGAGGAGCTTTATTCGACACAGTTATAAGGCTTACTCTTTTGCCTTGGCTGTTTCCTTCGATGGCTTGCTCAGGATTTCATCCACCAGCCCATACTCCATCGCCTGCTTTGGATTGAGGTAGAAGTCGCGGTCGGTATCATGAATTATCTTCTCTATTGTCTGCCCGGTATGTTTAGCCAAGATGCCCCGTATCAGTTCCTGCATCCGCATAATCTCACGGGCAGCGATTTCTACATCAGCTGCCTGCCCCTGAGCGCCACCAAATGCCTGATGTAGATGGATAGTGGAGTTGGGTAGAGCATAACGTTTGCCCTTGGTTCCAGCACAGAGGAGTATCGTTCCCATACTGGCCGCCAGCCCAACACAGATGGTGGATACATCAGGGCGTATCAGCTGCATGGTGTCATAGATGGCAAGGCCAGCGCTGATGATTCCGCCGGGACAGTGAATATAGAGGCTGACGTCCTTATCCGAGTCCTCTCGCTCCAGATAGAGAAGCTGGGCAATGATAACATTAGCCACCTGGTCATTAATGGGCATACCCAGCATAACAATGCGCTCTTTCAAGAGCAGTGAATATATATCAAAAGCCCGCTCCCCTCTAGCTCCACTCTCAATTACCATAGGAATAACATTCCTCGGTTGGGTATTCATTTTCCCTCCTCCTTCTCTGGTGTCTCACCACTCGTATTTGAACCTTTGGCTATTTCAACCAGTCGCTGCATGGTTTTTCGGGTAAGCAATGTTTGCTCAATTGACCTGCGCGACCTCGGGGTATTCAGCAGTTTGTTCAGCTCAGTCCTGCTATTCTCAGCGACGCCTTTGACAGTCACTTCGATTTCAGCATCTATCTCAGATTTATCGACCTTAATTTTTTCCTTGTCCGCAATCTCCCCCAGCACCAGCGACCAAACAGTCCTCTTGGCGGCTAATGGGCGTAGTTCTTCTCGCACTTCCTCCTCTGTTTTGCCAATGCTTTTGAGATATTCATCCAGACCATCATCCGCCCTCTGCCAGCGCCGTAACCTCTGGCTGAGAAGCTGGTCAATCTCCGATTCTATCAAAATCGGCGGGTACTCCACATGCGCCGTGTCAGCTGCCGCTTCCATGGCCTGCTCCTGGACTTCCATCTCGGCTTTCTCTTCAGCCCTGCGCTTCAGGTCAGCAGAGATGCGCTCTCGCAGCGAATCCATGGTTTTAAGTTCAGGGTCAATCCCCTTAGCGAATTTATCATCCAATTCGAGAAGACTCTCCTGCTTTATCTCCCCTACTTTTACCTTGAAGAAGACTTCCTTCCCCGCCATCTCTTTTTTAGGATGCTCTGGAGAAATTTGCAGCTTAAACTCCTTCTCTTCATCTCTCTTCATCCCTGCTATTTGCTCAGCAAACCCAGGAGTGGGGAAGGACGAATTCTGGGCAACCAGATATTGAGCGCCCTTCTGGTTAATGAAAGGCTTGCCCTCAATATTGCTCTCAATATCCAAAACCACCATGTCATTGAAGTCTGCAGGGCGCTCCACCGGCTCCCAATTAGCGCTCTGGTGGCGTAGCCTCTCTATCAAGGCATCAACATCGCCCTCGCCTACCTCTGCTGGCTGTGGCTCAACATGAATGCTATGGTAGTCGCCAAGCTCTACCAAAGGCTGCAGTGGCACCACTGCCTTAAACACCAATGGGTCATTCTGGGCTATCTCAATATGTGGTCGAGCAATAGGCTCCAATTTTTGCTCTTCGATAGCCTTTCTATATGCTTTGGGAATGAGGTCGCCCAACGCCTCTTCCCTAAGATGCTCTTTGTTCAAATGGCGCTCCAATAGCTCCCGTGGCGCCTTTCCTTTACGGAAGCCAGGGATATCTGTTTTCTTCGCCGCGCGGCGATAACACTCCTCCAAAGACTGCTCTACCTCAGCCGTCTCCACCTCAATACTGAGAAACGCCTGCCTATTTTCCACTTTCTCGTTAGTTACTTTCACTTTTCCTCCCGTAGGCGCAGGTGTAGTTCGGTCAACTGCTCCTCGGTAACCGGTGCCGGAGCCTTAAAGGTCAGGTCAGCGGCCTCCTGGGTCTTGGGGAAAGCAATCACCTCTCTGATAGTTTCCTCTCCCGCCAGCAGCATCACCACGCGGTCAATGCCAAGGGCTATGCCACCGTGAGGCGGGGCACCATAGTCAAAAGCCTCCAGCAAATGCCCGAAGCGCTCTTCAATCTCCTGGTCACCATATCCCAGCAGTCTGAATATCTTCTTCTGAAGCTCTGCTGTATGAATTCTTATACTGCCGCCGCCGATTTCATATCCGTTACATATTATATCATAATGCTTGCCCCGCACCTTTTCCGGGGCAGTATCCAGTAATGCCGCATCTTCGTCTCTGGGCGCAGTAAAGGGGTGATGCATTGGCTCCCATCGCCCTTCCTTCTCATTGCGATATAACAGGGGGAAATCATGCACGAAGGCAAAGGCAAAACAATGCGAGTCAGCCAACTCAAGCCGCCGCCCTATCTCCTGGCGCAGTTCACCTAACACCGTATTAACCAAATCGGGTTTGCCAGCCACAATAAGCAGCAGGTCTCCCACGTCAGCGCCCAGACGCCTGGCCATTTCTTCGACCTCATCCAGGGTTAGGTATTTGGCCGCCACCGATTTCACCTTATCAGCGGTCAATTCGCCTAAACTGCCAGCCGAGGCAGATAGAGAGATAGTCACCAATCCTCCGGCGCCAAGGCTTCGCACCAGCTTATTCAGCCCGTCAAGCTGACTGCGACTGTACTCAGCACAGCCGGGGGCATATAGACCCTTCACCTTATCCCCTCTATCCGCAGCCGAGCGGAAAACAGAGAAGTCACACTGGGCGGCAATATCGGTCAGGTCTCTAATCTCCAGACTATAGCGCAGGTCAGGCTTGTCTGTCCCATAACGCTCCACTGCCTCAGCATAGGTAAGACGAGGGAAGGGCTTAATAAGCTCTGAATCAGGTTTAACTGCCTCCACCATCGAGGTGAAAAGCTCCTCAAACAGGACGAGAATGTCTTCCTCCTCGACGAAGCTCATCTCCAGGTCAAGCTGGGTGAACTCAGGCTGACGGTCAGCACGGGTGTCCTCGTCCCTGAAGCACCGGGCTATCTGATAGTATTTCTCCACACCGGCTACCATCAGCAGTTGTTTCAGCTGCTGAGGGGATTGAGGTAACGCATAAAACTTGCCGGGATAGAGCCGGCTAGGCACTAAGTAATCCCTGGCTCCTTCTGGAGTGCTCTTAATCAGGATAGGTGTTTCCACCTCCATAAACCCTTTGGCATCGAGAAAATTGCGAATATACTTGACCGTCTGGTGGCGAAGGAGCAGATTCTCCCTCATCCGAGGTCGGCGCAGGTCAAGATAGCGATACCTGAGGCGAAGACTCTCATCCACTTCGTTATCTTCGTTTATATAGAATGGCGGCGTCTTCGATGGATTAAGTATCTCTGCCTTTCGGGCAATAACCTCAATCTCACCGGTAGCCAGTTTGGAGTTCTCCGTTCCCGCAGGCCGAGAGGCAACCTCGCCACTGACTCTGACCACATATTCACTGCGCATCTCGTTGGCTACCTGGTGACATTGGGGGGAGGTTTCGGGATTGAATACCACCTGAACAATGCCATCGCGGTCACGAATGTCAATAAATATCAGGCCTCCATGGTCCCGACGTCGGTCAACCCAACCAGCCAGCGTTACTTCGGCGCCGACATGCTTTTTGTTTAATTCACCACAACTATGAGTTTTGAGCAAGGTTATTTCTCCCAGTTAAAGCTAGCCGGCTAGCCTCAATGATATTGGCTGAGCTACTGTCAGTGTTCTTCGTTTGTCTGTAATGCCTGCAAGCCACTTAGTAAGCAGGCATACCGAAGAATAAGGCAAAAATGGCAGGGCCAAACACGGCGTATATAATACCGAAAATTATGGCATATATTCCCAAGCTGATAAGGATCATCCTCCAAACCAACCCCCAAGCCAATTGCCAAGTCGGTTTAACTTCCACTTTCTCCATCTCTCATTTCCCTCCTTTCTGTTTTAATAGCCAGTATTCCAGGCTGTCGGCTAAGGCAAGCCAGCTAGCTTCGATGATATTAGTTGAGCTGCCCACGGTTCGCCACTCCTCGACCCCATCGCTGGACTCAATAAGGACACGAACCTGAGATTCGGTGCCCACACTCTCTTCAAGGATGCGAACCTTATAGTCAATCAGCTTTACCTGAATCAAACTGGGGTAAAACTGCAACAAGGCTTTGCGCAATGCCTCATCCAGGGCATTAACCGGGCCACTACCCTCAGCAGCGGTATGGATAATCTCACCATTCACCTTCACCTTCACCATTGCCTCGGACAGCATCTCTTCCGTGTCTTTCTGGGTCGGCGGGCGCCGTCTTTTCTCAACCACCACCATAAAATCAACCAGCTCAAAGGGTGATTTATACCCTGGCTTAGCCCGATGAACCAATAGCTCAAAGGAGGCTTCAGCATTCTCATACTGGAAGCCGCGGCTTTCCAGCAACTTGACCCGGTCAAGTAGTACCTGTGCCTCTTTGCCCTGAGGCGGTAAATCCACCCCCATTTCCTTTGCTTTATATATGATATTCTTTCTGCCCGACAGCTCAGACACCAGTGCCTTTGACTGATTGCCTACCTGGGCTGGGTCTATGTGTTGATAGCTCTCTGCCCACTTGGTAAAGCCGGAAACATGGAGTCCGGCCTTGTGGCTGAAGGCACTGGAACCCACATAAGGCATAGAGCCTTCGGGGATAAGATTAGCCAGCTCGCTGATATAGTGTGACACCGCGGTTAATTTAGCCAGTTGCTCATCAGTGATACAATCCACCCCCATTTTGAGCTTCAAATCGGGGATAACAGAGCAGAGGTTGGCGTTACCACAGCGCTCGCCGTAGCCATTAATCGTTCCCTGAACATGGCTGACCCCAGCTCGAACTGCAGCCAGGGTATTAGCCACCGCCAATTCCGCATCATTGTGAGCATGGATACCCAGAGGCACAGCAGTTACCTTCTTAGCTGCCTCAATGGCGGCAGTTACCTCCTGAGGCATTGAGCCCCCGTTGGTATCGCACAGCACCAGGCAGTCAGCACCGGCTTCGGCAGCTGCCTCCAAGGTACGCAGGGCATAGCTGGGATTGGCCTCGAAACCATCAAAGAAGTGCTCGGCATCAAAGAAAACTATCAGTCCCTTTGCCTTGAGATAGCCTATGGAGTCGGCAATCATAGCCAGGTTCTCCTCCAGGGTGGTTTCCAGCACCTTGGTGACCTGTAATTCCGAGCTTTTGCCCACCAGAGTAACTACCTCTACCCCAGCACTTGCCAGAGCCTGGAGGTTAACATCGGTTTCAATCTTAGTCTTGGGTCGTCTGGTGCTGCCAAAGGCAACCAGTTTGGCGTGAGAAAGGGTTAGGCTCTGAACCTTAGTGAAGAACTCGACATCCTTAGGATTGGAGCCAGGCCAACCGCCTTCGATAAAATGGATGCCCAGTTCATCAAGCTTTCTAGTGATATTTAGCTTGTCCACCACAGAGAAGGAAATGCCCTCTTTCTGGGCTCCATCCCGCAGCGTGGTATCATAAAGCTGAACCGATGGCAATTTTCAACCCTCCACCTTTCCAGCAATCAGGTCCCCCATCTCCTTCGTCCCCACCTTTGTTTTGCCTTCACTCATTATATCATAGGTACGATAACCACGCTGTAACACCTCGTCAACAGCACACTCAATACTCTGAGCTTCTTTGATTAAGCCGAAGGAGTAACGCAGCATCATGGCTACACTGAGAATGCTGGCGATAGGATTAGCCATGTCCAGTCCGGCCCGGCGGGGAGCGCTGCCGTGAATAGGCTCATACATACCGAAGGTATCGGTTCCCTCCCCAGGCACTCCGGCAAGGCTGGCTGAAGACAGCATCCCCATAGAGCCAGCCAGCATCGATGCCTCATCGGTAAGAATATCACCAAACATATTCTCGGTAACCAAGACATCAAAGTAGGTAGGGTTCTGAATCAGCCTCATAGCACAGGCATCTACCAGCATATGCTCCAGCTCAACATCAGGGTACTTATCGGCTACCTCCACAGCTACCTGCCGCCACAGTCGGGAGGATTGGAGAACATTGGCTTTATCTACCGAGACCAGCCTCTTGCCTCGACCCCGCGCCAGCTCGAAGCCAACCCTCACGATACGCTCGATTTCCTGCTCAGAGTAGGTCATAGAGTCGGTAGCCCGTCTGCCCTTAGATGTCCGCCACTGCTTTTTCGGCCGGGCAAAATAGAGTCCGCCGGTAAGCTCGCGAACAAATATAAGGTCTACTCCCTTGATAACCTCCGGCTTCAGGTTGGTGCCATCGACCAGCGCAGAGAAGACCTTAACCGGGCGCAGATTGGCAAATAATTCTAATCCCTTTCTCAGCGCCAGAAGACCATCTTCAGGGTGAACATCAGCTTTTGGGTCATCCCACTTGGGGCCACCCACCGCCCCCAGCAGCACCGCATCACAGCCCCGGCACATCCTTAATGTATCCGGGGAAAGGGCTTCCCCCGTTTCATCAATGGCAACCCCACCTACCACGCCGTAGTGCAAATCAAAATGATGCCCGAATCTGTCGCCTACCGCCTGCAGGACCTTGATTCCCTCAGTGGTAACCTCAGGTCCAATGCCGTCGCCGGGCAGAACAGCTATGCCGAATCGCACCCTATATCCTCCTGCTGGCTAACCTCTTTTTAGTATGCTCAATCAGCCCACCGGCTGAAATCAACTCCGCCATGAAATCGGGGTAAGGCTTGGCGATAAACTCCTCGCCTCTGGTCAGGTTCTTTATCCTGCCACTGGCTAAATCAAACTCCAGAATATCTCCAGCCTCGGTGTTATCTACCGCCTCCTCACACTCGAGCAGGGGCAAGCCGATGTTTAGCGCATTGCGGAAAAAGATGCGGGCAAAGCTTTTGGCGATGACACAGGACACCCCCGCTGCCTTGATGCACAGCGGGGCATGCTCTCGCGATGAGCCGCAGCCAAAATTGGTGGTCGCCATGATGATATCCCCCTGCTTAACCTTCTTAACAAAATCCTTATCTATATCCTCCATGCAGTGCCTTGCCAGCTCTGCTGGCTCAGACACATTGAGGTACCGCGCCGGGATAATGGCATCGGTATCGACATTCTCCCCGTATTTATGAACCTTGCCTTTTAGCATCAACTTTTTCCTGTCAGGCCTCTATATATTCAGTGGATGATGAAGGCTCAGGGACAGGCAAGCCGTCCTTCACCAAGCCTTCAATATGAAAACTAATTGCTTCCTTGATGTTCTTCTCTGCCTTGTCGCGAGTGCTTCCAGTGGCTATACACCCCGGTATATCCGGAGAATAGGCAGAGTAGTTATCACCCGCTTTCTCAAATATGACCAGATATTTATGCATACTGCTACTCCTTTAGCTTTGCCTGCTTCAAGATACTATTTAGTGTCCCGGGTGCTACCTCATGGTTTAGGTTACCAGCAATAGTAACACGCCCTAGCTTTGTTGGATGTTTGTATTGTCGGTGACCACCCCGAGTGGCAACAATATACCACCCGTCATCCTCAATCATCTTGATTATATCACGAACCTTCATCAACTCCGTATTTATGAACCTTGCCTTTAAGAATCAAAGGATAATCTACCTTGGTACGTTACCATTAGTTAATCCCACTGGATTAACTTGGCGGTTATGGTAACCAGATTATCTTCCCATCCTTTTTCTGACATTTTTCTTATTTTGTCTTTAATATCTTTTGGCGAAAATAGTTTCCAACCTCTCTCTGGTTTTGAAAAGTATTCTCTTATGTTTAGCTCATCTGCTGAAGAATGGATATTACCAGCGGCTAGTGCGTAATTTATTTTGGTGTTTTCATTTATAAGGCCTTGCTTCAGGTATTCTTCGCGTAACCTTTTAGTTACAACCTCTCTAAATATACTAACCGTAAACAATCTGTAACGCTTTGAAAACACATCTTTTTCATCAGAAATTGCCTCAAAATAGACTCCATAAGAATCAAGAAAAGATTTAACCTCTATCAACAATAATTCGTTTTCCCTCACATTTAACGCCACAAGGTCTATCTCTGGTCTGGGCATAGAAAATGTACCGATATCTCGTTTATCTTGCTTTGAGATATTAACCTTAACGGACTGCCTTACCCAATAGCCCTCTTCCTCCAAGTATAGTCTTACGATATCTTCGAATGCGTTCATATCCTCTAAACCTCCTCTAGACTAGCAATGCCAACGACCAAATCACAACTCCACCAAAGACCCCTCAAAGTCCTTAACCTTAGGCGGCTTTTTGCCCCTGCCTGGCTCGATGGTGTGCCCTTCTTCCTCCAAACGGGCAGCCTGGGCTTCTACACCACAGGGAAACTTCTCATTCAGCCTGCCGTCGCCCTTGAGTACCCGCCAGTAAGGGGTTATATCAGCCACTCCCATGCCCAAATCCTCCTCTGCCACTTCCGCAGCAATGCGGAGGAAAATACCGGCGCACAGCGGGCAGGTGTCATCGGCGCCATGCTCCCCTGCCAGCCGCCCCCTGATTTGGGTGATAGTAATCAGCTTCCCTTTTGGAACCCTGCGCATCAGAGCATCAACATCAAGGGGCCTGGGGATGAGCAGCGTGCCTTCTTTCCTGGGGTTATCAACTATCTTGCGCTCTTGCTTCGCCTCCAGTTTCTCCCGCCAGGTCTTTCTTTTCGCCATTGATTCGCTCCTCAGCTGAGAATTGCTATTAAATGGCAACCCATACCAGTTGCTATACTATTTTCTTGCCGGTAATACGGTTAATATCAACCCGTACCACCGAAGTAGAATCAAGCCTGGATTTTGGAAAGCTGAAGTTACCTTCACTACAGTGCCCCGTAATCAGCCTCAAAGCGCGAGTTTTCTCTTCATCACCCTCCAGAATACTGGCTGTGCCCACGCCAACAACGCTCTTGCCTTTCATAATCCAACCGCAGGGGTTGTCGGGACGTTCCAATTTATCTAATTCCACATCAATATCCATCTCAAAACAAACCTTATTATTCTTGTTAATAAGTTCAATCTTCCGTCCCTTTGAACTCCCATGGAAGTAAAAGGCACCTCTTTCATAGCCAAAGTTCATAGGAATCACATATGGCTCATCGTTATCCACCAAACCAAGTCGGCAAATAAGCGCCTTTTCTATTATTCCTTCAATCTCACCGATGTCGGTAATTTTCGTGATTTTGTACGGCATGCCTTTGCTCCCCCATAGTCTCATTTAGGTTGACTGCTTTACGCCTCACCTGATAACCTCATCAGGGCTGGCAATCCTGCCAGCTACAGCACTGGCAGCAGCTACAGCTGGGTTGGAGAGGTAAACCTCTGACTTAGGGCTGCCCATCCTGCCGATAAAGTTGCGGTTGGTGGTGGAAACACACCGCTCGCCATCAGCCAGAACCCCCATATGGCCACCAAGGCAGGGACCACAGGTGGGAGTGCTGACCACAGCTCCAGCCTTGATAAATATCTCCATTAGTCCCCCGGTAAGGACATCAAGATATACCTGCTGCGAGCCGGGGATGATAATGCACCGCACCCTGGGGTGAACCTTCCTTCTCTTTAATATCTGGGCGGCAATCCGCAGGTCTTCAAGGCGCCCATTAGTGCAACTGCCAATCACCACCTGGTCTATCTCCACATTTCCCACCTGACTTATCGGTCTGGTGTTGGCTGGGGAGTGAGGGAAAGCAACCTGAGGCTCAATGAGGGCAACATCATAGTCAATAATCCGAGCATATTCAGTAGCGCTATCGGGCTGATAAACCCTATAGGGGCGTTGGGCACGAGACTTTATGTAAAGCTGGGTCTTATTATCCACCTTGAATAGGCCTGCTTTAGCCCCGGCTTCGATAGCCATATTAGCCATAGTGAAACGCCCATCTATAGGCAGGGAATCTATCGCCTCACCAGCGAACTCCATTGCCGAATACAGGGCACCATCAACGCCAATATCACCGATGGTATACAGGATAAGGTCTTTGCCCCCCACCCACTTCCCCAATTCGCCGCGATAAACCAGCTTAATAGTAGGTGGCACCTTCATCCAGATGTCTCCAGTAGCCATGGCGGCTGCGATATCCGTTGACCCCATGCCGGTAGCAAAAGCGCCCAAGGCTCCGTAGGTACAGGTGTGCGAATCAGCCCCTATAACCACATCCCCGGGCAGCACCAGTCCCTGCTCAGGCAAAAGCACATGTTCAATGCCGGCCCGTCCCAGTTCAAAAAATATTACTCCCTGCTCCCGACAGAACTCCCGCATCAGTTTCACCTGCTCGGCAGAGGCAATATCCTTATTGGGGACGAAGTGGTCAGGCACCATCACTACTTTTTTGGGGTTAAAAACCTTATCCGTCCCTATTTTGCGGAATTCCTTTATGGCAATGGGGGCGGTAATATCATTAGCCAAAATCAGGTCTACCCTGACATTGATGAATTCACCTGGGCTAACCTTATCCTTATCACAGTGCGTAGCAAGTATCTTCTCAGCTAAAGTCAATATAGTCTCCCTTCTCTAGGACATCCAATAAAGCGAGCGAATAGGACAGTGCCTCAATAGAATAATACAACCAATGCGGCTCCTGTGGCAAGAGTTGAGCCTAGATGTAGGCCGGCGGAAGGCTTATCAGGCCGTCTTCTTAGCTACTAATAACCTATTAAGGGCATTCATATAGGCTTTAGCGCTGGCAACAATAATATCAGTATCGGCACCCCGCCCGGTGTAGGTTACACCCTCGCTCTCTATCCTGACCAGCACCTCGCCGATAGCATCGATACCCTCCGTTACCGACTTAACAGTAAATTCAGTAAGCACGCTGGGCACCTTCACCAGTCGATTAATAGCCTTATATACAGCATCCACTGGTCCTGTCCCCAGGGCAGCATCAGCCAGAACCTGCCCGTCGGAGGTAACAAGCCTGACGGCGGCAGTAGGAATACCCCTATCGCCACAGGATACCTGAACACGGTCGAGGTGATATATCTCAGAGACAGTGCGCAGTTCTTCAGCAATAAGAGACTCGATATCCTTGTCGGCAACCTTCTTCTTCTTATCAGCGAGCTCCTTAAATGCAATGAAGGCACGATTGAAATCTTGCTCAGACAAGCTGTAGCCTAATTCCGCCAGCCGCTCTCTAAAGGCATGTCGCCCGCTGGTCTTACCCAGCACCAGGCTGCTAGCCGGTATTCCTACCGTCCTGGGGTCTATTATCTCATAGGTTATGGGCATCTTGATGACCCCGTCCTGATGAATACCCGACTCATGGCTAAAGGCGTTAGCGCCCACAATAGCCTTATTAGGTTGAACGGGGAAACCGGTCAGCTCGCTTACCAATCGGCTAGTTTTATAAATCTGGGCGGTTCTGATATTGGTGGTCAAGTCAAAAAGGTCGCCGCGGGTTTTGATAGCCATTACAATCTCTTCCAGCGAGGCATTACCTGCCCTCTCTCCGATACCATTAATGGTGCACTCTACCTGCCTTGCTCCACGCTTCACTGCTTCCAGGCTGTTGGCTACTGCCAGACCCAGGTCATCATGGCAATGAATGCTAACCACAGCCCGGTCGATATTGGGCACATTCTGGAAAATCCCCTCAATAAGGTCGCCAAACTCGGTTGGTATAGCATAGCCCACAGTATCAGGGATATTTACCGTAGTGGCTCCAGCATCAATGACCGCTTCCAGGACCTGATAGATATACCCTGGCTCCGCCCGGCTGGCATCCATCGGGGAAAACTCGATATCATCGATGTATTGCTTAGCCCGTGCCACCATGCTGCGGGACATCTCCAGAACCTCCTCGCGGCTCTTCTTCAATTGATGAAGCATATGGATATCTGAGGCAGAAAGAAAGACGTGTATACGTGGATGTTTTGCCTGTTTCACTGCCTCCCACGCCCCATCTATATCCTTAGGATGAGCACGAGCCAGGGCACAGATTACAGGAGTGCGAATCTCTTCGGCAATAAGGCTTACCGCATCGAAGTCACCCGGCGAGGTAACCGGGAAGCCAGCCTCGATAACATCTACCCCCAGCCGCTCCAGCTGCCTGGCTATATCCAGCTTCTCCTGGATATTTAAAGTGCCCCCCGCCGCCTGCTCACCGTCCCGCAGGGTAGTATCAAAAATTATAACCCGTTCCGCCTCTGACATTTCTATCTATCCTTATTTCTTTTTCAACCAAGCCATCATCTGACGTAACTCCCTGCCCACCAGCTCAATGGGGTGCTCCTCATCCATGCGCTTCAGGGCATTATACACCGGTCGCCCGGCCTGGTTTTCCAGAATCCATTCCTTAGCGAAACTGCCATCCTGAATCTCGGCAAGGATTTGCGCCATCTCATCCCTAACCATATCATCGATTATCCGTGGTCCCCGACTATAATCGCCATACTCCGCAGTATCACTAATCGAATAGCGCATATAGCCTAAGCCACCCTTATATATTAAGTCAATGATAAGCTTAAGCTCATGGCATACTTCAAAATAAGCTATTTCCGGCTGATAGCCAGCCTCAACCAGTGTATCAAAGCCAGCCTTTATCAGAGAAGAGATACCACCACACAGCACTGTCTGCTCACCGAAGAGGTCAGTCTCGGTCTCCTCAGCAAAGGTAGTCTCTATAATGCCAGCCCGACTGCAGCCAATGCCTTTGGCATAAGCTAGGGCTACGTTCTTTGCCTGGCCTGAAGCGTCCTGATGAACTGCCACTATCGCCGGCGGTCCTGCTTGCTCGGTATAGAGCTGCCTCAGCATATGACCGGGGCACTTAGGGGCTATCATGCTAACATCAACATCAGGCGGGGGAACAATCTGCCCGTAGTGGATATTAAAACCGTGGGCAAACATCAGTGTATTACCCTTGACCAGCCCCTTCTCAATCGATTGGTGATAAATCTTCTGCTGAAGGGTATCAGGAGCCAGCATAATAATGATGTCAGCCTTCTTAGCCATCTCGTCAGCCAGCATTAAATCAAAGCCGACTGCCTTGGCACTCTTCCAGCCTTCGGTCCCCTTAGCTTCGGCTATTATCACCTTGCAACCGCTATCCCTCAGGTTTTGGGCATGGGCATGTCCCTGACTGCCAAAGCCAACAATGCCGATTGTCTTTCCATCAAGCAACTTTAGGTTGCAATCCTTATCATAATATATCTTAGCCATAATTCATTCTCTCCCTTGTTTTATTTGTTATCGCCAACTTCTTGACGGTTTAACCCTTTCCTCTCCCGTGCCGAGACCTGGACCGCACCAGACTTCCCCTGGTCATAGCTATACGGCCAGTCTTAGCCATTTCCTTGATGCCAAAACCACTCAGTAAATTATACAAAGAATTAATTTTGTCTTCATCACCGGTAACCTCAACTGTTACTGAATCAGAGGCGACATCTACTATATTGGCTCTAAATATATCCGCAATCTCGATAATCTCGGTACGGGTAGCGGAATTGGCTTTTACTTTAATCAGCGCCAGCTCCCGCGCCACCTTATCACTTCCAGTGATATCAGAAACCTTGACCACATCCACCAGCTTGTCTACCTGCTTTCTAACCTGCTCCACCATTGCCGTTGTCCCGTTAACAACAATGGTCATGCGCGATAGATGAGGCAGTTCACTATGCCCTACGGCGATACTTTCGATATTGAAGCCACGCCTTCGAAAGAGACTAGCCATTCGGTTAAGTACGCCGGGCTTGTCTTCGACAAGAGCAACCAGCGTGTGCTTTGCCGTAGCCATGTTTACTCCCCTCCTCTAGGCTCAGATATTACTCACTGGAAGCTTAGCAGAATCAGATATAGCTTCCACTTTTTTCTTAGGTGCCTCTATAGCTTCGACCAAGGTCGCTCCGGGCGGCACCATGGGATAAACATTCTCCTCTGGTTCCACCATAAAATCTATCAGAAATGGACCCTCATGCTCCACAGCCTGTTTGATGGCTGGGACCACCTCGCCCCTATGCTTAACCCTCAACCCGGGGAGGCAATATCCTTCAGCAATCTTGACAAAGTCGGGGCAGGATATGGGTGTGGCTACATACCGCTTCTGGTAGAACAATTCCTGCCATTGTCTCACCATCCCCAGAAAGCCATTGTTTAGGATTGCTATCTTAACCGCAATATTATCCTGAACTATGGTAGCTAGCTCCTGTATTGTCATCTGAAAGCTGCCATCACCATCAATTAACCAAACAGGGCTGTCAGGACGCCCTACTTTGGCTCCCATAGCTGCTGGCAGGCCAAAGCCCATAGTTCCCAAGCCACCCGATGAAATCAAAGTGTTTGGTTTATCATAGCAGTAATGTTGAGCTGCCCACATCTGGTTCTGCCCTACTCCAGTAACGATAGTAGCCTCGCCCTTGGTTGCTTCGTATATCTTGCTGATGACATACTGGGGTAAAAGGCTGGCACTATCCCTGATCTCTAATGATGGATGTTCCTTTCGCCAATCCTCAACCTGCCCAATCCACTCAGTGCGCTCGGTGGAGATAATCAGCTTGTTTAATTTCTTCAGCACCAGCTTCACATCACCGACAATAGGCACGTCCACTGACACATTCTTGCCTATCTCGGCGGGGTCGATATCAATATGGATAATGCGCGCCTGAGGAGCAAATGAGTCTATCCTGCCGGTAACTCTATCATCAAACCTCATCCCAATAGCAATAACCAGGCCAGCGTTGTGAAGCGCTATATTGGCATAAGCCATGCCGTGCATCCCTACCATACCATAGCTAAGGGGATGACCCTCTGGGAAGCAACTGACACCAAGCAAAGTAGTCAGCACCGGTATCTGAGCCGCTTCTGCCAGATATTTCAGCTCAGCATACGCCCCGGATATTATTACCCCCCTGCCGGCAAGGATAACGGGGTGCTGTGCCTCATTGATAAGCCTGGCTGCCTTCTTAATCTGTGCCGGGTGTCCCTCAAGTGTAGGCTTATAGCCAGGTATCTCCACCTTCCTGGGATAATTAAACTCTGCCTGCTCCATCTGAACATCTCGCGGGATGTCAATAAGCACCGGCCCCGGACGTCCGGTCCGCGACAGGCAAAAAGCCTCTCTAACCACTTTAGCCAGTGAAGCGGCATCACGGACGAGATAATTATACTTGGTAATAGGCAGGGTAATGCCAGTAATATCTACCTCCTGAAAGGCATCCTTGCCAATAAAGGGTCTGGCTACCTGCCCGGTTATAGCTACCACTGACGAGGAATCAAGATAGGCATTGGCAATGCCAGTAACCAGGTTGGTAGCCCCGGGACCGGAAGTAGCCATACACACTCCCACCTTCCCTGTAGCCCTGGCGTAGCCATCAGCAGCGTGAGCCGCCCCCTGCTCGTGGCGCACCAGAATATGGCGAAGCTGGGGATACTGAGGCAGGGTATCATACAGGGACAAAACAGCGCCACCAGGGAAACCAAAAATAACCTCTACCCCCTCCTTAACCAGACTCTCACACAAAATCTGGGCTCCTGTCCTCTTCATAATAGTAGCCCCCTCATTCACGGAATATCGCCCCGATGTTAGCGGAGGATACCATCTCGGCATAGCGCCTGAGATAGCCTGCCTTCACCCTGGGTTCAAACTCAGCTAACCGGGCTAAACGCTCACTTATCTCTTTATCACCGAGCTCAACATCGAGCCTATAATTGGGGATGTCTATCTTAATTATATCGCCATCGGTTAAGGCAGCAATAGGACCCCGTCTAGCCGCCTCAGGGGAGACATGACCAATAGCGGCACCACGGGTTGCCCCGGAAAAGCGCCCATCGGTTATCAGGGCTACCTCCTTATCCATACCCATACCGCTCAGGACCGAGGTAGGAGTGAGCATCTCTCTCATTCCCGGGCCTCCCTTAGGTCCCTCATAGCGAATAACCACCACATCCCCCGACTTTATCCCGCTGCCCATAATAGCCGCTATAGCCTCTTCTTCAGAGTTGAATACCTTGGCTGAGCCGTTATGAACCATCATTTCAGGGACAACCGCTGCCCTTTTCACCACCGCCCCCTCCGGTGCCAGATTGCCGAACAGGATGGCGAGACCCCCTGTGGCTGAGTGGGCATTGGCAGTGGGACGGATAACATCACTATCCATAACCCGGCTATCAGCGATAACCTCGCCTACCGGCTTGCCTGATACCGTCATCGACTTTAGATTTAGCAATCCCTCCAGCTCCTTCATCACGGCGGCTATGCCACCAGCTCGGTCTAAATCCTCAATATAATAGCTGCCCGCTGGGCTCAGCTTACACAAATAGGGGGCATGTTTACCTATCTCATTCAACATCGCCAGAGAAAAATCAACCCCTGCCTCCTGAGCTACAGCCATCAGGTGCAGAACCGAGTTAGTGCTGCCGCCTAATGCCATATCTACGATAAAGGCATTGTGAATGGAATCCTTATTTATAATGTCTCGGGGGCGAATGTCGCTGGCAAGCAGTTTCATAATCTGCCGCCCTGCTTCCTTGGCCAATTGTATCCGCCTGACATCAACAGCCAGGATAGTGCCATTACCAGATAGCCCCATTCCCAGAGCTTCGGTCAGGCAATTCATAGTATTGGCAGTAAACATCCCGGCGCAGCTACCACAACCGGGGCAGGCAACCTCCTCCAACCGCTCCAGCTCCTCCTCGCTCATCTCACCCATAGTCACCTTACCCACCGCCTCGAAGACAGTGCTGAGATCAACCTTCTTGACTTCACCGCCAGTACTAAAGCGTCCTGCCAGCATGGGTCCGCCGCTAACGAACAGAGCCGGCAGATTCAGCCTAGCTGCCGCCATAAGCATGCCGGGGGTTATTTTGTCGCAATTGGGGATAAAGACCAGGGCATCAAAGCCATGAGCCTCAGCCATCACCTCCACTGAGTCGGCTATCATCTCCCTGCTGGGCAGGCTATACTTCATACCGGGGTGGTTCATGGCAATGCCATCACATACGGCAATGGTATTAAATTCAAAGGGAACACCACCCCCACTACATACCCCCTCTTTAACCGCCTGAGCGATATCACGTAGATGCATATGGCCGGGGACAATCTCGGCGAAGCTATTGACAATGCCGATAAAAGGCTTGTCTATTTCCGCTCTCGACCAGCCTAGAGCATGTAGCAAAGAGCGGTGCGGCGCCCTCTCTACCCCCCGTTTAACCATATCGCTTTTCATGCCTTTGCTTCTTTCTTCACCTTAATAATCAAAAAAACCGCCCCTCTGGGACGGAATAACCCCAAAACCTTATATCGACCCCCATTGACAGAAAATACCACAGCACCAATTTAATGTCAAGGTAATTACTCCTCCATGGCTATTATCTTATCCACCCGGCGCGAGTGTCTTCCCCTCTCAAAATCGGTGGCAAGAAAGGCCTCAATTATATCCCGGACAGTATCCTGTTTCTGCTCTGCCCCCAGGCAGAGAATGTTGGCATTATTGTGCTGTCGAGCGCAACGGGCACTGAAAGCATCGTGGCACAGAGCAGCCCTGATTCCCTTAACCTTATTAGCGGCAATGCTCATACCAATGCCAGTATCGCATATCAAGATACCTGGCTCAGTAGAGCCGTTGGCTACCGCTTCAGCTACCTTCTGGGCAATATCAGGGTAGTCCACCGACTCAGCGGTATAACAGCCAAAGTCCTGATAGGTATGCCCCTTCTTATCTATCAGCGAGATAATAAATTGCTTGGTATTCAACCCCTTGTGGTCGCAGCCGATGGCAATACGCAACACTCAGCCTCCTTCTCCAAGAGCAATCCCCTCATATATCTGCTCCAGTTCTTCCCTGGCTATAGCACCCTCCCGCAAAATGACGGGGGGTTCCCCGGTCGCATCCACTATGGTGGATTCTTTCCCTCCCGAGCATCTGCCACCATTAATAACCAGGTCTATTTTATCGCCAAACTGGGAATAGACATCATCAGCAGTCAGGGCGCTGGGTTTACCACTCAGATTAGCGCTGGTGCCTACAATAGGTGCCCCGATACCTTCACTCAGGGCAACAGGGACAGGGTGGGCAGGAATGCGCACAGCTACAGTTCCGCCCCCGGCAGTGATAATATCAGGGAGCGCAGCGGACTTAGACAGAACCAGGGTTAGGGCACCGGGCAGAAAGCGGCGAATTAGAAGCCAGGCAATCTGCGACACATTCTCAGCGACCATACCTATCTGCGCAGTATTTCCCAGCAGTAACGGGAGCGCCATATCCCTCGACCGCTTCTTTAGCTCATAAACCCGCTCCACTGCCTGTTCATCACCAGCGCAAGCCCCCAGCCCGTAAACAGTATCGGTGGGGAAGGCAACTACGCCCCCCCTCTTGAGGACAGAAATACCCTGTTTTATCTGTTGTTGAATATTTGAAGGCAGCTTATCACACATTGCCCTGATTATCCAGATGGGAATGATTTTTTGTCTTGACGACAGTATAACACAATGGTAATCTTTGGCATAGAGATGGCTAAGAAAACGGATAAATCAAAACAGGCGGCAAACAGTAGCCACCGCATCACCACCAGCAGTGATATCGAGGTCTCCACCTATTTGGAGATTGCTAAGGAGCTGGGTGGCGAGCAGCCTCTGGCAACAAAGGAGGCTATATCCGGTGCCGAGCGTGAAGCTATAATTGTCATCGATTTCGGCTCGCAATACAGCCTGCTTATCGCCCGGCGAATACGAGAGTGCCAGGTATACTGCGAGCTGGTACCGCATGATGCTCCCTGGGAAAAGATAGCCCCCCTGAACCCCAAGGGATTTATCCTCTCCGGAGGGCCAGCCAGTGTTTACGAGCCGGATGCCCCTCTAGCACCAGCCTATATTTATGAAAGCCATCTGCCGGTATTAGGCATATGTTACGGGATGCAAGTCATTACCAAACAGCTGGGAGGACAGGTCGCCCCCGCCGCCAAGCACGAGTACGGACACTGCCTTCTTCATATCAGCAATGTAGATTCACCCCTATTCGCTGATTTATCTTCCTCCTCTCCGGTATGGATGAGCCACGGCGACCGGATTGAAGAAATGCCCCCCGGTTTCACTGCCCTAGCCTATACTGAGAATTCCCCCTTTGCTGTCATAGGCAATGACGAAGGGATATTTGGCCTCCAGTTTCACCCCGAGGTGGCACATACCCCCCAGGGGAAGGCTATACTGAAGAATTTCGCCCGCCGGGTCTGTGGCTGCCAGGGAAACTGGACCATGGGCAACTTTATCAATGAAAGCCTGGATAACATCAAAAAACAGGTGGGCGAAGGCAAGGTCATCAATGCCCTCTCCGGTGGGGTTGATTCATCAGTAGTGGCTACCCTCATCCACCGAGCCGTTGGCAATCAGCTTACCTGCATCTTTGTCAATAATGGGCTGCTACGCCGCGAAGAGGCGGAGAGAACCCTCAATGTCTTTCGACTCAATCTGGGAATGAATACCATCTATGTTGACGCCAGTGAAAGATTCCTCAAGCGACTAAAAAGAGTAACAGACCCGGAGAAGAAGCGCAGGGTTATTGGCGAGGAGTTTATTAAGGTGTTTGAGGAGGAGGCGAAGAAGATAGGCAAGGTTGATTTTCTCGCTCAGGGGACCCTGTATCCTGATGTTATCGAGAGTGCTTCATCAGGCAAAGCCTCAGCTAAAATTAAGACCCACCACAATGTGGGTGGTCTGCCGGCCAAGATGACCCTCAATCTTATCGAACCGCTGCGCTACCTGTTTAAGGATGAGGTACGCCAGGTGGGATTGGAGCTGGGTCTCCCTGAAGAGATGGTGTGGCGGCAGCCCTTCCCCGGTCCAGGTCTCGCCATCCGCATCATCGGTGAGGTGACCAAGGAAAAGCTGGAGATACTGCGCAATGCCGACTGGGTTGTGATGAACGAGATTAAGAAGGCAAAGCTATATCATCACCTGTGGCAGAGCTTTGCCATACTCACCGATGTTAGAAGCGTGGGGGTGATGGGGGACTTTAGAACCTACGGCTACCTGGTCTCTATCCGCGCCGTCACCAGCGAGGATGCCATGACCGCCGACTGGGCACGCCTTCCCTACGACCTTCTGGCTCGCATCTCCAGTCGCATCGTCAACGAAGTCGCCGGGGTAAACCGGGTGGTCTATGATATAACCTCCAAACCCCCATCAACCATAGAGTGGGAGTAGGAAATAGTAGCAATGAAGCGTACAAGCCAACAAAAAGGAAAGCGTGCTGAATTTTTTGTCTTTAGCGAACTGATTAGTAGAGGGGTTGACCTTTATCTTCCAGTTATAGATATAGGAATTGACGCTTTAATAAGAAAGCAGGATGGGACATATCTGGAGATACAGGTCAAAATGACTGAGGAAGGGTGGAGTCCAACTGTGTGGGTTGCTGACGACCCGCAACTACGGCAAAGACTTGTCATCGTATGGGTCGATATGTCGGAATCTCAAGAAAACCCAGAAGTCTGGATTTTCCCAGGCGACATCTTTGTTGAATATTCTACGAAGATCGGGGAATGGCAGAACAGCCAGGGGCAGCTGTGGACGCATCGCAGGCTGGACCTGAAAGCAAAAAGGAGAGGAGACGACCAGCCACGTCGTGAATTACTTAAGGAATATTGTAATGCTTGGAAACACTTAACAGGATGATGTTAATCATAGTGAGTCCGAAGGGACTTACCATATAAGCGAGGAGTCCTAGAGGGGTGAAACCCCTCTTATAAAACCTTCCCCCTCTCCTTGATAGGAGAGGGGGACACAGGGGGTGAGGTAGATAAAAATACTGGTTATTGGCGGCGGGGCTAGGGAGCATACTTTAGTCTGGAAGCTAGCCCAGAGCCCTAAGGTCAAAGAGATTTACGCTGCCCCGGGCAATGCCGGCACCGCTCAGCTTGCCCATAACCTGGATATCAAGCCTAATGATATAGAGTCGCTGGCCGAAGTAGCCCAGGAAAAGGGTATCGAGCTGGCCGTCGTCGGGCCGGAGTCGCCTCTAGCCGATGGCATTGTTGACTATTTTCAAGGTATAGGCATTCCTATCTTTGGCCCCACCAAAGCTGCCGCCGAGATAGAATCAAGCAAGGTATTCGCCAAGGAGCTGATGCAAAAATACGGCATCCCCTGCGCAAACAGCGCCAGCTTCTCTGAATATGGCCAGGCAAAGGAATACCTCCAGCAGCAAAAAACGCCTATTGTAGTCAAAGCTGACGGGCTGGCGGCGGGGAAGGGGGTAATCGTAGCCGATTCCATATCGCAAGCCTCGGACGCCCTAGCCAATATTATGGAAGCCAAAGCCTTTGGTGCTGCTGGCAATAAGGTAATTATTGAGGAGTGCCTCTCCGGCGAGGAGATGAGCTGCTTTGCTTTTACCGATGGTAAAACTGTCATCCCTATGGTCTCCGCCTGCGATTATAAACCCGTATTTGACAACGACCAGGGCCCCAATACCGGCGGCATGGGCAGCTACAGCCCCCCCCACTTCCTCACCCCAACACTGTCCCAGACAGTGAAGGAAACCATCCTTCAACCAGCAGCAAAGGCTATGGCTGAGGAAGGCAGACCCTATAAGGGTGTCCTCTACGGGGGATTAATGGTAACCGATAAAGGAGTAAAGGCGCTGGAATTTAACGCCCGCTTTGGTGACCCGGAGACCCAGGTTACCCTGCCACTGCTCAAAACCGACCTGGCGGATATTATGCTGGCAGTAATCGATGGCAACCTTGACCAGATGGATATAGAATGGAGCGATGACGCCTGTGTGGGGGTGGTGATGGCATCGGGGGGATACCCAGGTAGCTACCAGACAGGTTTCCCCGTCACCGGGTTAAATGCTGTGGACAAAGACATTGTGGTATTCCACGCCGGAACTAAGGTAGGCTCAGAAGGGCAGGTATTGACTGACGGGGGACGGGTGCTCACGGTGGTTGCTACCGGCAGCACCATCGCCGAAGCCAGAGAAAAGGTCTATAATAACATCAACCGAATTCACTTTGAGAGCTGTCATTATCGTAAGGACATCGCTGACCTGAAAGCGAGAGCAAAATAAGGGGGTGAAGGAGAAAATATGCTCCAAGGAGAGAAAGGCCAAGGAAGTGAGGGCGAAAAAATGCCATTAGTCGCCATAGTTATGGGTAGTAAATCGGATACGGAAGCAATGCGTCCCACGGTGGAGGTATTACATAAGCTCGGCATTGACTATGAATTATCGGTAATCTCAGCCCACCGCAACCCGGAAAAGATAAGGGAGTTTGGAAAATCAGTCCAAAAACGAGGGGTAGAGGTCATAATCGCCGCTGCTGGCATGGCAGCTCATCTTCCCGGAGTTGTAGCCAGCTGGACTATGCTGCCTGTTATCGGGGTGCCCCTGGCCAGCGGTGAATTAAAGGGTGTTGATGCCCTGTACTCCATAGTCCAGATGCCGGCGGGGATACCGGTAGCCTGCGTGGCGATAGGTGCGGCGGGGGCTAAGAATGCAGCCTACCTGGCTGCCGAAATTTTAGGCTTAAAGTATGATAACATAAGAGAGGCTTACCAAAAATATAGAAGGGAATTACAAGGAAGCAGCAAATGATTGAGCGATATTCCAGACCCCAGATGAAAAGGGTATGGTCAGACGAGAACAAGTTTGCCAAGTGGCGGGAGGTGGAGTTTGCCGTCTGTGAGGCATGGGCTGAGTTAGGTGTCATTCCCCGCGAGGCTGTGCCCAAGATAAAGCTAGCCCGCGTTAACCTTAAGCGCATGGAGGAGATTCTCAAAGAGACTCACCACGACATGACTGCCTTCCTTCGTGCAATATCAGAGACCATCGGCAAGGAATCACGCTTTATCCACCTTGGTCTCACCTCTTCCGATGTAATAGATACCGCCCTCAGCCTGCAGCTTGACGAAGCAGCGGACATTCTAATCCAGGATATTAAAGAGCTCATCGCAGTATTGGCACAGAAGGCGATAGAGCACAAATACACGGTGATGATGGGTCGCACCCACGGCGTCCACGCTGAGCCGCTCTCCTTCGGTCTGAAGCTGGCGGTGTGGGTTGAGGAGATGAAGCGCAACAGGCACAGGCTCTCTGAGGCCAAAAAATTCATCGCCGTGGGCAAGATTTCAGGAGCGGTAGGTACCTATGCCACCCTATCCCCCGCAGTTGAGGAGAAGGCATGCGCCAGATTAAAGCTCGCCCCATCTCCAGTATCGAGCCAGATATTGCAACGTGACCGCCACGCTCAGTTCACCACCACCCTGGCGCTAATAGCCAGCTCGCTGGAGAAATTCGCCACCGAGATCAGGGGACTTCAGCGAACTGAAACCCGGGAGGTGGAAGAGCCCTTCAGTGCCGGACAGACGGGCTCCTCAGCCATGCCGCACAAGCGTAATCCCGAACTTTGTGAGCGAGTCAGCGGCTTAGCCCGATTGATAAGAGGCTATGCCCTGACCTCAATGGAAAATATCGCTCTGTGGCATGAGCGAGACATCAGCCACTCCTCCACCGAGCGTATCATCCTGCCCGATGCCTGTCTTGCCCTTGATTACTCCCTCGCCATATTCACCTCAGTGATGAAGGGATTGCAGGTCTACCCGCAACGGATGAAAAAGAATATAGGTCTTACCAAGGGCTTGGTCTTCTCCCAGCGAGTAATGCTAGCCCTTATCGACAAAGGGTTGAGCAGAGACAAAGCCTACAAACTGGTGCAGCGAAACGCTATGAAGGCATGGAAGGGAAACAAACAATTCCTCACCCTGCTCAAGGCTGACCCTGAGGTGACCGCTATCCTGCCGGCGGAAGAGCTGGAGCCGCTGTTTGACCATCAATACTACCTGCGCTATGTAGATGAGGTATTCCAGCGACTGGGCCTAACTGAAGCGCAGTGGAGAGAGAAGTTCGAGGCGGCCAAACCCACCACCGGGCTGGCTCCTGAGGCACTATGAACATGGACTCATCAGTATTATTAACAACAGAGCTGCCGTTACCATTATTCGTTCGAGGCAAAGTACGAGACACCTATGACCTTGGCGACCTGCTGCTCATCGTAGCTACCGACCGCATCTCAGCCTTTGACTCGGTGCTGCCCTGCGGCATTCCAGATAAAGGCTCGGTGCTCAATCAGCTCTCGGTTTTCTGGTTCAACAAGACCGGGGGGCTGATGCCAAACCATCTGGTCGAAGCGGTTGATGATGTTAAACGACTTGATTCCTACCTGCCCAACGAGAAACGTTTCCCCTACCCCTCCTACCTTGAGGGGCGGTCTATGATTGTCAAAAAAATGGCGCGCCTGCCTGTAGAATGTGTGGTGCGCGGCTACCTCTCAGGCTCAGCCTGGGCGGAGTATCAGAAGCAGGGCACGGTTAACGGAGAGCCTTTGCCCAAAGGACTAAAAGAGAGTGAGGCATTCCCCCAACCGCTGTTCACCCCCACCACCAAGGCAGAAACTGGGCACGACCAGCCGCTCAGCCCGGATGAGATGAAGAAGCTGGTGGGTGAAGCTCTGGCTGAGGAGATGCGGGAGAAAACCCTGGCTATTTATAGCTATGCCCATGAATATGCTCAAGCCAGAGGCATCATTATCGCCGATACCAAGATGGAATTCGGGCTGGATGGTAATAAACTCATCCTTATTGATGAGCTGCTGACCCCGGACTCAAGCCGCTTCTGGGATGCCGGGCTATATACCGTGGGTCAATCCCAGCCCAGCTATGACAAGCAGCCGGTTCGCGACTGGCTGGTCGAATCAGGCTGGAATAAAGAGCCCCCCGCCCCCACACTGCCACCGGAGGTTATTGAGGCTGCCGCCAGGAGATACCGAGAGGCTTATGAGAAGCTGGCAGGCAGGAAGCTTAGATAACTTCATGAGGGAGGTAACAAGGATGGAACGGACAGACACGACAGCTAAGCGGCTACAAAGAGTAAAATGAGGTACTTATCCAAGAAGGTTTCAGTGATACACCTCTTCAAATAATAAAGCCAGGGCAAGTTTTTGGCTTAATTAAAAAATTAGATGATACATGGGAGATGCATGTTAGAGGTTTTAGTGATGGGAGATTAGAAGCCGAGATAGAAATCTCAAGGGATTATATTGAGCATCTTGATGACAAATATTGCCGAGATGCAACACCAGAGTTAAAGCAAATTCTAGATATTCACCAAGTTCCTTACCAGGCTAGGGGGAACCTTCCTAAAATGACATTTACTCTGGAGCCCCCGGGGAAATTAACTCCTTGGAAACCAATAGTGGCCATAGTCGCTATAGGAGCCTTTTTGATTTGGTTGAGCCGCCGTAAATAATAGCCACAAAAAAAGGCGAATTTATTGTATCATCTGCGGAGCTAAGAGGAATATAGCGCTCAAGGTCACGCCCAGCAGTATTATACAACCAATGATAACGGCTGAGTTCGGCATCCACCGCCTGGCCTTATCTGCACTCTGTCCCCTCGCTATCATGCCAAGATGAATTGACGCTACAGCGGAAACAGCCGAGACAGCCCAAAGTGCTATTCCCGCCGGGGGCTGGACCCAAA
This sequence comes from Dehalococcoidales bacterium, assembly GCA_016783245.1. GTDB lineage: Bacteria > Chloroflexota > Dehalococcoidia > Dehalococcoidales > BS750m-G39 > BS750m-G39. The sequence goes on along the minus strand of JADHWY010000004.1, from coordinate 15,847 downwards.
AATGGGCCAGATAGGTAACTATAGCAACTACACTAAAGATGTGAGGGCGTATTTCCCTAGACATCAACTATCCCTTAGCTTTCCAAGAACTCCTTGGTGCTGGGGAGGTCACCACTTATACGCTGGTCAACTCTGGTAGCCGTATCCAGGGCTCTGCCCAGGGCCTTAAACAGGGCTTCCGCCTTGTGATGGTCATTAACACCATATAGAATCTTAGCGTGGAGATTAAGCCTGGCCTCAATGGCAAAGGACTCCAGGAAATGACGGATAAGGTCGGTAGCAAACCCACTCATATCATTATCGTTGAAAGGCAGGTCTAAGGTGGTATATCCCCTACCGCTGATGTCCACCGCCACCAACGCCAGGGTATCATCCATGGGCACCATAGCGTCAGCCATCCTGACAATGCCCCGCTTCTCACCCAGGGCTTCACCCAGGGCTTTGCCCAAACAAATGGCAACATCCTCTACCAGATGATGCTGGTCGCTACCTGTGGCTGAAATCTTTATGTCAAACACTCCATGGCGGGCAAGCTGAGCCAATAGGTGGTCAAACATCCTGATTCCGGTATTTATATCCCACTTACCGCCGCCATCAATATCAAGCTCCAGGCTGATATTGGTTTCCTTAGTCTTCCGTTTGATGATAGATATTCTATTAGCCACCTGTCTCCTCCTCTATTTCTTGCAGTGCTTTAATCAAGGCATCGGTATGCTCCGGTTTGCCCACACTAATGCGTATAAAATGTTTCAGCAGAGGCTTATCAAAATAGCGAACCAGTATTCCCTTCTCCTTCAGCCTCTGGTGAAGCTGGCTCGCCCTGCCGTTCAGCACCAGGCACAGAATAAAGTTGGCCTGCGAAGGGAGGGGGGCCAGCCACTTTATTCTCTTTAGCTCGGCGAAAAGCTTCTCCCTCTCGACGATTATAGCCTTTACGCCGGTCATCAGGTAATCGATATCCTTCAGCGACTCCTGTACGGCGACTATAGCGGCCACATTTACACTGTACGGAGGCTTGATTCTCAATATGTAATCGGCTATTTTGGGTGAGAAAATGCCGTATCCAACCCTCAGACCAGCAAGCCCTGCCCATTTGCTGAATGTCCGCAACACCATCAGGTTTTGGTACTTGCCCACTAATGGAGCCGCTGTTTCTCCACTAAATTCATAGTATGCCTCGTCAACTACCACCGGCAGGCCGGTATCCACTATCTCCAGAATGTCTCGCTGGGGGGTAATTGTTCCTGTTGGATTATTGGGATTAGCCAGGAGTATCGCCTTGGTTTTTTCATTTATGGCTGCCTTTATGGCGGCTACACTGATAGCGAAATCATCATCTCTGGGTATCTCAACCAGAGTGCTACCACATACCTTAGCAAAAAAAGTATACATTTCAAAAGTAGGTACGCAATTTATTACCTCGTCACCGGGCTCGACAAATAAGCGTAAAACAAGGTCTATAAGCTGGTCGCCGCCGCTGCCAGCTGCAATGTATTTGGCATCAACCCCGGTGTATCCCGCCAGCAACTGCCTGAGCATTACCTGGCCGTTGTCGGGATAGACATTGAAATAAGGATAGGTCGCCAGCGCCTGATTCACTCTGGGCGAGCAGCCATAAGGATTCTCATTGGCATCCAGCTTGATAATGCTTTCCGCCGCGACCTCTATCTCCCCCTCCAATGTCTCCGGCGAGATACTGGCGGAGTAGGCACTAAAGGTAGTAAGGTCAGGCCGTATAAATCGCTCTATTCCTGCTTCTTCACTCATTGTCCACCTGTTTGAACCGCTTTTCTACCGCGCGGGCATGAGCCTCAAAACCCTCAGCTCTAGCGATAACAGAGGCTGCCCGCCCCAGCTTTTTTAAGCTGGCTTTATCTATACTAACCAAATTTATCAATTTAATAAAGTCGGTTATATTAAGCGGCGAGCCGAATCGGGCAGTGCCTCCGGTAGGCAAAACATGGCTCGGTCCAGCCACATAATCACCCAAAACTACTGTTGATGTTCCGCCGACAAATATACACCCGGCGTTAGACACCCTATCAACATAGGAGGCTGCTTTGTCCATCATAAGGCAGAGGTGCTCCGGAGCATAAAGGTTAGCCAATTCTATAGCCTCATCTATATTGGTGACCACTATTATCTTGCCCTGGTTCTGTAAAGACTCAACAGGAATAGCCTGACGGGGCAAACCCTTTAGCTGTTGTTCCACCTCAGCCATAACTTCGTCTGCCAACCTCCGTGAGGTAGTTACCAGGATGGCTGAAGCTAAGGGGTCATGCTCAGCCTGAGCCAAGAGGTCAGCAGCACAGTATTCAGGATTGGCTGTTTCATCAGCGATAATTAATACCTCGCTCGGCCCGTTTAGTCCGTCGATATCAACCACACCATAAACCATCTTCTTGGCCAGAACGACGAATATATTACCCGGCCCACAAATCTTATCCACTCTGGGAACAGTCTCGGTGCCAAAAGCCAGAGCGGCAATCGCCTGGGCGCCACCAACACAGAAAATGCGGTCAACCTGAGCGATATCAGCGGCTACCAGCGTGGGAGGAGAAATCACCCCCTTCGCTCCTGGCGGTGTAGCCAGAATAACCTCCTTGACCCCGGCAACCCTGGCTGGAACAGCGGTCATCAGCACCGTAGAAGGGTAACAGGCATTGCCGCCGGGGGCATAGACCCCGACGCGCTCCAGCGGACGTATCAGCTGACTGGCCTTCACCCCGGCAAATTCCCGCCAGATATTATCCTTCTGTTGGGAGTGGAAGGAGCGTATCCGCTCGGCTGCCAGCCTGAGGGCTGATACCAGCTCCTTATCAACCTCCTGATAAGCAGCGGCTATTTGCTCCTTGGTCGCCTCCAGTGAAGCAAGCTCCACCCCATCAATCCTTGAGGCATAACCAACAAGGGCTTTATCTCCCTTGCTGCGCACCTCGTTGATAATCTGCGCAACCGCCTGCTCCGGGTCTTCAGTGCCAAACATCTGAACCAGCTTCTGTTTAAGGACTGACGAAATCATGGGAAACTCAGCCGTGGCTTGCCGAGATAATACTGCCTTCGCCTGTTCAAAACCCTCAATGATTTTTAATTTAGCCATTCTCCACCGCCCTTCGCAGCATCTCGGTGATAGACTTTATCCTTTTTCTCTTGCTGGAGCTGGATATGCTATTTGTGTTACCGATGAGGCAGGCCGTTGACTCAAAAAGGGTATCAATTATCTTGAGGTTGTGCCTGGCTATGGTCCGCCCAGTCTGCGTATTCTCAATCAGCAGGTCGGCATCCTCAGGCAAAAAGGCTTCAGTAGCCCCCCAGGTGGGTATTATTCTATACATCCCCAGGTGATTATCTCTGGCATACTTATCCGCTATATTGACATACTCCGAAGCCACCCTCAATGGCACCGACTGCTCAGCATTAAGTTGCTTTAGACTATAGGCGTCGGTCACCGACAAATCCTTGCTTGCTACCGCCACTATCCGCACCTTGCCAAATTTGAGGTCGATAAGCTCTGCCACCGGGCTTGGTGGAAACTGATAAAGATGCTCCCTAAGCCAATCTTTACCGGTAATGGCCAGATCAAAGTTTCCATTGGCTACCTGTAATGGCATATCCTGAGGCCTAATCACCTTAATTGTCACACCCTCCAGCTTGGCAACTGGTCGGCGATTGCCCCTCTTTGAAGGATAGTCGTCAACCTCAATGCCAGCTCTATTCAGCAGACGGAGGGTTGGTTGCTGCTGATGTCCATCAGGCAAAGCAAGCCGGACTGTCGCTCCGGCATCTTTTCCACGTCGAGCTTCGGGAGATATCACGGGCTTTTCCGATGGCGCACTCCTTACCCCAGCAGAGGAGGGCTGTTTTCTGTCGGCCGATAGCCCATCTCCAAGAGAAGCCAACACCTGACTCAAGTCCTTTGTCTGCCAGCTGTTCTTATTGGCGATGAGGGCGGCATTGAAACTGAGGACTTCGCTTATCGGTATAAGGTCATAACCAAACGACCTCTTCCCCGCCTTTCCCGAAATCAGGGCTAACTCAGCACTCTCGGGAGGATAGACCTCAGCCCCTCCCCACAGGGGAAAGATGCTAAACCTTCTCAGCCGACGATTCAGAGCAAAGGACTCAGCCAGATTAGGGTACTCGGTGGCAATCCGAACCAAGCCCTCCTCTGTAGATATCCCATCAGAGCGAGCGGCCACCATGTATAAGACACCTTCACCATACTCAAGGTTTTTGACCTTAATCACGGCACTGCTGGGATACTTAACCAAAAGCTCCTCCACCCAATCCAGCCCGCAGATACCCAAATCATAGTTTCCTATTGCCACCTGAATAGGGATATCCTTCTCATGGAACACCTTAGCCGAGAGGTTGGGAAACATCTCTGATTCAAGGCGATAAAGGCGAGCCCTCGCATGATATCCAGTTAACCCCCAGTCCGCACCCTGGAGCAGGGCGGCTGTTTCGCCTAAAAGGCGTCCCTTAGGCAACGCTATCTTTAATTGTTTATCCACCTCACCCCCTGTGTCCCCCTCTCCTCCAAAGGGGAGAGGGGGTATGGGTTTTGAAGGGGCGGCACGCCCCTTCAAACTTCCATTAACAAATAGCCCCTATCGCCGTCTTTAATTTTCCGCTGAATAACAGCGCTTTTCAGCGCTTTAGCAGCGCCAGAACCTCCTCAGCAGTTTGCGCCTCAAACCTCCTCTGCTCAACTTGGTCGGTTAAAATAAATAGAGGCGCTTTGCTGCGCACATCAAGCCTCCACTCCGCATCAGCCATCTCCTTAGCCCCAAGCTTGAATTCAGCTACATACCCTTCTTTATGAAGGCGACTGACCATATCAAAGCCCTGTTTTATCGCCTCTGGTTCAGCATCAACCGATATTCTCTGCGCTGCGGGTTCAGTCAAAGCCACTGGCTCTATCAGATTCATCAGGTGGTCAAAATAGAGGGCAAATCCCGAGGCGGGGACATCCTTGCCTCCCATCAGCGGGATGAGAGCATCATATCTACCCCCACCACCTACTTTCTCCTTGCCAGCAAAAAACTGGAAAATCACCCCGGTATAGTATTCAAAGCCCCTCCCCGAAGCCAGGTCAATCCGATAGCTATAACCCAAATCCTCAAGAAGAGCGATAATGTTACCGAAATTGTCCAGGGCAGGCTTAAGCTGGGGCAAACTTCGCGCCAGTAACCCCATGGAGTTTTTCAGGAATGCGGGTGATTTTCCTTTCGGGTCCAGCAGCAGGGACAAAGCCTCGTCCAGCCCAGGCTTCCCCGCCTTTATTGTAGCCAGCACGGCTGCATCCCCATCCAGGATTTGGTCGAATACCTCGGTTTCTTCCCCAGGGCTTAGCCCGAGTTCATGGAGCAAGCCCCTGATTAAGCCGCCATGGCATAGCCTCAACTCTATGTTTCCCAGCCCCACCTTCTTCAACACCTCCGAAGCCAGTATCATCAGTTCTGTATCAGCGAGAGGAGAACTTACTCCGATAAGCTCAACCCCACCCTGCCATCTCTCCCTGCTCTCCTTCCCTGTCTCTTCAAAGATAAAGATATTGCTCACATAGGATAGCTTGGCCAACCCACTATCCCCCATGCTGTCAATATAAAGCCTAGCCACCGGGATAGTGCCGTCAGGTCTTAAGACCACCCTCTCCCCACTCCAACCATCCCAGTCAAGGAAGGAGTACACTTTGCCCAGCATACTGGGGGTAAGTGTCCCTGTTGAGGCGAAAAGGTGCAGATACTCAAGGGTTGGCGTCCTAACCTCCTCATAGCCCCACTGGAGACAGCAGTCCCTGAATGCTTTCTCAATAAAGCGAAACCTTATCATCTCCTCGGGGGATAAATCCCGAGTCCCTCTACACCTTTGATCTCTCATAGCAAATAGCAAAAATGTTTTTATAGACAGTGCGCCAATTCTACATCAATTCGCCCCTCTATTCAACCGCGACTGCCAAGCTGTAGTCTCACCCTATTAAGAATGATTCATTTGTAATAATGCTGCAGACAATATATAATCTGTATATATAAATTGTTGACTATCAAGGTGACAGAGAGCTGGTTGTGCTGAGGATTATTCGCATCCTATTACTCCTAGGTTTCCTAACTATTGCCGCTACAGCCGTTATGGCTCAGGCGGATGCTCCCAAGATTGATGTGCTTCAGGCTAAGGGGACTATCAATCCTGTCCTGGCTAATTATATCGAGCGTGGAATCGACCATGCAGAGGAAGACAATGCCGTAGCCCTCATCATCCAGTTGGACACGCCCGGCGGCCTGGATACCGCCATGCGTGATATCATACAGAAAATCGTCAACGCTGAAGTTCCGATAGTGGTATATGTCTCCCCTTCCGGGGCACGGGCAGCCTCAGCCGGGGTATTCATCACCATGGCCGCCCATGTGGCAGCCATGTCATCTAATACTGCTATTGGTGCCGCCCACCCCGTAGCCATAGGCGCTGAGGGCGAAGCTCAAATGTCAGAGGAGATGGCAGAAAAGGTAATCAATGATGCCGCCGCCTATATCAGAAGCATCGCTGAGGCCCACGGACGTAATGTGGAGTGGGCGGAAAAGGCAGTTAGAGAGAGCGTTTCAGTCACCGAACAAGAGGCTCTGGAGCTTAATATCATTGATACCGTCGCCCCCGACCTTGGCAACCTGATTGCTCAATTAGACGGCTGGCAGGTAACCATGCTTGACGACAGCGTGGTCACCCTGAATACCGAAGGGGCTGAAATCAACCACGTCAAGATGAGGGCAACGGAGAAGTTTCTCTATGCTATCAGCGACCCAAATATTGCCGTTGTCCTGTTAAGTCTGGCTATGCTGGGAATAATGGTGGAGATATTCAACCCCGGACTTATCTTCCCAGGCGTATTTGGTGGCATCTCCGCATTCCTAGCCGCCTACTCACTGGGCTTTTTACCGATAAACTATGCCGGCCTTGCCCTTATAGGGCTGGCCGCCGGGCTGTTTATCGCTGAGATATTTACCCCCGGTTTTGGTTTGCTTGCCGGTGGGGGTACTACCGCGTTTGTATTTGGTGCTTTAATTCTATTTAGTGGGAGGCCAGCATTGTTTCAACCAGATATCGAAGTAATCGTCGGAATCGCCGTTGGCGTTGGCAGCGCTATAGCCTTTATAATCTATCATGCGCTTCGCGCCCACCGCCGACAGCCGACAACAGGCAGGGAGGAGCTAACCGGAAAAAAGGCTGTGGTTAAGACAACCCTTGAACCAGAAGGAACAATCCTCCACCAGGGTGAACTATGGACCGCAGTACTGGATAAGGGCCGGGCTGAACCCGGAGAGGAGGTGACAATAACCAAGTTTGACGGCTTGAAACTATATGTAACCAAAAAACCGAAAAGGAGGTAGATAGATGCAGTTAGCAGCTATTATCATTCCCATTGTTATAGCTTGTGCTATATTCATTCCAGCGTCAGTGAAAATTGTCAGAGAATATGAGCGTGGCGTTATCTTCCGTCTGGGGCGATTGGTCGGTGCCAAAGGTCCTGGTCTATTTATCATCATCCCCTTCGTCGACAGGATGGTAAAGGTAGACCTCCGTGTGATAACCATGGATGTTCCCCACCAGGAGGTAATCACCAAGGATAACGTTACCGTCAGGGTAAACGCAGTGGTATATTTCAGGGTAGTTGACCCTGAGTTTGCTGTGGTTAAGGTCTTAGACTACATCAGAGCCACCTCCCAGATATCTCAGACCACACTGCGAAATGTTCTGGGGCAATCTGAACTAGATGACCTGTTGACCAAGAGAGAAAAGCTCAACCAGATGCTACAGAAGATAATTGATGAGCATACCGACCCCTGGGGGGTAAAGGTTACCACCGTGGAGATTAAGGAAGTCGAGCTTGCCGAACAGATGAAGCGAATGATGGCGGCTCAGGCTGAGGCAGAAAGAGAGAGGCGAGCCAAAATCATCCACGCTGAGGGTGAGCTCCAGGCCTCAGAGAAATTGAGCCAAGCCGGAGCTGTTATCGGCAGAGAGCCAACCGCCCTGCAACTCCGCTATCTAGCAACACTCTCTGAGATAGCCTCAGAAAGAAACAGCACCATTATCTTCCCATTGCCCATAGAAATGTTCAGCGCTTTTACCCGCTTCAATCCCGAGAACCTGCTCGGCGGTAGAAAGAGCGACAAATAACCATACGGGAAGAGAATCGGGAAGCAACTCCCGATATCGAGCAGTAAATCCAGGGCTTGCACCGAGTGCAGGCTCTGGACAATGCTCTATTTCAGCCGTGCAGAGTAACATCAGCGGCGATAACCTTAATCAGACTCCCGTCCGAGCAGCGCAATAAGAGGCCTCCATCTTCGCCCACCGACTCAGCTATACCCTCATAGCTGATGCCGCTCGAGTTTGCCACGACCTTCTTGCCCAGAGTGACCAGGCTGTCCCGCCACTCCTGATAGACAGACCCTCCCGCCTGTAAGTCCAGATATAACCTCTCTATGTCAACCAACAGCTGCCGTATCATGCCCGCCAGCGATACCTCACCTCCCACCTCATCCGAGAGACTGGTGGCGATTGACGATATCTCAGGGAAATCAGCGGCCCGCAGGTTCACATTCATCCCGATGCCAATAACGGCATGTGCCACCGTTCCTCCCCGCACATTGCTCTCAACCAGAATCCCACACACCTTTTTGCCTCCAATCAAGACATCGTTGGGCCAGCCGATCTGCGCCTTCAGCCCGGACACAGCCTCAATAGCGTGAACCACAGCCAGAGAAGCCAGCATAATAAGGGAAGGTAAATGAGCTAAATCAGGATAGAGAATGATAGACAGAGAGATGTTGCCCTGGGGAGATAACCAGACGCGCCCCATCCGCCCCCTACCCCCAGTCTGCTCACCGGCAACGACCACCGTTCCCTCCACCGCTCCCAGCCGCGCCTCCTGCCTTGCCATCTCCATGGTTGAAGCCAGCCGAGGGTGGCAAATAACCCTCTGCCCAACGAAACGAGTCCCTAAATCATTGCTAATAGAAGCCGATGATAAACTGTTCTCCCCTGTTCCCATACTATCTATCTTGACACCAAATCCACTTCAAGGCATAATATAAATCGGCCGGGCGGGTGTAACTCAGCGGTAGAGTGCTTGCTTCCCAAGCAAGGAGCCGAGGGTTCGAATCCCTTCACCCGCTCCATCAAAGCTAAGCCCCACTCACCATGCCATGGAAGAACATCCCGGATAGAAATACCATGGGAAACATCAGCATCTGCGTCACAGCAGCCCGTCGGACATTGGTTACCAGATTGAATTACTGGCTAATGGTGTAGATAATGGGTTCAGAAAGTAGTTCCTTGGGAAAGTTAAGCATTACTTGCCGTTTTGACATGCTATCTCCCTGCCTAAATTCTGCGCCAGTAATTTAGCGGCCTTAACCACCGCCGAGTAAAAACAATATGTAAAGCTCATCTCCGTCCTTAACCGGTTTGGCTAATCCCTCCGGGCGGGCACTATGTCCGCTAACACGGATGTCTACATAAGGCAACAACTCCCCTTGTTTATCAAGTAACTCATTCCCAATAGGCGGGAATAGCTCCACCAGCTTTTTAAGGCAGTCACCAACAGTGTTACCATGAACCTCCACCATCTTGGTACCATTGGTGGCACGCTTAAGGAACCCGGGAATAGTTATATTTACACTCATACCCACCTCCTTAACTAATAGTAGCTATTTTACGCCTAATCTATCTCCTTGGCTAATAGCTATAATGCCGGCAGAAGAACCTTCCTGCCCTTGCCCTCGGTGGACATTGTGACCTGCCCCCAATGATTATACCACTTCTTAAGTTAGAGTCAATGGCATAGTAGCTGGCATTATAACCTTGGGAGCTGGCGGTCGATAGCGCGGGGAGCTATGTGGCCGCACTTGATTGCATTCCCTCCGCCACTATTCAACCAGTATCTTCGCTTGAAGGACTCTACGTATCCATCATCCCAGGGACTTCCTGGTTCTATAAACTTTGCCTTCACCCCTATTTGATTTTATCCTTATCAACAATGGCAAACGCCCTTACCCAGCCAGCGCTTGCACCCTCTACAATTACAGGAGCTACCATAACAGTAAACCCAAAAGGAACGGGCACTTTCCACAGATTGGCTAACCGCTCAAGATGGCAATATTCACGCTCCTTACCAACATTATGTGCTGGCCACAAAACATCTTTATTACCAGTTTTCCTGAAGTCCGCACCCATCGTCTTGAACGGCCTGTCAAATCCAAGGGCATCGATACCGATAGTCTTAACTCCCTGATCTAACAAATAGATTGTCGACTCTCGACCCATCCCCGGATGCTTCTCGAAATAATCAAAATTTGTTCCCCACATTTTATCGCAATCTGTTCTTATCAACACTATATCATAGGGTTTAATTTTATAGTCTATATCCTTCGCGGCGCGGACGATATCTTCCTTAGTTATCAACTCTCCCGGTCCTCTATGGGTCAAGTCAAGGATAACTCCGTCTCCTATGCACCATTCCAGGGGTACATCTTCTATCCTCTTTGACGGCTTCCCTGCAGTTGTCGGGTAGAAATGCCAAGGAGCATCCAGATGTGTACCTAAATGCGTTGCAATGGTAGCTTCTTCCCAAGCTTGAGATTTACCTTCCGGCATATCATCAGGCTCGATACCCGCCTGGACAGAATTTAACCTGGCTCCTGCGGTATGACCCCAACTACATACTTTCGGAAAACCAACCACATCCTGATGAAAAGGGTATATCGGCAATGTCAAATCAATGAGCAGATTTTTTTCTCTATCAAATAGCATCGTGCTTCACACTCCAGTTTTTGTTATTTTAGACTCTAATCGTACTTCCAGCATAAGATAAATCATTATCCTATGGTTCTCTTCAAATCAGCAGCTGTTTGGCAACGCATTCCCATTAGAGTTCGAGCCTCGTTACATTTAGTCTCACCTCCTCCAGAAGCCTAGCAGCCCTCTCCATACCTTCATCTGTCCACCTAGCGCCAATCTCAGTAATATTACCAACTATGGCCTTAATCTCCTTTCACCTGCTTATACTCCAGCTACCCATTCAATGTCTAGTTCCTGCAGCTTTGCCAAAGTAGGTACCCCATTCTTATCCCAGCCAACCATAGCATAATAGGTATCTATAGCCTGGCGTAATTCGTTCTTATCAATGCTGACACCCTTCAAAGGACCGGAGGTAAGGGGGGTAAAGAATCTGTGGGGTAAATAATCATCATCCTTACCAAATCCCTCCCGAATATTAAAGGCACGAGTCATAGTAACACAGCGGTCACCAACCTTCATTAACTCCCATACGTTAGTATCCCAACCAGTGACGCCCCTTATCATGTCAGCCATTTGGCTAGGAGTAAAGGAAAGATATGACGAGAGAAAGTAGCAAAATACCAGGCAATTAACCATGTGCTGCCACTGGCTATAATAAACGAGCATCCTAACCTTGGCTGGGCTCAAATCATGAAGTGGGAGTGGCTCCAGTACACCCAACGCTTTGAGCGGGCCCCAGACTTTTTGGGTATAAAGGGTATCATGCATATTATGGCAATGGTCAACACCAGTGGTTGAGATAGTATAACCTACCCCCATACCCGGCTTAAGGCGCGGATCATGCAGAGGAAGCTCTTGCCCCTTGATATGCATGGAAAACTCCTCAGCCTCCTTACCAAACACTTTAGCCGCTCGAGCTACACCCTCAGCCAAGACCTTGCCTAAGCCTTCCTTCTTAGCAATCATCTCTACCAGTTGCAACATCGCTTGGGCATTGCCAAAGTTGAGCTTCAATCCACCGGTATCCCTCTCGGTTAGGATACCTCGCTCAAAGCACTCCATAGCAAAAGAAATGGCAACCCCAGTTGAAATCGTGTCTAAAGAGTAGGCATTACAAAGTTCATTTCCTTTGGCAACTGCCTCTAGGTCATCTATGCCACAATTTGAACCCAATGCGGCTAGGGTTTCATATTGAGGGCCACCATAGATAGGGTCAACATTATATGGCTCCCCTGTAGTGACCTCAGGTTTACAGTTGATGGAACAAGCATAGCACCCCTTTCGTTTTGTCAGAATGCTATTATTTATCGCGTCAGTTGCGATTTTCTCGGCTCCATCGAATACTCCCTGTTGGAAGTTCCGCGTAGGCAGCCCCCCACCGGAATTTAAGCCCATAACATGACCAGCAGTACCATTCTGTGCTAGATTACGGGCAATCGGGTGAGTCTTAATATCATTTCTAAGCTGTCTGGCAAAGGAACTAACCACCGCAGCATCTGACAATGCTACTTTTTGGTGACCCCTAACAGCAATAGCCTTTAAATTCTTAGACCCCATCACTGCTCCCATACCAGTGCGACCAGCAGCATTCGACGCGTCATTGATTATACAAGCATAACGAACTTGGTTTTCACCGGCTAAACCTATCAGGGCAACACGAACGCCTTTATCCCCTAATTCCGCTTGGATAAGTTTTTGACACTCGCCAGTAGTTTTGCCCCAGAGGTGACTGGCATCTTTTATTTCTACCTTGCCATCCTCAATCCAAAGATATACCGGTTTTTCTGATTTACCCTCGACAATTATGGCATCATAGCCAGCGTGCTTGAGTTCGGCACCCCAATAGCCTCCCACCTCAGCATCACCATAGCCATTTGTCAACGGCGATTTCCCGCCTACACTGTTCCTGCCACTGCCAGCTACCGGGACTCCAGTGACTGGCCCAAGAGCAAAAATTAATTTATTTTTCGGGCCAAGCGCATCCTCACCACCAGATAGCTCCCGGAGGAGAAAATAACTTATGAAACCCCTACCCCCCATGTAGCGCCGGTAAAAGTCCTCGCTAGGCTCTTCCACTGATATAGCACGCCGAGATAAATCAACCCGTAGTATCTTTCCATTATACCCGTACCTGTCTGCCATTATAGCTCTCCTTCAAACAATTTTGGTTTTGGTAATAAATGATTGATTTTTTGATATCTGTGAAATAGTAACTCCTCGTTCTCCTCTCAAACCGCCTAATGCCTGCTGAATGAGCAGTTAAGTCAACATCAAGATTTTTCCCCAAATCCCATACATGAGGTTTCTCTCACGGAAAGGTGGAAAAGCCTATAAATTTTCAAAGAATCTTCTCGTCTTTTCTGTCGCCTCTTTGAAGGCTCCGCTCGGCTCCATTGGGGGTATAAAAGAACAAAAAAGTCTTAGCTTCTCATCGCTAGTACTGGTCACCGCGTGTTCAACGCCTTTCGGAGAAAAAATAATAGTCCCGCTTCCAACAGTCTCCTCTTTGCCTCCACATATGGCGATACCTTCCCCACTTACGACATACATTATTTCATCCACATTATGCGTATGCATCCCAGTGCTTTTTCTGGGGCTGATGTCGGATGTAAGCACTGTGGCCTTATCATAATTGCCGACCTGAGGAGACATCACAACTTTCAGAAGCCTTTCATTTTCGCCTAGCACCTTTTCTCCAGGTAGCTTCTCTACATCCACAACCAATCCGAATTTCTCTATTTCTTCCTTTTTCATCCCAGTTATTCCTTTACTCCTTATTTAACCCATCTATGATGTTATCTACCTCATCTAAGACGATCTGAGGACTTTTCGCTTTTACAAGAAAATAAGGTCGCTTCAGGGCAAAGCTACTTGCGAATCTTGCCCTCTTTAGCCTGATGTCCCAATCCTCAATAATTGGGGCGGGTGTTTTGATAGAGATCAACTCATGGGACAGGAAAAAAGAAAGGGAGAGGCAGGAAAAGGTCTGGTATTCCTTCTCAAACTGTCCCAATTTCGTCACCGCTGTGTCAAAATGGCCATCAATTGATGGAAGAATGACCAGATCAACATCTCCTATCTTCCCTTCTACCCTTTTAAACTCTGGAAGGGTATCAAAGAATTTTTTCCAGCCGTCTTCAGATGGTTTGTCGGACCTCTCCGTTCCTTTAAGCCGCTCGCGGATAAAGACATCAGAGGTGCCAAGCAAGATATGCCCATTCCTGTCTAATACGATTCCTTCACCGGATATAATCTTGCCTCCCCGCCTAGCTGATTCTATCAGGCACATGGTTTTCCCGTGGTTTTCCTCCCCGGTCATAAACATGATATTAAGACCTCGATACCAAGCTGCGGCTCCATGAAAAAGGAATAAATCATTCTCCCCCAATTCCTTAACAAGTAAAGCAAGAATGAGCTTCTGTGTCTCTCCTGCTTTCCAGTCACCAGTCAGTGTTAGTCTTTCTTGTCCACCATCGCAATAACTTATTGATTTATCGCCATCTTGGTCAGCATACCAGACCAAATCTGGTCGGTCTTTCTTGAGGTCTTCAAAAAATATGACATCCCCAAACCTATAGTTGAGCCAAACGGGGCTCTTAATAATACTCGTTTCATCTCTTTCCGAAGTATATCTATCCAGCCTCACCCGTATATCATTGAAACCTATTTCTTCTACGTGTCTATACAAACGCTTCACCCCACTTTATCATAATATCTCAACAGTCCCCATATTTCCGTTTATGCGCACCTTCTGACCATCCGTTATCTGCTCAGTACCCACCAGAGTTCCAACGATGCATGGGATGCCAAATTCACGGGAGACTATAGCCGGGTGAGCCAGCACTCCACCAGAGTTGGTTACTAAACCTCTCAGCTTGGGGAATATAGGAACCCAAGCCGGGTTAGTCATATCACAGAACATAATTGTTCCATCTTCAATACGGTTAAACTCAGCGGGAGATGTAACAACTCTTGCAATGCCTTCAGCAATGCCTGGCGAGGCAGGTATTCCTAATATGGTCTTATCACCAATTGCCGCCCTCTTACTAATTGTCGGCCTCCCAATTATGCCTTCTTCTATCTGTTTCTTGGCTCTTTCAAATTTCTCATCAGTCCATCCCCAAAGGCCTATCTTATAGGGTTCTTGGTGAAGTGCCCATTCTGTCACTGTTCCAATGAATGGTGCGGGCAAAATTTTCTCTGCCTCTTCTCTTTCTTCTCTTCTTTCCTTTACCAGACTCTTGGCGTCAAATGCTTTGGGATTAGTCCCTATCTCCCTTAACTCATTATAACGGAAGAAAGGCACATCATCCGGCCTCTCAATCACATTTTTGGCGACGAGTTTCTTGCCGATTTCCAGGGCTACTCTTCGTACCCTCTGATGGCTCCCCTGATCTATATAGAAGTGGTGGTTAGGTGTCAAGGGGGCCATCTTAACAGCCAAGTCCATAGCTTTCCTTAACTTTGCCTTATCTTCACCGGACATATTCTCTTTCTCCGCTCTTTCCCACACCTCATTAATCGCATCACCCTGATCCTTTTCGCACCTCGCAATATCTTTAGGATACGAGTAATCCATCGAAAGGTAAGTCCTTATTTGCTCTATAACCGGGGTTGGCTCTTCTCTCCAAGACGGGTAAACTAATTCATGGCTATACATTGCTTTCCAGCCAAATTCATCAAGGTAATCATTAAATCGCTTCAAAAATTCTCTTTCTTTCTCCCCGCCTTTTTTACATGTGTCAATAATTTCATCCTTCGTTTTGCCGCTTTCGAAGAGTTCTGTTAAAATCGGAGACCCTTTGACAAGCTCTTTGAGTTTCCATAGTCCCTCGATCGCCTCCCAATTCTTATCGGCAATAGAGACCAGAACCCTATTAGACAACTCTTCATCCGGTTTTCCGAATACCTTTGCGAAAACCTCTTTAAACATGATAAATGACTGAAACTGCGCCAAATTCAATACCCAGTGTAGCCTCCAATTCTGGTCGAAAATATCAATGGCATCCTCAAACAGTACCAATAGCTCTTCAAGCGACGATTCTTC
>JADHWY010000022.1 GCA_016783245.1 Dehalococcoidales bacterium | reverse complement strand
TTCAGATTCCAGTTGGAAATCCTTCTGGGAATAACAAAAGCAGGGAGGGTTTCAGATTCGGATAACTTCTTTGCCAGCCATAACATATATCCGAAACGAACTGCTAAAATGTCATAGACTGAAATCACCAGCATGAAAGATATAGCTATCCAAGGAGATAAAAGAAAGCCGAATACCGCACCCACGCTAACTAAAGTGAAAATCATAAGCAAATTGTGCAACCAGACCCTTGGTCTAAAGAGCCACACCAAGCCAGCGGCGACGGAAATAAGAGAAGCTACAAGGAGCGGCGAAGTAAGTCCGAGGACTATAAATATCCCCCAAGAAAACAAAAAGGTGAACATAATCCTTAAAGCTATTCTCAGTATGGAAATGGGAACTAGAAAAAGAATTGCACCCAGCAAAACCACCACCCCAAAGAAATAGACCAGGGGTACTTCAAGGGATATCTGGGGAGAAGTAATCTGGTTAGCTTCCACGAAATCCCTCTCCCGAAAAGCAACGTAAAGGGTAAAAATCTGAGAAGCAATCAATATAAGACTGCTCCAAAAAGGTGGACCCAATTTTAGTCTCTTCTCCATTGCTACTCCTAAAGGGTCTTTCGAAGAATCAAGTTTGCACCTCAAGCCTGATTTTAAATCTTAGCAGTGAAATAGTTAAGGGTCAACTCTGACTGGTGGCATACACATGGAGCTAGCAGATTTGGAGCTAGGGTTCTAATTAGTAGGGGTTCTGTAATTTGCACGTTGTGGGTTTTTGCTATCTCAAGCTAGCCTACGGCCGTCCGTCCCCCACTGGGATTCGAACTAGAAATCACCTAGCTCCATTCAGCAGCTTCTGGCCAGACTCGGGCTAGCTCCTTAGCCAGGAGATGATGCTCGGGTTTGGCTAAACTGGGGTCTGTTTGAAAGAGCCTTATCGCCTCGCTACGAGCCAGCTCCAGCAGTGCCACATCGGAAAGCTTAGCCATATGGAGGTCGGGTAAGCCGCTCTGGCGGGTGCCAAAGAATTCCCCGGGACCCCGCAACCTCAAGTCTTCCTCAGCCAATTGAAAACCATCCTGAATCTTCTCTATTAAATCCAGGCGTTCTCTACCTATCTCTGAAGGATTCTCAGCTAACAGCATGCAATAACTCTGCTCCTGCCCCCGCCCCACCCGACCGCGAAACTGGTGCAATTGCGATAAGCCAAAGCGGTCGGCGCTCTCCACCAGCATTACAGTAGCATTAGGCACATCTATACCAACCTCCACTACCGGGGTTGAGACCAGAACGCCAAGCTCGCCAGAGCGAAAGCGATGCATTACCTCGTCTTTTTCCGCAGCCGGCATGCGTCCGTGAATCAAGCCTAACCTCAGCTCAGGAAAAACCTCCTCAGATAGACGCTGATATTCAGCTACCGCCGCCTTAGCCTCAATAGCCTCTGATTCCTCAACCAAGGGACAGATAATAAATGCCTGACGACCTCCAGCTACCTGACGACGCAGAAAGGCATAGGCGCTATCCCTCTGTGCTGGTTTAAGCCACTTCGTCTTCACCACCTGTCTCCCTGGGGGAAGCTGGTCTATGACCGATAGGTCAAGGTCGCCATACAGGGTTAGGGCTAAGGTTCGGGGAATTGGTGTAGCTGTCATTACCAGCACATGGGGGTTAAACCCCTTCTGCCGGAGTACTGAGCGCTGGGTGACACCAAACCGGTGCTGCTCATCGACCACAGCTAAGCCCAATTGGTGGAACTCCACCTCCTTCTGAATAAGGGCGTGGGTTCCGATAGCAATATCTATATCTCCGCTCATGATACGCTGCTGGATTTCCTGCTTCCTAGCCTGGTTTATGTCACCAATAAGCAGCGCCACAGTAAGCGGATGAGATAAAAGCCCGGAGTAGCTACGCAGGTTGTCCTCCCCTGCCACCTGATGCCCGACTCTAGATAGGAGCTGACAGATGTTGGTAAAATGCTGCTCAGCCAGAATTTCAGTGGGCGCCATGAATGCCCCTTGATAGCCATTGGCAGCGGCAGCAAGCAAGGCTATCGTAGCCACCACAGTCTTGCCACTGCCTACCTCTCCCTGCAATAACCTGGACATCGGTCTTGGTTTCTCTAAATCGGCTAATAGTTCCTTGAGTACTCTGTGTTGAGCAGCGGTTAGCTCAAAGGGTAAAGACTTGGTAAAGGCGTCTAGCACCGGTGTCCTGGCACTAAAAGGGTTACCCGGTTGGCTCTCCTGCCAGTCGCGCTTTTTACTCAGCACACCCAATTGAAGGATAAAGAGTTCGTCAAAAGCCAGACGAAGTCTTGCACCGTCCTTGGCTGCTTCATCCTCAGGATAGTGAGCCTGACTTATCGCCTGAGGCAGCTCAAGCAGGTTACACCGCTGCCTCAACTCTGGGGGCAAAAAGTCCTCTACCCGCCATGCCCACTGGTCTATGAGTTCCTTCATCAGTTTCCTTACCTGCCGAGGGCGCAATCCCTGAGTAAGGGGATAGAGAGGAACTAGGCGCCCGGTATGAATCAACTCCCTATCCTCCACCAGCTCCCACTCTGGAGATTCAAATACGTGTCGCCCGCTAAACAAGCTTACCCTGCCACTAAGAACTAATCGGGTATTGGTTGGCAGCTTCTTCGCCAAGTAGGGATTATTAAACCACACCACCCTGACATTACCCGTCTCATCGCCGACAATAGCCTCGGTGCCCCGCCTACCACCCAGCATGGTCACCTGAGCCTGCCACACATTAGCAATAATAGTCTGCTCCTCCCCCTCGGCGAGCTGGGAGATGAATTTCCTCTGGCTATAGTCAAGGTGACGGTGGGGGAAGAAATAGAGCAAGTCCCGAATCGTTTTCACACCCAAACGGTTGAACTTGACAGCCAGACTTGAGCTCACCCCTCTAAGGGTAGTGATGGGAGAATCAATAGATTGAGCGGCCATCACACTCTGCCTCTTTGCCCCCAAAGACCGCCTGCTAGCTACTGGGGGCGATGGCACAATACTTTCTTTTGGCAACTCGACTTCGCCCTTTTCTGCTCCAACGCGCTCCGCCTCAGACAAGAAATCGAACGTCTCATTTACCCACTCTCTGCGCTGCTGTTCGGTCAAAGAGGCATAGTTGGAGTTAGTAAGGTGAAGTCTTTGAAAGTGGCTCAAAAGATAGGGGCTGGTTATAGATTCTATGGCTTGACCTGCCCAGCGACGAAGGAATCTATCCAAACCACCGATTACCGCTGAATCCACATAACCCTTTTCACACTCAAGCTCAAGAATCTTCCGCAGCGGCTCAACATTTATTGACACGGCTTCGTCTCCATTCGCCTAGGCGAATAGCCGCGGGCAAGAAAAACTCAACTTTGGTATATGTAAGGAGGGCAAGGAAACTCGCTTTCTGGAGGGCTCTTCTTCGCCAGCCTCCTGTCCGATACCGCTTACCTTTTCCCTCAAGGCTAAGAGCAAAGTACCCGGACCACCATGAACCCCCAGGGCTGGTCCCAGCCTGGCTAGGTGAGTCCGCCTCTTATCAAAGATAGAAGCTACGCGCTCCCTGAGTGAACCGGCTTCATCAGGTGTAGTGCTATGCACAATAGCCAATTCTTGAATATTTAAAGCATTTTTTACCAGGTCAAATAAACGGTCTATGCCTTTGTTACGGGTGCGCACTTGACCAGCAGGTAAAAGCTCGCCCTCGCGCATAGTAAGCAAAGGCTTCACATTGAGCACACTGCCCAACAATGCCTTAGCCTTACCAATACGCCCTCCCCGAAGCAGGTATTTAAGGGTATCAAAAACGCCAAGCAGGCGTATACTGGGGATAGCCTGCCTTATCTCCTCCATTACCGCCTCCAAGCTTTCTCCAGCCTCAGCCAATCTAGCAGCAGCCATACTTATCAGTCCTAAGCCCATAGATGTTGAAAGTGAATCAACTACCTCAATATGACACCCTGCTCCTACCAGCTCCTTGCCTTGCAACGCCGAGTTATAGGTGCCACTTAATTTGCTGGTAACATGGATGGAGACTATTTTATCGGTCTCCTTTGCTAGCTTACTATAGACATCGGCGAAGTCGGCAGGCGTCGGCTGGGAGGTGGAGGGGTGAACGGGGCTCTCCACTAATTTCTGGTAAAATTCATCATGACTTATATCAACCCCATCCCGGTAGACCATTTCTCCAAAGCGCAAGTAGACTGGCACAACAGTAATCCCTAGCTCATCAGCTAACTGGGGTGGCAAGTCGGAAGTGCTGTCAGTAACAATCTTGACTGTCATAAAAACCTCCTTACCCTTGCATAATAGCTATTCCCTGTCCCCCAATACAACTACCAACAACACACCGGGGCCGGTATGGGTGCCGATTACGGGGGTCGTCTTCGAGCGATAGATTCGCCCCTTGGGAAATTTAGAGCTAAGCCGCTTGACCAGCATCTCAGCTTCATCGGGGCAGTCAGCATCCTCTACAGCCATTTCTTCAAAATGTGAATAGCTCATAGCAAAGTTATATAAATTGTCTATTGCCTTAGCCCGAGAGCGCGTTCTGCCAGCAGGCTCAACCACACCATCTTCTATGGTTATAATGGGATTTATCTTAAGCATTGACCCCAGAAAAGCCTGTGCCTTGCCAATGCGCCCTCCCCTTTGGAGATATTCAAGGGTATCAAAAGCGGCGCGAAAATCCACGCGAGGAATAGTCTTTCGGGTTACATCTACCACCTCATCAAAGCTAGCCCCAGAATTAGCAGCCTTAGCTGCAGCAATAACTATGAACCCCTCTGCCATAACAGCCCATTGCGAATCAATAACTTCTACCCGGCATTTCCTCTTCATTAACCCTATACTTTGTAACGCCACCTCATAAGTGCCGCTGAGCTTGGAAGAAAGAGCAATAACTAGGATTTCGTCGGCCTCTTCAGCCAGCTTATCATATGCCTCAGCAAAGGTTGCAGGCGATGGCACTGAAGTAACTGGAAGGGTTTTGCTATGCCTCAGCTTACGGTAGAACTCGTCGGCGGTCAGGTCAATGCCATCCCGGTAGACCTCCTCTCCAAAACGAACATTCAGTGGAATTACTGTAATCCCCAGCTCTTTAACCACTTGAGGTGGTATGTCAGCGACACTATCGGTAACAATCTTGACTGCCATAGCTAGCCCTTATCCCCCAGCACAGATACCGCCAGAATATGGGGACCGACATGTGCCCCTATTACCGGGCTCACCTTTGACCGGTAGATACGCTCTTTAGGAAATTTGGAGCTGAGACGCTCTGCCAGCTCATCTGCCTCATCAGGGGTAGTAGCATGTTCTACCGCCAGCTCGTCAATATGGGAAAAGCTCATAGCAAAGTCATATAAGTAGTCTATGGCCTTAGCCCGAGTGTGCTCCCTGACAAAGGGGAAAACTCCGCCATCTCTTATGCCAAGGATAGGGGTTACCCTAAGCTTTGACCCCAAAAAAGCCTGCGCCTTGCCAATGCGCCCACCTCTCTTGAGATAGTCCAGGGTATCAAAAGCCATGCGAACATCCGCCCGGGGGATGTTCCTACGAGCTAGAGCCATCACCTCATCAAGTTTAGCACCAGCGTTAGCTGCCCTGGCAGCAGCGATAACTATTAATCCCTGTGCCATAACAGCCCATAGCGAATCAACCACTTCTACTCGGCATTTCTTCTTCATTAGCTCTTTAGCTTGTAACGTGGACTCATAGCTAGCGCTGAGCTTGTGAGAATTAGTGATGACAGCAATTTCGTCTGTCTCTCCAGCTAGCTTATCATAAGTCTGAACGAACACGCTAAGGGACGGCACTAGCGTAACGGGTAAAATTTTGCTGTGCTTTAGCTTGTGGTAGAACTGGTCGGTAGTCAGGTCAATACCATCCCGAAAGCTCTTAGTGCCAAAGAGGACATTTATTGGGATTACAGTAATCCCCAGCTCTTCAGCCACCTCAGAGGGTATATCACCTAGACTATCGGTAACAATTTTGACTGCCATAGCGAAGCCTCCATTATTCTATAGAAACAATATAGTTATAGTGAGGCTGACCGCCCTGAACTACCTCAACCTGAAGTTGGGGATGTTCCTGACGGATAGCGGAGCCGACCTGCTCCGCCTCAGCAGGCTTGGTATCAGCCCCGTGGTAGATAGTAATCACCTCAGCAGCATTCAGATCCGCCCTGGCCAGCACCTCATTAAGAACAGTATCTGTCTTATCACCTACGGCTACCAGGTCTCCATCCAAAAAGCCGATTGCCTGATTCTTCTTAATGTCCAATCCACCTAGCCGAGTTGAACGTATAGCCCGGGTAACTTCAATAGACTTTACTGATGATTTCGCCCTATTCATATTCTGAGCGTTCGTTTCCAAGTCGGTCTCATAATCAAAGGTTAAAAGTGCAGCTACCCCCTGCGGAATTGTTTCCGTGGGCACCACCTCGATTGTTTTGGTCGTCAAAGACTGGACTTGATTGGCGGTAAGCACTATATTTTTGTTATTAGGCAAAATAATAACCTTCTCCGAAGCCACTAAGTCCACAGCCTGGAGCAAATCCTTGGTGCTGGGATTCATTGTCTGCCCACCAGGCACAATAGCTGCTGCCCCCAGGCTGGTAAAAACATCAGCTAGACCATCCCCAGCAACCACAGCCACAATAGCTATATCAAGCGCTGGCATCCTCTCCTTCTGCATCTCCAGATAGTCTTTGTGTTGTTCATCCATATTCCGCATACTTACCTGATGCAAAGTGCCTAAGGAGGTAACATAGTGAACGACATTACCTGGGTCCAAGGTATGGATATGAACCCTAATTGTAGAATCGTCACCAACTACAATTAGGGACTCACCTTTATCTTTCAATCTCCGGCTAATCTTATCCGGGTCGAGCTTCTCCCCTCTCAGCAGAAACTCAGTGCAATATCCGTAGGGCACCTCCTCTGCGCCCACCATCTGCGGCATTTTAGCAGTGAGTGGCATGCTACTGGCGACCATCCAGGGTCTGCGTAGCTTCAACTGCTCTACCTCGCCTTTAAGGTAGTGTAGAGCACCCTCCAAGATGGTATATAAACCTTGCCCCCCAGCATCCACCACCCCCGCTTCCCTCAACACCGGCAGAAGGCTAGGGGTATTAGCCACCGACTCCTTGGCAGCACTAACTGTAGCTTCCATAACTGAGACCACATCATCGCTAACAGAAGAAGCATGCTCCTGGGCAGCCGATGCAGCTTCTCTAATTACGGTAAGAATAGTCCCCTCTACAGGATTGCTTAACCCTTTGTAAGCCACCGTTGATGCCTTTGATAAGGCTTCAGCCAGGTCGTTACCAGTAAATGATTCCTTCTCCGCCAAACCCTGTGCCAAACCATTCAAAATCTGGGACAGGATTACCCCGCTATTACCCCGAGCCCCTATCAGCGCTCCTTTAGCCATAGCTTGAGCTACGCCTGAAGCACTACTGTCAGGAGCCTGATGGGCTTCCTCTATAGTGGAACGCATGGTAAGCAGCATGTTAGTCCCTGTATCTCCATCAGGCACCGGGAAGACATTCAGGGCATCAATATCTGCAACGCTCTTCTCCAACCAGGCAGTAGCGGCAGCAAACATTTCCCTTAAATCTTGTCCTGTGATAGAATCGGCTTGTTTCATCTCATCCCTGCCAGATTGTTTATTAACCTCATTCTTGCCAAGCTTGCTTGGCTATGTTAATATTATAACAATAGCCTACAATAAATTTAGTTGACAGTCAAAGGGGAAAAGCTATTGAAATGCGATTTATGTGGCAAATTGCCTCAATTCGGTCACAATATAAGCCACTCTAAACGCCATACCAAGCGTCGCTGGGTGCCTAATATTCATCCGGTTACTATCACCACAGATGGTCAGCCAAAGCGCCTAAACCTGTGCACTAGATGCTTACGCAATCAGCACAAAATCGCTAAAAGGCTAGCTCCTAGCCCAAGCTAGCTCGGAGCTCTGTCAGGGCTTCGTTTACTGTTTGTCCCGAACTAAACACTGCTGCTCCAGCTACCAGCACCCTGGCTCCTGCCCTTACCACCTTGGGAGCAACCTCAGCATTGATGCCACCATCCACCTCCAGCTCAGCAGCTAAACCCTTTTCATCCAGTTCAGCACGCAGACGTGCTACCTTATCCAGCATAGCCTCAATAAAAGTCTGCCCGCCAAAGCCGGGATTGACTGTCATAACCAAAACCAAATCCAGAGAGGAAATGACCTCCTTAAGCATGCCTACAGGTGTGCCGGGGTTGAGGGCAACTCCTGCCTTAACCCCCAATTCCTTAATTGCTCGCACTACCCGGTGAATATGGGGACAGGCTTCTATCTGAACGGTGATAATGTCAGCCCCGGCATCAGCAAATTGACTGATTTGATGTTCTGGTGCCTCAATCATAAGATGGACATCCAGAGGGAGACTGGTCCAATGACGAATAGCAGCTACTACCGGGGCACCAATGGTTATATTGGGCACAAAATGCCCATCCATAACATCTACATGAATGTAGTCAGCGCCGGCCTGAGTGACTTCAGCTACCTGCTCCCCCAGGCGACTGAAATCGGCCGAGAGAATAGACGGGGCAAGCTTGACCTGAGGGCTACTTTCCACCCTTAATATCTCCAATTATTTTTTGGGCAGTGGCTAACGCCCGCTCCACTTGTTTGGGGGCGGTGCCGCCAATAATATTCCTAGCGGCAATAGATGATTCTACAGTAATTGAGTAAACATCTTCCTCAAATAAGGGAGAGAAATCCCTATATTCAGCGAGGCTGAGTTCACTAAAGGGTTTATCCTTCTCCATAGCATAGCTTACCAGTCTAGCCACTATGTCATGAGCGGTGCGGAAGGGCTCCCCCTTCTTGACCAGGTAGTCAGCTAAGTCAGTAGCTAGAATATAACCTTGCTCAACCGCCCGCCCGGTATTTTCCGCTTTAACCCGCAGGGTTTTAACCATTCCAGCGAATACCTCTAAAGTGGATAGCAGGGTATCTACGGTATCAAAGAAACCCTCTTTATCCTCCTGCATATCTCTATTATAGGATAGGGGGAGAGCCTTCATAGTGGTCAGCAGAGCCATGAGTTCGCCATAGACCCTTCCTGTCTTACCACGAGCCAGCTCGGCGACATCAGGGTTCTTCTTTTGGGGCATAATACTACTGGCTGTGGCATAAGCCTCATCAAGCTCAATAAAATTGAACTCGGCTGAAGACCACAAAATAGTCTCCTCTGCCAGTCTTGAGAGGTGCATCATACACAGGCTAGCCGCCGCTTCATACTCCAAAACAAAATCTCTATCCGAGACAGCGTCCAGACTGTTCTGACTTATCTGGTTAAAACCCAGCTCACGGGCTAGGAGTTCCCGGTCAATATTATAGGTTACGCCAGCTAAAGCACCACTACCCAAGGGCATGACATCGGTGCGCTTGAGGCAATCACTAAATCGGCCGACATCACGCTGGAACATCTCAAAATAGGCTAAAAGGTGATGAGCAAGCAAAACCGGCTGCGCTGGCTGCAAATGGGTATATCCAGGAATAATTATATCTTTATTGGCTTCAGCCAAGCTGATGAGTGCCTGCTGAAATTCTCTCAGCTTGACCAAGGTGCCTGAGATTGCTTCCTTGGCAAAAAGGCGCAAATCCAGAGCCACCTGGTCATTTCTGGAGCGAGCGGTGTGGAGCTTGCCACCCACCTCACCGACCTTCTCAAGTAAGCGAGCTTCAATAGTCATGTGGATATCTTCCAATTCGGGCTTAAACTCAAATTTACCCTGCTCTATTTCCTCCCCGATAGAAGCCAGCCCCTTAGTAATAATCTCAGCCTCTTTATCTGAAATTATACCCTGCTTTGCCAGCATCTTGGCGTGGGCAATTGACCCGGTAATATCATGGCGATATAAACGCCAGTCAAAGGGGATAGAGGCGGTATATTCTATCGCCAGTTTATTGGCAGCCTCGTGAAAGCGACCACGAATATGGCTCATTAATTATCTTCCTCTGTCTTTTTTGGCGCCATAATGCTTAACGGACCCTCATCTTGAGTTGGTGGCTGCACCTGCGCCTGGGTTCTGAGCGGCAATCCCCAGATATGAATAAAGCCGGGGGAGGCGCTCTGGTCAAACTCGTCGCCTTTATCATAGGTAGCCAGACCATAGCTATACAGCGACTTAGGCGATTTCCGCCCCACTACCTGGCAACCTCCCTTGAATAGCTTGAGCCGCACTGTTCCAGTAACATAGCGTTGTGAGCTTTTAATATAGGCAGCCAAATCTTGATGCAGTGAGCTAAACCACAGACCGTTATAGATGAGGTCGGCACATTCCACAGCCACCTTTTGCTTAAAACGCAGTTGGTTCTTGGATAAGGTCATAGCCTCCAAAGCCTGGTGCGCCTGTAGCAATACGGTAGCTGCCGGCGCTTCATAAATCTCCCTTGACTTTATCCCCACCAGCCTATTCTCTAAAAGGTCAATCCTACCTACCCCGTGCTTGCCAGCCAATTCGTTCACCCGCTGGATTAAGCTAACGCCATCCATCTCCTGCCCATCAATGGTAACCGGGATGCCCTGTTCAAAGCCAATCTCCACATAGCCTGGCACATTGGGGGCATCACCAGGTGAGTTTGTCCAGGCAAATACCTCCTCAGGTGGTTCAACCCAGGGGTCTTCCAGAACGCCGCATTCAATACTCCTCCCCCACAGGTTTTCATCAATGGAATAGGGGCTGGCAGCAGTAGCTGGCACGGGAATGCCATAGCGCTGAGCATAGTTGATGGACTCTTCCCGAGTCATGCCCCATTCCCGAGCCGGGGCGATAATTTTGAGGCTAGGTGCCAGGGCACTGATGCTCACCTCAAACCTTACCTGGTCATTCCCCTTACCGGTGCAGCCATGAGCTACGGCTGAAGCCCCTTCCTCCAGGGCTGTATCCACCAACAGCTTAGCCATTAGCGGGCGAGCCAGGGCGGTAGCCAACGGATATTGTCCCTCATAGAGAGCATCTGCCTGTAGCGCCGGAAAAACAAAATAGTTTACAAATAACTCTTTGGCATCCGTCACCAGTGCCTTCACCGCCCCAATATCAAGCGCCTTCTGACGAACGGCGGAAAAATCTCGCTCATTACCTACATCAACATTAAGGGCAATAACATCCAGGTCATACCTTTCTTTGAGCCATCTGATAGCTACTGATGTATCCAAGCCACCGCTGTAAGCCAAAACTACTTTATCCGACACCTTGAACCTCCGTTGAGCTAGCGACTCATCATTATTCAATCCTAAAATTTTGTCTTAAAAAGTTTGTAATTTGAGAACAAACCTCAGGATATTGCCACCAGTAGTCGTGCCCCGGTGCTGCTATATAGTGGGGGGTAGTGCCAAAATCATCCTCTGGCTCCGATAAACCAAACCAACTTTCAAAGTAGCCCGAAGCTATACTAAGAAAATCCCCCTGGTTAACGGAATCAGGGATTATCCCGTTACCATTCATAACCAGTGTCCTTTCCAACATAGCAGTCTGGTGCCAGAAAGGAGGACCCGTCTGAATGCTATAAACCTGTGAATTATCCGCCAGAATTTCCATCGCCCTATCAGTGATAACAGCGCCGGTGCTTTCACCAGCCAGGATAACCTTAAGGTCTGGAATATGGGTGGTGAGAAACTCGGCTCTACAGGCTAAATCCTTAGCCTTTGATTGATAGCCAGTTATCATCCCCCCAACCTCATCAAAGCGCCCCCGAAAGCCATCAACCGCCCGCAGATAGTTCAGCTTTAATGATGTATAAGTTGCGCTTTCTAGCTCAGATTCAATGCCGTTAAAAATACTCCACCAACCAGGGGAATCCTCCACTAAATTCCACCCCCAACCACCCGAGTTAAAGATTACAACAAAATCCTTGTCCTCGGCCTCCGAATATACTGCCAATAGCTGATTCACAAAATCATCGCATTCCTCCTGGCAATCTCCGAATAGCTGTGTAGCTAGCCCGGTGGCATCGTCCACCACGGATTGCGGCACAACCGAAAAGTCAGAAGGCGAAAGGGGAAGACCTTCAGCCCCAATCATACAGGTTACCCCGGACTCTGTATACGAGGCAGCCAGCACCCCAATACCAAGCAACAGGACTAGTCCTAACGCTATTACTATTCCAAGCCTGCGAATCTTACTCACCATTAAAACCTCTTACTATTTTATCTCTAGCTGATAACGCTGGATAATGCGCTGTCTAAAATGCCCAACGCCTCATCAACTTCCTCAGTACCGATAATAAGGGGGGGCATAAAGCGCAGGGCGTTGGGCTTCAGCCGGTTAACCAATAAGCCCCTATCAAGGCAAGCCATCACCAATGACTGGGCGATATCGCTACTGAACTCCATAGCCACCAACAATCCACACCCCCGAACATCAGTGATAAACTGGAATTTTTGCTTTAAGCCTTCCAGCCCGTCGATAAGATACTGTCCCACCACCTTTGCCCTCCCAGCTATATCACTATCAATAACAAATTTTACTGTAGCATAGCCAGCAGCACAGGCTAACGGATTACCACCAAAAGTAGAGCCATGTTCCCCAGGAGTGAACACAGCCACCCTATCCTTAGCCAGAAGAGCACCAATGGGCACGCCGCTAGCTAAACCCTTAGCCAGTGTCATTATATCAGGTTCAACGCCATATTGCTCGTAAGCAAAGAGTGTCCCCGTTCGACCTATGCCAGTTTGAATTTCATCCAGAATAAGCAAAATACCCTTTTGGTCACACCAAGCCCGTATTGCGGTCAAATAACTATCATCAGGCAAGTTGACCCCACCTTCCCCCTGCACCGGTTCCACCATCACAGCACAGGTTTGATTGGTAGTGGCTGACTTAATGGCTTCGATATTATTATACTCCACATTAACAAAGCCGGTGGGCAGAGGAATATATAGCTGCTGGAATTTAGCCTGACCGGTAGCCGCCACCATAGCTAGGGTGCGACCGTGAAAGGAACCGATGGTGGCAATAACCTCATAGGCTCCATCCAGATAGCGCTGCCCATAACGCCGGGCTAGCTTTACTGCCCCCTCATTAGCTTCAGCGCCGCTATTGCAGAAAAAGACCTTGTCAAGACAACTATTCTGGACTAAAAGCTCCGCCAAGCGAATCTGCGGAATGGTATAGAACTGATTGGAAGCTTGAATGAGTATATTCGCCTGCTCGGTGACTGCCTTGGTAACCACCGGGTGGCAATGACCCAAACTATTAACTGCCCAGCCACC
This sequence comes from Dehalococcoidales bacterium, assembly GCA_016783245.1. Classification (GTDB taxonomy): domain Bacteria; phylum Chloroflexota; class Dehalococcoidia; order Dehalococcoidales; family BS750m-G39; genus BS750m-G39. Next base: position 324 of record JADHWY010000022.1, on the reverse strand, counting down.
AACAAAGTCGAGGTATTTCCGCCCATTCTCATCCCACACCTGTGCCCCCCACCCCCTAACTATGGTTAGGGGCACACGCTCCACAGTGGTCATAAAGTATTGGTGCTCAAGCTCCTGCCAGTTACTCATTTTAGCACCCCATTGTGTGGTTATTTGCCAACCTCACCCTCTTTAATATCTCTTTAGTAACCCTATCCCCTTTGTGCAACCGGAGACATAGGTAACACTTTAGACCGGGCACATAGGTAACACTTCTCTCCCCTGTTTAATCAGCAGGGGTGTAATTCTATCGGTTAATTCATTGAAAACCCCCAGGGAATAAGA
>JADHWY010000021.1 GCA_016783245.1 Dehalococcoidales bacterium | reverse complement strand
GGAGATGATGGCTGGCAGCTGCGTTTTCCATCACCGGGGCAGAAGTTACTCTCTCCCATGCCCCTGTTTGCTAAATTGGATGAGAAGCTGGTCGATGAGGAGACTGGTCGGCTGGGGCAAGTCCGATGTTAGTAGATTTATATACTCATATTGAGGGGGAGATCCTTGCAGTTAAGCGAGATTTATAAGCTGGTTCAGGAAGATTTAGCCAGGGTGGAGAGCCAGATAAAGTCTGTCAGCGAGGTTGATTCCCCCGGTTTGGCTGAGCTATCGAGTTATATTCTAGCAGGTGGCAAGGGAATCCGACCAGCCCTTACTTTACTATCAGGCAAGTTTTGTCACTACAACCTTGACCTACTTCTGCCTATGGCTACCGCCGTTGAGCTTATGCACACGGCTACCCTGGTGCATGATGATGCTATTGACAACTCTCCAGTTCGCCGTGGTAGACCAACGATTAATGAGGTGTGGGGGGAGGATAAGGCGATACTCCTGGGGGATTACTTGTTTGCTAAGGCGGGGGAGTTTGTCGCTTCTACCGGGAATCTGCGGGTGATAAAGCTTTTTAGCCAGATCCTTCAGACTATTTCCGGTGGGGAGTTAGACCAGAGCTTTGATGCTTTTAATCTGGAGCAAACCCGTGACCACTACTTGCAAAGGATTTCCAGCAAAACCGCCTCCTTGTTCTCCATGGCTACCGAGTCAGGCGCTATCTTAAGCCAGGCTCCAGAAGAGTCAATCGAGGTTCTAAGAGAGTATGGCTATAACCTTGGTATCGCCTTCCAAATTGTAGATGATGTATTGGATTTTATTGGGACCGAGGAGGAAATGGGCAAGCCAGTAGGCTCAGATTTAGCTCAGGGAACGCTTACCTTGCCAGCAATGCTCCTCTTGGAGCGCTATCCTGATGATAACCCAGTGAAGGAGTTGTTTAGCAGTAATGATATGCCGGAAGGGGATAAGCAGGAAAGAATAAAACAAGCGATAGAGTTAGTTTGCAACTCGCCAATCGTTCAAGAATGCTATGCAGTTGCTTCAGATTATTGCGCCAGGGCTTGCCACAAGCTTGGGCTGCTACCTGATAATACCAGCCGCCAGGCGTTAAAAGATTTAGCCGACTTGGTGATTAGTCGGAAAAGATAAGATAATAGGGAGAGAAGCTCGTTGATTATCACTCTCCCTCAACCCAAACACTACCGTCCGTGTAGGTTTCCCTCTTCTTTGTCGGCGGTATCTCTTTAAATCGGTCGATAGCGTACTGGCAAGCGGCAAAGCCCTCCTGACGGTGGGCAGAAGCTACGGCAATAACTACATTGATATCTCCCACTTTTAGCTTACCCACTCTGTGGCATATAGCTAAATTATCCAGTTGCCACTTTTGTCCGATTTCCTTGGCTATTTGTTGCAAGCTGTCTTTAGCTTTATGCCTTGAGTCTTCGTATTCCACTGAAAGAACCTGTTTGCCTTGCGAGTAATTGCGAATCAAGCCAATATAGGTAACCGCACAACCACTCGTGTCGCTTTTAACTTTATCGACTACAAGCTCGGGGGAAATAGGCTTTTCTGTAATCTCAATCATGCTAATACCTCTCTGTGACATTTAGCAGCAGCCTCTCCTGTCAGGGAGTTTTGGAGGGATTTTTGCTTTGGACATTTGAGTGGCTTGTCCCATTCCTAATCAGGTGTAGCTGGGGCTTGTTTCGGGAGGGGTTGGGGTATGGCTGAGGCTCTCTTGGGCACAGGCTTGGTTTTGGCTGGAGCCTTCACTGATACGGGAGTAGGTGTGACCGTAGGCTCCAGGGTAGGTTTGGGAGTGGTTTCGTTAAATAGTGCGTTTAACTCTTCGCCCTCCAGGGTCTCTTGGGCAATGAGTTTTTCAGCAAGTTGCACTAACTTCGGTTTGTTTTTGGTTAGAATCTGCCTGGCTACTTTATAGGCCTGCTGGATGATATTGTGAACTTCCTCATCAATCTGCTGGGCTACCTTCTCGCTATAGTCCCTTTGCTCAGAGATTTCACGACCGAGGAAGACCAATTCCTCCTTGTGCCCGAAGGTTCGCGGTCCCAGTTTATCACTCATTCCGTAGTCAGTTACCATCTTGCGGGCAAGCTTGGTGGCTCGCTCAATGTCATCTTGAGCTCCTGTGCTCATTTCATTGAAGGTCAACTTCTCAGCAGTGTGACCAGCCAGCAAAGTGGCTATCATATCCTTGAATTGGGAGCGGGTCATCAGGTATCGGTCCTCCGACAGCATCTTGGTATAACCAAGCGCCATACCCCGGGCTACTATAGAGATTTTATGCACCGGGTCAGCATTAGGCAGCATTTTGGCAACAAGGGCATGTCCTGCCTCGTGATAGGCACTAATCTTCTTTTCCTGGGGGCTTATCCGCCGACTCTTCCTCTCCGGACCAGCAATAACACGGTCTATAGATTCCTCAAACTCCTGCATCTCAATGGCTTTCTTGCCCCGCCTGGCAGCCAGAATGGCTGCCTCATTGACTAGGTTAGCTAGGTCAGCACCACTGAAACCAGCCGTCTCCTTAGCTAGCACCTCCAAATTGACTGCCTTATCTAGTGGCTTGCCATTGGAGTGAACCTTAAGGATTGCTGTTCGACCGTTAATATCTGGTCGGTCAAGGACTACTCGCCGGTCAAAACGACCGGGGCGAAGTAGAGCTGGGTCTAGAATATCAGGTCGGTTGGTAGCCGCCAGAACAATTACGCTAGTATCGGTGTCAAAGCCATCCATCTCCGTCAGAATCTGGTTGAGGGTTTGTTCCCTCTCGTCATGGCTGCCACCCAGCCCAGCGCCACGATGACGCCCTACGGCATCAATTTCATCAATGAAGATAATGCACGGGGTGTTGCGTTTAGCCTGGTCAAAGAGGTCACGCACCCTGGAGGCACCAACGCCAACAAACATCTCGACAAATTCGCTTCCACTGATAGAAAAGAAGGGCACCCCGGCTTCACCAGCTATTGCCCGAGCCATTAGCGTCTTCCCTGTGCCCGGCGGACCTATTAGCAATACCCCCTTGGGGATGCGTGCCCCCAGGCTCTGAAACTTCTCACGCGACTTGAGGAAATCTACTACCTCATGCAACTCCTGCTTGGCTTCCTCTACCCCGGCTACATCATCAAAGGTTACTGTTGGCCTGTCAGCCGGGAAAAGTCGGGCTCGACTACGACCAAAACTCATAGCTTGGCTATTAGCCCCTTGTGCCCTGCGAAATAGGAAGAACAATAGAGCGCCAAAGAGTAGCAGGGGAATGAAACCTATTAGTAATCCACCCCAGTCAAATCCTGATGCTTTTACTTCATAGTCTACTCCATCAAGCTTAAGCCCGAGTTCTTGAAGCTCAACCAATGTAAGGATACCTACAGAAGTTTTTAGCTTTGTGCCCTCGGTAGTTGTAATGAGCAGCTCATCATCGTCCACTATAATCTCAGCTATCTCACCGTTTTGTGACATGGCTATGGCTTTCTCCAAGCCGATTTCAGTCGGTTTTCCAGGTGTGGGGAAAAGTTGAGAGAAGAGAAATACAGCAGCAACCAGAATGATGACATATATTAAGCCATTACGCATCCAACTTGACCTCATCCTTCACCTCAGCTTTAGTAACTTGTCTTGTTATCTCTAATAGTTATATTATACCAAAAATAGCTGCGAATGGGAAAAAATTTAATTCCACAGTCTGACACAAGAAATCGGTGCTAGTCTGTTTTCAGAGGTTATTATAGGTTTCCTGGAGGAGGAGGGCATCCTCTTCCAGGTTAGGGCTCTCGCAGGTTACTAAACCCTTGGCTTCATAGTCCTTTAGCGCTTTGAGAAGTTCGACATACTGTAAATCTGACTCTTTTAGGTTAAGGTGTTTTATTTCCCCCTTTTTACCATAAGCAATACCAGAGATATGGATATGCATATTATCTAGGGCTTCATCTCCCAGCCACTGTTTAATCTGCTGGAGAACGGAGGCAAACTCTGGGTAGGAATTGAACTCCCCGGTTCGGGCATGCCAATGGGCAAAGTCCATACAGGGAGCTACCCCCTCAAGCTCAGAGCATAAGTTGAGCACTTCTTCTGGGGTTCCAAACTGACTGGGCTTACCCATGACCTCTGGTCTAATCCATACCCGATTATTTTCCCGTTTAAGCTGGTTCATTACCTCTCCTAGGTGTTTCCTCACCGCACTGTAGGTTTTCTCCGGTGAGTCGCCGAGGTAGTAGGCAGCGTGGAAAACAACACTTTGCGCCCCACATATAGCGGCAATGCGGGCAGTCTGAAGTATTCTCTCCTGACTAGCGATTATCTTTTGTGGCTCACGGGCATTAAGGTTGATGAAGTAGGGACCGTGAGCTGATAGCTTTATGCCTTCCTTGGCAGCCGTTTCTGCAACCAGCCGAGCTCCTGCCTCGCCCATTTTTACCCCTTGGACAAACTCCAGCTCCATGCAGCCAAGCCCAAGCTCGGCAATGCGCTTAATTCCGTCTATGGTGGACAAGGTCTTGGAGCTATGTGGAGTGCCACCAGTTCCAAAAAGCAGTCCTGCCATTTAGATTATCCCCTGGCTTTCTGAATGGTTAACATATTGTATCATAGTGGCGGGTGATAGAAAACGAATACTCGTCAACTCAGAACTTCCGAGATTATGATATAATATTAAATAAGCTTTAGTGCATGGAGGCCAGCTTCTGGAAGCGATAGAAGTAGCGCGCAAGGCAGTAGAGGCGGCCAGTGATAAGCAGGCAAGTAATGTCGTGTTGCTGGATGCCCGGGGTGTGTGCAGCTTTGCCGATTATTTCGTGATATGTAGTGGCGATTCCGAGAGGCAGATTTCAGCTATCTATGATGAAGTTGGGCATAGATTGAAGCAGGAGGGCATCTTACCTCATCATCATGAAGGGACTATAGACTCTGGATGGCTCTTGCTTGATTTTGGCGATATTATTGTTCATATTTTTGCTCCCTTTGAGCGGGAATACTACCAGCTGGATGAGCTGTGGAGCCAGGCTATCCCAGTGCTCAGGATTCAATAGCTGAACATTTCATCCTCAGAAAAGAACAGTTTGATTTCCTTTTCGGCAGTGGCTGCTGAATCCGAGCCATGAATGGTGTTTCGTTCAATATCCAAGCCGAAATCACCCCTTATAGTTCCCGCATCAGCCTTGGCTGGGTCAGTTCCCCCCATCGTTTTTCTGATTACTTCCACAGCTCGTTTACCCTCAAAGACACAGGCAATTATTGGAGCTGAGCTAATATAATTCACCAAGCTCTCATAGAAGGGTTTATCCTTGTGGATAGCGTAGTGTTGTTGGGCTAAGGCTTTATCCGGGTGAAGCATCTTCATTGCCACTAGCTTCAGCCCTAGATTCTCCAGACGAGAGATAATAGTACCAGCTAACCCTCTCTGCATAGCGTCGGGTTTGATTAGAACTAAAGACTTTTCCATGATTAAGCTCCTATTCTACGGGTTTAAGAAGCCCCTCTAAATCATTCGCTGTTACTGCCTCCAGTGTGTCAACTATGAACTCAGCCTGCTTCAGGCTCCGCCTGGGGTGGGTATTAGTGATAGCCAGGCAATGCATGCCGGCTCTCTTAGCCGCGGTAACTCCAGCCACAGAATCTTCAATTACAATGCACTTCTTTGGCTCAACACCTAATCTTTGGGCAGCCAATAGGAAACCCTGTGGGCTGGGTTTACCTTCGGTTACATCTTTATCACTGATGATGGTCTGGAAGTAATTTTCTATGCCCAGACCTGTGCTGAGCAACTGGATATTTTCTATGGGGGCTGATGAAGCCAGGGCTATCTTAAAACCATGCTTCTTGAGAGATGTTATTAGCTTTATCACACCGGGCAACGGCTTGAGGTTCTGCTCTATTCTGCGGCGGAAGCTAGCCTCTTTTTTACCAGAGATGGCATCTATCTCCTCCTGCGATGTTTCCTCGCCCATGGTGTTTCTAATTATAGTATCATTTCTTTGACCGAAGCTGTGCCTGAAATCCTCTTTGGTGAACTTCACCCCCATTTCTTGGAAGACCTCCTGCCAGGCGCTGAGGTGATACGGAGCAGTATCGGCAATTACTCCATCCATATCCCAGATAACTGCCTTAGCCTCGATTTTAGACATTGCTTTTTGGCCTTTCCTCCCTTTGATTGAGGATAAACATGGTAGCTGTGCTGTCGGCTACCAGCGTGCTATCCTTGAGTGATATTTCTGCTTTAGCCTCAACCAGCTTTCTGGTCTTTTTGGTTAAAGATGCGGTGATAATGAGGGGCTCGTCTATCTGGGCTGGGCGTCTAAACCTGGTTTGCATTTTGGCGGTTAAGCTGTTTACCCCTTCAAATAGGGTGACGTAGCTCATAGCCTCATCAAGGAGGCAACTTATAATTCCGCCATGAACCAGTCCTGACCAACCTTGATGAAACTTATTGGGGGTAAACTCTGCCCTGGCCGATTTGCCATCCCAATCAAAATTTAATTTCAAGCCAATGGGGTTTTTCTGCCCACAGGCAAAACACATATTGAATTCCTTTTCCGTATCAATCGATACTTGGGGCCAGTTTGCCATTTTCGTCTCCATCCTGATTATTATCGGTGTTTGGGTTTGGTAATTGCTGGTCGCCTGAGGTATAGCGGTTGTAGGGTGGCAGGGTTGTCATAATCGCCTGCCTCCAGCCGCTGCCTTCCCAGTTCAGCCAGCAAGCTGGCTCGTCGCAATTCGGTGGTGGGTATTATTGCCCTTTGCTTAAGCTGCTTCCTTAGTTGGTTGGCGATAAGTGGCACAAATTCCCCACAAAATATGGTTTTGGTGGTTATCTCTGAGCATAAAGCTTCAATGGTGGTTATGTGCTCACTAGCAAGTTGGCACCACTTGTTGTCCTTCTTTTGGTATATAGCAGTGGCAATCTCTCCTCTGCCGGCATCGAATATCGGGCAGATAGGCAAACCGGTTTCGGCGTGTCGGTAGGCTTCTACCTCCAAGTTGCCGATGCCAATGATTGGGATTCCCAGACTGAAGGCTAGCCCCTTGGCGGTGCTAATTCCTACTCGCAATCCATTGAAGCTCCCCGGTCCTTTAGCCACGATAACACAACTGATAGATTGAAGACCGACTTTAGTCTTATTTAGCAGGTGAGCCAGGTGTGGTAATAGTTCGACGGTATGGTTTTGCCTGCAGCGCCAGGTTGACTCGGCTAGCACTTCGCCATCTTGAACCAGAGCGATGCTGGCGGTATCTGTTGAAGTATCTATAGTCAGTTGCATTGGTAGCCCTTTCTATGAGTTGAGGGAGAGGTGTTTCAGTTGTGCCACTATTTTGCGGTAGCGCTTGCCTCTGGGCTTGAGTTCAAAGCTACGCTCGGTATCGGAAAGATAGCTTATTTCAATTAGCAGGTGCTCCACTGGCAGCAAATTCACCCCCTTTTCCGCCCATTCCACTACGCAAACACCATTGCCATATAGATAATCATCCAGACCGAGTTGTGCAATCTCTTCTAAGTGGTCGAGCCGGTAGAAATCTATGTGATATAAAGGCAACCTGCCATGAAGCTCCCTAATTACCACAAAGGAGGGGCTGACAGCATACTCCTCAATATTCAGCCCCCGGGCAATACCCTGAGTGAGGCAGGTCTTCCCCGTTCCCAAGTTTCCCACCAAGAGGAAGATATCACCCGGCAAGGCTATCTCACCAATACGGACTCCAAATTTCTGGGTCTGCTCAGGGCTATGGCTGATTATCTCAAGGTGGTTCATCTTATAGTGAAGTGCTCCCACCCCGCCTTGCCCTGATCAGTCGGATTTCCCTGGCTGTCAATTAGGGTTACCCCTCCTTCCTTACCGGCTATGATTTCACCGATTACCGTTATCGGGTAGAAGGCTGCCTTTTTTACCCTATCTATAACCTCAGCCCTTCCAGTAAACAAAAGTTCGTAGTCCTCCCCTCCTGATAATGCCAGTTCAAGGGATTTCTCACCGAACTCGGCTTTAACCATAGGCTCAATAGGCACGCGGTCAATCTTCACTTGGGCGCTGACCTGACTGGCTTTACATATCTGTTTCAGGTCTGAAATCAGCCCATCGCTCAAATCTATAGCTGTCTTCACCCCTTGCTCTACTAGCAGTTGGCCTTCAGCTATTCGGGGGTAGGGGTGAAGGAAAGCCCCCTTAAAACAGGCAGTGGCTTGAGGGTCAAATTGGAGCTTTTTGGTGAGCATCTCCAGTCCAGCGGCAGCAGCCCCCAGCTCGCCAGTAACCGCTACTTGCTCTCCTGGCTTGGCGGCTGAGCGGGTGAGTATATGTTTATCCTGACTTTTGGTGTTACCAAGAATGGTAATAGTAATAGCAACTAAAGGCGCGCTGCTGATATCTCCACCAATTATGGCTACTCCATATTGCTGTGCTAGCTCAATCATCCCGGTGTAGAGGGCGGTAACATCGTCCACTTCTGTATTGTCAGGCAAGGCTAATGACACCAATGCGTATCTGGGTAATCCACCCATGGCCGCGATATCGCTCAGGTTAACTGCCAGTGCTTTCCAGCCTAGTTCGTTCCATGGAGCTATACCTGAAGGAAAGTGGACATCCTGAATGAAGGAATCGACGGTAGCTAGCTGTATTGAGGCATCACCTTGCCAGGCAGCAGCATCATCACCGATGCCAATTAAGAGCTGTTGCCAAGGTGCTATCTGATTATCTTGGGAAGCATTTGCCATTTTGGCCAGGAGGTCAATCAGCCCAAACTCCCCCAGCTCTGAAACCTTCATGGCAAAATTATAGCATGCCTATATCTGGGTCACAACTTGACTCTAGCTATATGGTGAAAAAGCTGGTATATTGTTTAATACGGATGCGCTACGCCATTATTGCTGATATTCATGCCAATCTTACAGCTTTCGTGACAGTGCTGGTTGATATGGAGCATAGAGGAGAGGTGGAGGAGGTGTGGTGCTTGGGGGATATTGTTGGCTATGGACCAGACCCGCACCAGTGCATTGAGCTCTTACGCCAGACTAACCATGTTTGTGTAGCTGGAAATCACGATTGGGCAGCAATAGGCAAAATAGATACCTTTGAATTTAATCCCGATGCTGCCGCTGCCTGTCAATGGACAGCAACGAAACTGACCCCGCGGGATATAACCTATCTTAGGGGTCTGCCACTGGTTATTGAGAGGGACGATTTTACTCTGGTGCATGGTAGCCCGAGGGAGCCTATTTGGGAATATATCCTGTCAATCAGTGCTGCTAAGGAAAATTTTGCTCACTTTAAGTCGAAGTTTTGCCTGGTGGGTCATTCTCATGTTCCCCTAGTGTTTAGGTATAATCACGCTGGTTCTTGTTACTTCAGCCAGTTCCCAACTAATAAGGTGCTGATGCTGGGTAAGGAACGGTTGATTATCAATCCCGGTGCCGTAGGACAACCTAGGGATGGTGACCCTCGGGCAAGCTATGCTATCTATGATAGCGAAACCAGCCAGGTCGAGCTCTACCGTGTCTCTTATAATGTTGGTGCCACTCAAGCCAGGATGGTAGAGCAAGGGTTACCTATGCGCTTGGTGGCTCGTCTGAGTCGCGGTGTGTAACTATGTTAAGCCATACCCTCTATTGTTGACATGGGCGGGCTCAGACGATAAAATTACTACTTGGATTTCCTGAATCGTAGCTCACGAAAATTTCTAGCGAGGAGGTGATGAATCAAAAAGTAAAGGGTTGAGTTTTGCTCCTTGGATTTATTAAGAGATTGTAGAGTGAGGAGGTAAAAGGCTATGGCGAAAATACCTGACAAAATTGAAACCTGGCAGATGGTAGAGCCTGGCAAACTGGCTAGAACAGGTATTGATGTCCCTGAGCTCGAGCCTGGTGAGGTGCTGGTTGAAATTGCTGGCTGTGGTGTATGTCATACTGACCTGGGCTTTTTTTATGACGGCGTGCCCACGGTAAACAAACCGCCCCTTACCCTGGGGCATGAAATCAGTGGCATCGTAGTAGCTGGTGATGATAAATGGCTGGGCAAGGAGGTGATTATACCAGCAGTGATGCCGTGCAATAATTGCTCCATTTGTGCTGCTGGTAGAGGAAACCGCTGCCTGGCACAGAAGATGCCTGGGAATAGCATGGGGATTTACGGCGGCAATTCCAGCCATATTGTGGTCCCTTCCCAAGATTTGTGTGAGATTCCGGATAGGAAGGGGGTACCCCTTTCGCATTTTGCAGTGATTGCCGATGCGGTAACCTCACCCTATCAGGCGGCAATGAGGGCTGAGGTTAAGCCCGGGGATTTAACTATTATTGTCGGGGTTACCGGCGGTCTTGGTGTATATGCCACCCAGACTTGTGCGGCTTTGGGCGCTAGGGAAATAATTGGCATTGCACGAAACCCGGAGAAGCTGAAGAGAGCCCTGAACTTCGGTGCCACCCATGTTATTAGCTCGGTGGACAAAAGCCCCAGAGACATTCGGGATGAATTTCGCGGTTATTGTAAGGAGAAGGGACTACCATCAAACTACGGCTGGAAGGTTTTTGAGTGGACTGGCACTGAGGCTGGTCAGGCAATTGCTCTGGAGCTACTATCATTTATCGGCAAAATGGTGATATGTGGCTTCGGCATGCAGAAGAACGAATATGCTCTTTCCAGGTTAATGGCATTTGATGCTGATATTATGGGCTCATGGGGCTGTCTGCCTAAGTACTATCCTGAGGTTCTCAAGATGGTTCTGGATGGCAAGATACAGATAGAGCCTTTTGTTGAGACAAGACCGATGAGTACAATAAAGGAAGTATATGAGGAAGCTCATAAGGGTGGGCTGACGAAGCGAATAGTATTAACCCCGGATTTCTGAAAAAAAATTAAGGAGGGAGAAGTAAAAATGGCGTTAGATTGGGTACCAAGAGACAATGTGTTAAAAGACCACCAGATTTTTGGCGATGAGCACTTCGGCACTGAGCCACCATGCACCATCTTTGAGAAGAAGCCACTGGTTAACCCGAATACCGGCGAGACGATTGACGGTCTTTATACCGCCTGGATAACCCTCAATAACCCCGACCAGTTTGGTTCCTATACTACTGAGATGGTAAAGGGGGTTATTGCCGGGATGCACAAGGCCTCAATGGACAGGAGTATGGTCGCCACCATATTTACTGGCACTGGCGATAGGGCATTCTGCACTGGTGGTAATACCAAAGAATATGCCGAGTATTACACCAAGAGACCAAAGGAATATGCCGACTATATGGACCTTTTTTCTGGTATGGTGGATGGCATCTTAAAGAGCCGAGTCCCGGTAATCTGCCGGTGTAACGGTATGAGGATAGCTGGTGGTCAGGAAATTGGTCAAGCCTGTGACCTTACCATCGCTGCTGATACTGCCGGTTTTGGGCAGGCAGGCACCAGGCATGGTTCTACTCCGACCGGCGGCTCTAGTGACTTCCTGCCCTGGAACCTCAGTATGGAACAGGCAATGTGGAACTGCTTCTCCAATGAAATGTGGAGTGCCTACAAGATGGAAAGACTGGGGCTTGTCACCAAAGCTATCCCGATTAAGAAGAATGACAAAGGGGAGTGGGTCAGAGACCCAAGGGTTATCACTGACAAGTATGTGGAGAACGGGGAGATAGCTTACGGTGAGTTCAAGAAAGGGGATGAATTTAAGCAGGCTACAGGAACTCTAAAGGGGCTCAAAACGGACTGGTCACTATTAGACGACTTTATAAATAGAGTGGTCTGGACCATAACCAACCTCATGCCTCTCTGTGTAATGATGACCGTTGAATCCATAAGAATGAAGAAGAAGTTCTTCTGGGATGCGACAAAGGTGCATTCCATGTATTGGCTGGCAGCCAATATGAATGCCGAGGCGTGGCTTGGCTTTAATGCTTTCAACACCTCAGACCTAACAGGAACTAGGACCATAGATTTCATCAAGTACCGCCAGCTTATAGCTCAAGGGCACCAGTATGATGAGGAGTTGATGGAAACAGTCTTTGCTAAACCTAAGAAATAGGTTAAGTCTATCGAGTTTTATAGGAAGCCCAAGGTTGCCTTGGGCTTCCTATTTTTGCTTGACAAAGCGGTGGGCACAGATTAGCATTCTATTGAGGTCGTGCTAGACGGGGAGCTAGCGGTGCCCTGCACTCGCAATCCGCTATAGCGGGGTCGAATTCCTGCTTGAGGCTTTTGTCTGGTGGGACTACTTGGGCTAAGTGGTGTTGAAGGCTGGGTCCTACGCGGCAGAGTCCTATGAACCCCGTCAGGTCCGGGAGGAAGCAGCGGTAAATAGAAGCCCTGGGTGCCGTAGGGTTACCTGGTTGGAGCTGGCTGGCTCAAGCAAGCTATTGGGCAGGGTCGAGGGCAGGTGCACGACCTCAAGAGTTTTTGTAGAAGGGGATAGCTGAAAGATGGAGCTAGGATTAGCTACAAAGGTAGCCATTGTTACTGGTGGTGCCTCAAATATTGGTCGTGGTATAGTCCTGGCTTTTGCCAGAGAGGGTTCGGATATAGTGATTGCTGATATAGATGAAGTGCAGGCGGAGAAAACGGCTGAGTTAGCCAGGAAGCAAGGGGGCAAAGTAGTGGTGGTTAAGACCGATGTAACCAAGGCCGAGCAGTGCCAGGCTATGGTCAAAAGGACACTGAATGAGTTGGGACGGCTGGATGTCCTGGTGAACTGTGTGGGGTGGATATATGACCGGCTGTTTATTGAGAAGACTAGGGAGGAGTGGGTGAAGGAGGTGGATACCAATTACTGGAGTGTGATTAATTGTGCTAGAGCCGTGATTGACCATATGGTTGCTCAGCGGAGCGGCAAGATTATTAGCCTTGCCTCTGATGCCGGTAAGATTGGTGAATATAGAGAGGTGGTTTATGCCGGAGCCAAAGGGGCAGTCATCGCCTTTTCTAAATCGCTGGCTAGGGAGGTCGGGCGCTACGGGCTTAATATCAATGTGCTTTGTCTGGGAACAGCCCCTCCTGTCAGTGAGGAGGAGATAGGAGCAGAGAGTATGTGGCGCAGTGGCGGGTTGTTTTACAAGATGACACCCGAGGTGAAAGAGAAGATGGCTAAAGCCTATCCTCTGCGCCGATTGGGCAGGGCTGAGGATGTAGCCAATGCTGTGGTATTTCTGGCTTCAGATGCGGCTAGCTGGATAACAGGGCAAGCTATCAGCGTGGACGGTGGTTATGCTATGGCTTAGATGGGGGTAAGGTGGCTGATAGAAGGCGTAACTTGAAGGCAAGCTCACTCTTGGCTCAAACCAGGAGGTTACTGCGCCACTTTGACCTTCGGGCGAGAAAAGGACTGGGACAGCACTTCCTTATTGATGGGGAGGTGCTTGAGCTTATTGCTTCGGCAGCAGAGCTTACCCCTGCCGATGTTATTGTGGAAGTAGGTCCTGGCTTAGGTGTGCTGACTAAGGAGCTAGCCAGACAAGCCGGGTGGGTAGTTGCTATTGAGCTAGATAGCAAACTGGCGACCTTGTTAAAGCAAACCCTGGCTTCTTTTGATAATATTACTATCATCAACGATGATGTACTTCAGGTTGAGCCAGCGACTTTACTTGAGGGGCAAAAGGACAGATTTCCCCAAGCTATAAATAGCTATAAGGTGGTGGCTAACCTCCCCTACTATATTACTTCTCCTGTCCTGCGCCATTTTCTTGAGGCTTCAATTAAGCCTCAAATCATGCTTGT
>JADHWY010000020.1 GCA_016783245.1 Dehalococcoidales bacterium | reverse complement strand
TATTAACTATAGCAGCAATGCTCCCCGGTGAGTGGGGGAAAAAGTTAGTAGATATGAATGTAACCAGACTGACTGACGAAGATATCAAATGGGCTGACTATGTGTTTATCAGTGCCATGGTAGTGCAACAAAATTCGGTGAAGGAAGTTATTACCCGATGTAAGAAACTGAACACCAAGATTGTTGCCGGCGGCCCCCTCTTTGCTACCGGATACGAAGAATTTGATGGGGTAGACCACTTTGTCCTCGGCGAAGCTGAAGTCACAATGCCACCCTTTTTAGAAGATCTGGAGAAAGGGTGTGCCCAGCATATTTACGCCTCAGACAAGCGACCGGACATAAGAAAGACCCCTATCCCACTATGGTCCCTCATTAACATGAAGAACTATTCATCAATGAGTGCTCAATATTCTCGGGGATGCCCTTTTAATTGTGAATTCTGCGATATTATCGTATTAAACGGACATAAGCCACGAACTAAAGATAAAGAACAGATGCTAGCAGAACTGGAAGCACTATATCAGCGAGGCTGGCGAGGTGGCGTATTTATTGTTGATGACAACTTCATTGGTAATAAGAGAAAACTAAAGTCGGAAATACTACCGGCAATAATTGAGTGGAGGAGGGGGAAGAAGTATCCCTTTGCCCTGTCTACAGAAGCATCTATAAATCTTGCTGATGATGAAGAATTAATGAAATTGATGGTCGATGCCGGGTTTAGTGCTGTATTCATCGGCATTGAAACCCCAAATGAGGAAAGTCTGGTTGAGTGTAATAAGTTTACAAATATAAATCGTGATTTAGTGGCTTTGGTCAAGAAGATTCAAAACCGTGGTTTGGAGGTGCAGGGGGGTTTTATTGTCGGCTTTGATAGTGACCCACTCTCCATATTTAAGAACCAAATCAGCTTCATTCAAAAGAGTGGTATTGTTACCGCAATGGTCGGTTTGTTGAATGCTCCTCCTGGTACCAGACTATACCAGCGTTTAAAAAAGGAGAACCGCCTATTAGAGGGCATTTCCGGGGACAATACCGACTGTTCCATAAACTTCATTCCTAAGATGAACTATGAAACACTCATTAATGGCTATAAACACATTCTCAATACAATCTATTCCCCCAGGCATTATTACGAACGGGTCAAAACATTTTTAAGAGAATATAAACCTCGAGGGGAAATAGCAGGCAGACTACAATTTTGCCATATCAGGGCATTGGTTAAATCTATATGGTTTTTGGGTATCAGAGAAAAGGGAAGAAGATACTACTGGAAGTTATTCCTTTCGACCCTGCTAAAGCAACCGCGCAAATTTCCCCTTTCGATAAGCCTTAGCGTCTACGGATATCATTTCCGTAAAGTTGTTGAGAAGTACATTAGTCTACCGGTTGAAGCTCCTGATAGTTCCGGTAACTAAGGAATCAGGTGGATAGAACAGTCAGCTGAAGTCACCCCCTGATAAACTCCTGTCAGTGCGGTTACTATAGTGCCTTTTAGGAGTTTTTCTATCCGGTCGTCTTGCATTTAATATTTCATCGTTTTGTGCAACGGTGACCAAGGCTATCTAAACGAAGGCGAACACCACCTTGAAAATCATACCCGGAGTTCTATCTATTGAATGACTTGAGGAGCCATTGATAACCGAATTTCCTCCTCTCTTTTTAACTGGTATTGTGCTATAATTTGGGCATAAAAGTAGCGTGGTAACAATGATTAAGCAAAGGCTTATAGAATTATTGACACAGGCGGCAAGCAAGGCACAGGAGCTGGGTAAGCTGCCTTCAGTCACTTTACCTGAGATTGTAGTAGAGCACCCCCAGAATCCTGAATACGGAGATTATGCCTCAAGTTTGCCCTTGAAATTAGCTCGGGCAACTGGACTCAACCCGTTAACAATTGCTCAGGATATGGTAGAGCTTATAGCTCCCAGCCCTGAGATTGGTAGTATTGCTGTGGCGCCGCCAGGGTTCATCAACTTCACCCTCAAGAGTGATTGGTTGACTAGGCAAGTAGGTTCAATCTTGGTGGCTGGTGATTCCTATGGCAATATTGACCTGGGGCAGGGTAGCCGGGTGCAATTAGAATTTGTTAGCGTCAACCCCACCGGACCGCTACATGTCGGGCATGGTCGTGGTGCTATTCTGGGTAGTACCTTGGCCAATGTTTTTGCCGCTGCTGGCTATAGGGTGGAGAAGGAGTATTATGTTAATGATGCTGGCAGCCAGATAGATGCCTTTTATCGCTCACTCTATGCGCGTTATCAGCAGTGTTTGGACATTGATGCCGAGATGCCATCCGATGGCTACCTTGGTAACTATGTGGTTGACCTGGCCGAGGAGATTATTGCTGAGGAGGGAGACAGGTTTCTCTCCCTTCCGTTGAAAGAGGCACTATCACAGCTAGGGCATATAGGTTTGGTTAAGCTTATAGCGCTAATCAAGAGCGACCTCGAGCTTTTAGGGGTGAGCTTTGATGTCTGGTTCAGTGAGCAGAGCCTGTACGATAATGGTCAATACCAGAGGGCACTCTCGCTCCTGCATCAAGGGGGCTACATAGCTGAAAAGGAAGGCGCTACCTGGTTTGTATCTACTGCCCTGGGTGAGGATAAGGACAATGTGATGGTGCGTAGCGATGGTTCTCCTACCTATTTTGCCTTAGATATTGCTTATCACTATAACAAGTTTTTGGAGCGCAAGTTTGATAAAGTTATCAATATCTGGGGTGCTGACCATCAAGGGCATATATCTCGAATGAAGGCGGTTGTTGGTGCTCTGGGTATTGCCCCTGAACGGCTTGAGGTAATAATCTCTCAGCTCGTTACCTTGCGTCGCGGTGATGAGTTAGTCAGGGTTTCCAAGCGCAGCGGTGATATTATTACTCTGCGTGAGGTGGTGGATGAGGTGGGAATAGATGCCTGCCGCTTCTTCTTTGCCTCTCGCTCCGCCGATAGTCAAATGGACTTTGATTTGGAATTAGCCAAGAAACAGTCAGCCGATAACCCTGTCTACTATGTTCAATATGCTCATGCTCGTATTGCCAGCATCCTTCGCCTGGCTCAGCAGAGGGGGATTGACTATGCGGATGGGGATGTTTCTTTACTGACCACCGAGCCTGAGTTGGCGTTAATACGGAAGATGCTGCTTTTGCCCGAGATGGTTGAGGTGGTAGCCCACACCCTGGAACCTCACCACCTCGCCTATTATGCCCAGGATTTGGCTACCGTGTTTCACAGCTTTTATAAGCAGTGCCGCGTTATTTCGCAGAACGAAGTGTTGACCAAAGCCCGCCTCAAACTGGTGGAGGCAGCTAAGGTTGTTCTGGCTAGAACTCTCCACCTTATGGGAATGACAGCGCCGGAGAGAATGTGAAGCATTTAGTAGCTAGAGCCCTTGCTCCTTATACCGCTTAACTAATTCGACATAGATTTGAGGTCCTTCTTCTACCCACCATAATTGCTCTGGTGAAGCCTCTCCTTTGATTTTTCCAGGAACACCAGCAACAAACGACTTGTCTGGGATTTTCATCCCTTGACTGACCAGGCAACCAGCTCCAATTATACAGAAGTCTCCAATTTCAGCATCATGGAGGATAGTGGAATTCATGCCAATAAGAACATTGCTCCCGATTCTGCGGCAATTAATAACAGCGCCATGCCCGATGTGCACATTATCCCCGATGGTAACATCTTCTCTATAAGAAGGGGTAGACGGCGTCCCTGCATGAATAACGCAGTTATCTTCTATAGCGGTATTCTTGCCAATTTTTATGCTGCCAAAGTCTCCCCTGATTACTGCCCCCGGCCATACGCTTGAGTTTTCACCGATTTCTACATCGCCAATAACATAGGCTGCTTCACTGACAAAAGCTGACTCAGCTATTTTCGGTGTCTTACCATCCAGGCTTCTAATCATTTTTTACCCCCTAATTGCTCTATATTAGCGGCTCAACATCTGGGTAGTCAACTTTACTGCTCTTGTTCAGATAGATGAGTGACACTTCAAAGTGTGAGGCATGCCCCCTCTTGTCATTGTGAGGAGTCTCCCCTTCCTGTCATTGCGAGGAGCGCAAGCGACGAAGCAATCTCGGAGGAGGGGAGACAGTGGGATTACCACGCCTTCGCTCGCAATGACAGGAAAATGAGACGGGTCATGAAGGCGTTGTAGGGTAGGATAGGCTTTTGGGAGGGGAGGGGGGTTGAAAAGGCGACAAAACCTTATAGTAAAAGTGGAACATATGTGCTATTATTTTTTTCTGGGGGGAAACAATTCAAAGCTAATCAGATAGGAGGAATTGTTTTTCTGGTTATGTAAGGTAATCAGAAAGGGCGGAGCTATGCGCCTACTGAGATTAGCGGTAGAGATTCAGAGATGGGACCTGGCAGCTCATACTATCGTCCTGGCCGCTGCCACGACCCTGAAAAACGGAGATAAGCCCGATGTCAAGAGCAAGAGCAAAGAAAAAAGGGGGCGTCCCAAAGGGCAACCAAAACGCTAGGAAGCACGGCTTCTACGACCTTGAAAGAAGAGAGATGTCACCAAAGTACCAGACAAGTACATTACCTTGTCGATATAGCTTCTTTTATGCTACACTTTGCCCTTGAGGAGGACTTGATGAAGCATCGTGTGTTTTCAGGGGCTCGTCCCACCGGCAGGCAGCATCTGGGGAACTACCTGGGAGCCTTGCAAAATTGGGTTAACATGCAGGACGACTATGATTGCGTCTATTGCATTGTTGATATCCATGCTCTCACCACATTGGAAGATACCAGTAGCTTGCAGAAAGATATATATGAGATGACGCTTGATTGGCTGGCGGCTGGGCTTGACCCCAAGAAAAGCATCCTTTTTGTCCAGTCACATGTCCCCGAGGTAATGGTGTTACATACTCTACTTAGCATGGTTACCCCTTTGGGCTGGCTGCTGCGCGTGCCCACCTTTAAGGAGAAGGCGAAAATCCAGCCTCAGAATGTGAACTACGGGCTGGTGGGCTATCCGGTGTTACAGACTGCCGATATTGTGATTTATAAAGCTGAATTTGTGCCGGTTGGTGAAGACCAACTGCCTCATTTAGAGTTAGCCAGGGAGATCGCTCGCCGTTTTAATAACCTGTTTGGTGATACCTTCCCTGAGCCTCAGGCGAAGCTTACCTTGTTTCCGTCAATACTGGGGCTGGATGGTAAGGAGAAGATGAGCAAGCAACTGAAAAATGATATTGAAATAGCTCTTTCGCCTGAGGACACAATAAAGCGTGTGATGACGGCGGTTACCGACCCCGCCCGCCAATACCGCAGTGACCCCGGGCACCCGGAGATATGCAACATTTACCGCCTACAGGGATATTTCAATCCCTCGCAGGTAGATGCTCTAGCCGACCAGTGTCGCTCGGCCAAGATTGGCTGTGTTGATTGTAAAATGCTCCTGGCTCAAAAGATTAATTCTAACCTTGAGCCATTCCGGGAACGGCGGGCTGCCTTTGCCGCTAAACCTCAGTATATAAAAGATGTTCTGGCTGACGGTGCTCAGCGAGCCCAGGCTATTGCCAGCGAGACCCTCAGTGAGGTTAAGCAAAAGATGGGGCTTATCTAATTTTATCTACCTCACCCCCTGTATCCCCCTCTCCATGATATGGATATATATTCCTAATTATAAGGGGGAAGAAATAGAAAAAGAGGGCTTCGCCTCTCTTTAACTCTCTGCTAGAATCCACTTCTTTACCCTATCTTTATGCCCAAAATGACACCAGACGACTTGACAAATAGTAACATTCATGTTATTGTAAATTTACAATTAAATAGTGTTTTCTTAAACGTACCCCCCTGATGAAAGTGCCCAAGGGGCACTGCCGAGAGGCTTAGTTGGGGGGGTCAATATTTTAGTACCATATAATCGTGCCATCTTGAAAAATTGGGAATTCGCTTTTAATTAATGAATGTATTTTATTGTATGAGCGCAAATCAGCCCTTTCCCATTTTCTAAATATGGCCCAACTACAATAATCAACTAATTGTAGATGGTTGTGCGTACTAGACGGATGCATACAAAGCGCAAAGGGGATATTTTGTAAGCGGTTGTGAAGGTATCTCTTTATAGCTTGTTTAATATAGCCTTTTTCTCTCGATGTGCAAGACTCCCTATCTAAAAATACAAACACTTTATCGCATTGTTCGACATTTACACCCCTATAATCGAAGGGATATTGCAAAAGTTTCTCTATTAAGAATGGGTAGAGGTTTTGATGCTCCTGAAGTTTTGTATACGTTTTTCGCTTCTCGACAATTATACTATCTACTCTTAAATGGGTTAATTGCTCGATAATAACAAACACTTCATTTCTAGTAACTTGTTTATCCTCCGTTGCGTGAAAGTGGGTGATATTTAATCCGTTATCAATTTGTCTGTGTTTACATAGGCATAGTTGGTCTATCCCAAGCACAATATCTGTGCACATTAAACTTGTGAACACTAAATATTTTGTACCCTTGCTGGAGAATGTGTAATCACCTGAGATATCAACGAACACATAAAGGTTACTCATAGTATAACAAGGCTAATTATACTACCCAGATTGACAAATGCAATCTTTATGCCATAAGATTTAGAGTTAGCCCCTCTTATGCTTATTTACAAACCGACCCATCCTGCTCAGTGCCTCCTCAATGTCAGCCAGCGAGGTGGCATAACAACAGCGAATATACCCCTCGCCGCACTGCCCAAAAGCAGGACCAGGAACCGCGGCTACCTTTTCCTCAATCAGGAGTTTTTCGGCAAATTCCTCTGAGGTCATGCCGGTGCTCTTTATTGAGGGGAAGGCATAGAAAGCCCCCCGAGGCTCAAAACAGGATAGACCGATATCGTTTAGTCCTTGAACCATAGCCAGCCGTCGCCTGTTGTATTCCTCAACCATCTCGGCAATGCTGGACTCGCCTGATTTTAATGCCTCAATAGCGGCCACCTGCCCCATTATAGAGGCGCAAAGCATGGTATACTGGTGAATCTTGGTCATTGAGGCGATAACCTCTTTATCGGCTGCGGCGTAACCGATGCGCCAACCGGTCATGGCGTAAGCCTTGGAGAAGCCACCGAGAAGAATGGTGCTTTCCTTCATCTCGGGCAGGGTGGCAAAGCAGGTATGCTCTACGCCATAGACTAGCCTGGCATAAATCTCGTCAGAGATTACCAGTAGCTGGTGACGCCAGGCTACTTCCGCTATTTGTGCCAGCTTCTCTCTGGGCATCACCGCCCCTGTAGGGTTAGCTGGATAGCCGATAAGAATGGCTTTAGTTTTGTCGGTAACTCGTGCCTCAATATCAGCAGCGCTTATCTCAAAATTACTCTCCTGGTTGGTAGGCACCATAATAGGTGTGCCCCCAGCCAGAATGACACATGCATCATAGGAGACATAGTGGGGGTCGGGTATAATAACCTCATCCCCGGGGTCAAGGATTGCTCTCATTGTCAGGTCTAATCCTTCGCTAACACCGACGGTAATCAGAAGTTCACTATCGGGGTCATAGTTCAGCTTGTAGTGAGCCTTCAGGTAGCGTGACAGTTCCTGACGCAGCTCTGGCATCCCTGAGTTTGAGGTATACATAGTATAGCCCTTCTCCAGTGAGTATATCGCTGCCTCACGGATATGCCATGGGGTGGCAAAATCAGGTTCTCCTATTCCTAGCGAGATTACCCCTTCTATAGAGGCTAATAGGTCGAAGAACTTCCGTATTCCAGAGGGGGGTATTCGATTTACTAGCCTTGAGCTTATCAACATAAGATTTACCGGCAGAAAGGCTTATCTAGAGAATTACTGGCTGCCGTTTAACCTCCTCCTTCCCTTCCAGGATTTCACCATCCTCTTTATACCGCTTAAGCATGAAATGGGTAACTGTCCCCTGCACCTCTTCAATCGGGGCAAGCTTTTGTGATACGAAGTTAGCTACTTCATGCTCAGTTTTGCCGGCTACCATAACCAGCAGGTCATAGGTTCCAGACAGCAGGTAAACCGAGCGAGCCTGGGGGAAGAGGTAGATGCGCTCGGCTATAGAGTCAAAACCAACATCTTTTTGGGGAGTGACCTTGACCTCTATTAACGCCCATACCTGCTCGTTTTCCACCTTATCCCAATTAATCACTGTCTTGTATTTTAAAATAATCCGGTCTTTCTCGGCCTGCTTGATGAGCTTGACTACCTCATCGCTGGGAGTGCCGGTCATAGTGGATATTTGCTTGGTGGTAGTTCGAGCATCATTCTCCAGTATTTTAAGAATGTCTTTTATCATCTTCCCCCTCCTTATTCTAGTTGAGGGATTAAACGAGCTCAATTAGCGACCACTGGTCTTGCGTCTCATTATAGCAGAGTTGGAACAATTTGTTATCCTTGGTTCTGACCTGGAAGTGCCTCTCCCCCGGCTCCACCCACGCCCTCTCTATCTCCCCCACCTCATACTCTATCCCCTGCCATAGAAAAGACCTTGGTCTCTCGGCATAGGTCTGACCGGAATAGCAATTGACTTTAAGGTTATCCAACTCCGCTTATACTTTCAGCCACAGCTTCTGACTTTCGCCAGCGAAGCCAGAGGGCTCCACCGGTTACCAGTATCGCCCACACCGCGGCAAATATTTCCAACTGAATGACTGTTATAAGCCCCGATTGGAGGGCAACAACGCTGTAGTTCAAGAAGGCATGCAGGAAAGAGGCTATGAGGTAGAACTGCCATCCCCAACCCTTAGCCAGACCGTAGCCAGCTAAGGCACTAGCCGCGGTATGGAAGGCTACAGCAAAGAACCTCTCCCAGAATGGAGCCAGTGCTACAAGACCGCTAGTTTGCACTGCTTCCCAGCTCCAGCCTGCGGCAAAGATAGTATTATGTGCCCACGCTGCTTCAAAAATACCAAATCCTGCCCCGGCTACCGCCCCGATAGCCAGCCCCAGTTTGGGGTCGATATTCCTGCCTTTACGCCACCAGTAGACAACTACTGGCACCAGCTTTGCCCCCTCCTGAACCAGCCCGCTGAGGAGTATTTGTGGTATCGCGGTGAGCAGAAGCCAGCTCATCAGAATCTCCAGGCTCCAGAAGTGTTCCAATGCTTGACCTGCCAAAAACTGGAGGGGAATTTGAATAAAGGCAGCGGCAGCCCAGGTCAGAATGGCACTGCCGGCAAGAACCGCCCAGGCCCATGGTTTCTTAAGGATTGGCGTCCAGTAAGGAGCAAACCAGATTGCACCGAAGACTATAGCCAGACCAATCCCCAGGAGCGCTTGGGTCCACAAGATGCCGGGATAGATGAACCCGGAGACGAAGAAATCAACCATGTATTCTAACATAAGTCTCTCCTATTAGCTTTTATATTAGGTAACCCTATCCCCTGTTTCCCCTTCCCCTTGATAAGGGGAAGGGGAAGGTATTTTTGAGAGGGACGAAGTCCCTCTCAAACTCTCTATAGATATTTAGGGTTTCGTAATAGATTACGCACGGCTCCCTTAGATGTCAGCTACTTTACCAAAGCGTTAGTGATAAAAATACCTAGAATAGTAGCGATGAGAGTAATGGCAACAACGACGAAGGTGGCAACAACCCACTCATGAGACCTATGAATCACATTCCAGCCAGCCTCAGTGAGCTTGTAGACAGGGGCTACGCCTGACATAGGAAAACCTTCTGGAAGTTTTCCCTCTGGGGTTAACTCGCCACATGGAACAGCATCACTGTGAACTTCGACCCATCCTCGGAGATTGCAGGTGCGCAATGCTGCCACGACCTTTTCGCTTTCGCCTTCGCTGACTGCCTTTTCGATCACCCAGACATTGCCTGGCTGTAGAATCAAAGCTACTCGCTGCCGTGATAGTCTACGTAGTGTTTTCCGTATAAACCGCTCACGGTGCCATTCATCAAGCATTATATGGTTTCACCTACCCATGTACCTTCAACTCTTTATCATTCAAAAAAGCCGTGTTGGTCAAATTCTACATTGAATTCTAATCCATCAACAACTGTTTGCCTTCCTTCTTAGAAATCTTTGGTGCCTTGGCAAAGGTTACACTGGTCTGGGTCTGTGGGGGCATATCAACGGTTTTGCCTTTTAGTAAGTCCTCTATAGTAAATATCTGTATTTTTGAGTAATCCTTATTCCAGATTGGGGAATGGTAAAAGCCAGCATCAACTGCCTCAACCCTCATCGGGCCAGTGGGTGACTCCAGGGTTATAAGCACGCCTATAGCATTGTTGGCAGCCACCGCCTTCAATTCCCGAATGGCGTTTACGCCAACATGCCCGCTCTTTACCTGAACCACCACCCGCTTGGGCGTACCACTAACCTCATCTATAAAGTGAATAACGCCATCAATGCCTTTATCAGCGCCCTTCTTTTTCTCTCCTAGCGGTCGTGCTCTTATTAAACTCAATGCCCACCACTGGAATTGATACCTGTCCTGGTAAGCTAAAGCCTTAGCCCCGGCTAAATCCACAGGCTCACCGATAACCTCAGCATCAATATTAAAGCTGTCCTTTAAGCGGTTGCGCATTAGAGCCACTGCTACATGGGTAATATCAATGCCTATCCAGCGCCTATTCAACTTCTGAGCAGCCACCACCGCCGTGCCACAGCCGCAGAAGGGGTCAAGCACAGTGTCTCCCTCATTAGAGCTTGCCTTAATAATGCGCTCCAGCAGAGCAAGTGGCTTCTGAGTTTCATAGCCTAGATATTCCTTGTAAGGTGCTGTTATTTGAGAAATTTCCCAAACATCGCTCATGGGTACACCTGGTGATACCTTCTCGCCAATTTCACTGTGTCTAGTTCCCTCCTCTGAGGTTACATCAACTCTGAGTTTCCCTTTCCACTGTCTTATACTTGAGGGGGAAAGTTCCTCGTATAATTGATTCCACCTGTGAGGCCCGCCCCGCGCCTTGATGTAACACAAGATTACATCATGCATTCTCTGGAATGCCTTTTGTTTTGCTGGCCAGCGGCGGTAGCGCCATATAATCTCATTCCGGAAATTATTAGCACCAAATATCTGGTCTAATACCAGCTTTAGATAGTGGCTGGCGGTGGGGTCGCAGTGGAGATAGAGAGAGCCAGTGGGTTTTAAAACTCGGTGGAGTTCTATAAGTCTGGCAGTCATCATTACCAGATATGCCATAACATCGTTACAACCTATGGTATCATGCAGAGCACCGATTAGCTTGCCAATCTTTAGTGGCCCATTAATCACAATATCATGATAGGTATTCTCCGCTGTCTGAGTCCAATGCCAGGTGTCGGTGAAAGCCTTTATTTGGGCTTCGGACTCAACCCCACCATTTTCTTTAAATAGTATGTTATAGTCCTTCTTACTGTTAAACGGGGGGTCAAGATAGATAAGGTCAATACATTCATTAGGGAAATAGTCCCGATTTCGCAGTATTTCCAGATTATCGCCAAAATAAAGGACATTAGTTTTTAACGCCTCATCCATAACTTCACCTCCTTCTAGATATTCGGCTTCCTCTTATGCCAGTCGATTTATGTATGCCCCGAATAGCAATTAACTTTAAGGTTATCCACCCCCATCCCCTTCAGACTAGCCCTCTCGTCATTGCGAGGAGCTTTGCGACGAAGCAATCTCGGAGGGGGGATTCCTCGCTTACGCTCGGAACAAGCTCCGCAATCTCAACAGACAACACAGCTTTTTATTAGGTAACCCTCCCCCTTTATCCCCCCGCCTTATCAAAGAGGGAAGTGCAGGAATTATGTTAACTTAACTTGGTTCTGCTCGGTTTAAGTTGGTACTATTTTGGAGCTGTCTAGCTATAACTGCGACCTCATCTGGTCTGTAATCTTAACTATATCGACATAAGCCTTCTGGGCTTTGTCCCATGATTCGTGATGTACGGTCCCTGTTTCCAATTGTTCCCAATATACTGATGATATGGCTCTCCAATTCTCTAGCAAATCTTTTGAACCCGAAGCAAGAACGGTTGCCCATGCCTCCTCTGAGATATCGTGAAGTTGCTTCCGTCGCTCCGCTCTCATAGCTTTATCACTAAATGTTGGCATACCCAACTCTATGCCAAGCGTTGTGCTGGTATCATTTATCATTATTTTGATTGCCTCTTCCAAGATGCCTAGTCTCTTAGATAGCAACTCACGTTTTATTCTCTTCTGTTCTGCTTCACGGTCAGATTCTTTCTTCTTCTCTGCATCCTCTAACGCCCATCTTCTTTGCCTTTCTAACGTTGTTTTTTGCACAAGGTAAGTTCCTACAATACCTACTATTGCGCCTATTATACCTACCACAGCTATAACTATAGTAGAGTCCATATTCCCCCCATTACTCATTACAGTATCGTAAGAATAAATGAAAAAATGGCAGTCGCGGAAGCCACCCAATATCCAATCGCCTGAATCTTTTGTTGCTTACTGGATGTTTGGTTATAGTGGTCAATGTAGCTATTGAAATCAGCAACAAAATCCGTAAGTGGTTGGTCAATGTCTGACCCCTTCATTTTCACTATCATCGTCACGCCTTCAATTTGGTCATATGGTCTTTCACTAATCTTGAATGGTGATACACCTTTACCCGCCATTACCCAATGGGAAACTCCTAAAGTAAGAAATATTGCGGTGAAAACAAACCAAATTACAGCTAGCCAAGTCATAGTTGCCTCCTCACTGATTCCATCACCTTAACCTTGTAGTTATTATTTTCGGCTTCCGCTTATGCCACTCCGTCGCCTGCTCGTAGGCGTAGGCAATCTTAAGTATGGTTTCCTCGCTGAATGGCTTGCCTATAATCTGCATACCAATAGGCAATCCATCGGCGAATCCAGCAGGAATAGAAATAGCTGGCAAGCCCGCGATATTTATCGGTAGGGTGCAGACATCGCTTAAATACATCTGGAGCGGGTCATCCACCTTCTCTCCGATTTTGAACGGCACAGTGGGTGAGGTTGGCGTCACCAGGGCATCAAACCTCTCAAATGCCCGGTCAAATTCTTGCCGTATCAGGGTGCGAACCTTCTGAGCTTTGAGATACCAGGCATCATAATAGCCGGCGGATAGGGCGTATGTCCCCAGCATGATGCGCCTCTTTACCTCATCGCCAAAGCCATGCTGGCGGGTCTTCTCTAAAGCTTCCCACATACTATCTGTGTCTGAATAGGAGAAGCCATACTTTACTCCATCATAGCGAGCCAGGTTAGCTGAAGCCTCCGAGGGGGCAATAATGTAGTATGCCGCCAGGGCGTATGGGGTGTGGGGTAGTGAGACCTCCCATTCTATCCTCGCCCCAAGCTCTTCAAGCTTATTTATCGCGGCTCGCATGGCTGTTTCCACCTCAGCTTGCATTCCCTCAACAAAATACTCCTTGGGCACACCTACAGAAAGCCCTTTTAGGTCTGTAGTCAGACACTGAGTGTAATCAGGTGTAGGCTCAGGCACCGAGGTAGAATCTCTGTTATCGTAGCCAGCGATGGCATTCAACACTATGGCGCAATCGGCGACATCCTTGGTCAGTGGACCTATCTGGTCGAGGGAGCTGGCAAAGGCGACCAGTCCATAGCGACTCACCCTGCCGTAGGTGGGTTTAAAGCCGGTGACACTACAGAAACCAGCCGGCTGGCGAATACTCCCCCCGGTATCTGAGCCCAGGGCGTATATCGTCTCCTCAGCAGCGACAGCAACCGCTGAGCCTCCGCTGCTGCCCCCAGGGACGCGGCTTAAGTCCCACGGGTTATGGGTAGGAAGGAAGGCAGAATGCTCAGTGGATGAACCCATAGCAAATTCATCCATATTGGCTTTGCCCATAATTACTGCATTACAACTGTTTAACTTTTCAACTACCGTGGCATCATAAGGCGGCACGAAATTTTCCAACATCCGCGATGAGCAGGTGGTGCGTATCCCTTTGGTGCACATGTTGTCCTTGATTACCACCGGGATGCCGGTGAGGGGGTGGGTATCACCCTTGGCAATAAGCTCGTCAGCC
>JADHWY010000019.1 GCA_016783245.1 Dehalococcoidales bacterium | reverse complement strand
ATTCTAACCGATGTTATTAAGACAGGCATTTTGCCCATAATGGGCTTATTAGGCGGATAAAGGAGTGAGTTTTTGAATCTAGAGCTATTTGCACCGGAGCTAACTCTGGCTGCCACTGCCATAATAGTGATTCTGCTCGACCTTGTGAGCCAGCGCAAGGTGTGGCTGGTGGGGGTCAGTATAGCTGGCATTGTGGCGGCTGCCGGCTTTACCATAGCTATGTGGGGAGGCAGCTCTCAGGCTATCTTTAATAATATGCTGGCGGTGGATAACTTTGCCCTATTTTTTAAGCTGCTGTTCTTAGCCATCGCTGCCCTGGTTATTCTAGCCTCTGTAGATTATGTATCTAAGTTTGCTCGCTTTCAGGGTGAATACTACGCTCTGGTGCTCTTGTCTGCCCTGGGCATGATGCTGATGGCAGCTACCGCTGAGCTAATCTCTATCTATATTGCCCTGGAGCTAACCAGCATATCTTTATATGTTCTGGTTGGCTTTCTCAAAGACCCCAAATCGACTGAAGCCTCGCTCAAATATCTATTGCTGGGGGCAGTAGCCTCGGCAGTGCTGCTCTTCGGCATGGCGCTGGTCTTTGGCTTTACCGGTAAGACGCAGTTGGGTGAGATTGCCCAGGCTATCCAGGCGCTTTCGCTGACAGGTGTTCTAGACAGTCCAGGGCTTATCTTAGGCATAGTGTTAATGATAGCCGGCTTCGGCTTCAAGATTGCGGCTATCCCCTTTCACATGTGGGTTCCCGATGTTTATGAGGGGGCGCCAACGCCAATAACTGCCTATCTTTCCGTGGGCAGCAAGGCGGCTGGCTTTGCCATTATCCTGCGGGTGTTCTACTCTGCCTTTGGGCTTCCCCAGTGGCTGAGTCTTGACTGGGGGATGATATTTGCTGTGCTGGCGGCTATCGGCATGACCCTGGGCAATGTAGCGGCTCTTCCTCAGACCAATATCAAGCGTATGCTGGGTTACTCCAGCATAGCCCAGGCTGGCTACCTTATGGTGGGGCTGGCAACTATGGGATTCTCTCCAGCGGCAGATATTCTGGGTCGGAGTGGCCTCCTATTCTTCCTCGCCAGCTATGCCTTGACCAATCTTGGTGCCTTTATTGCCATTATCGCTATCTCCAACAAGCTTGGTAGTGACCAGATAGGCGACTATTCAGGCATGGGGAGGCGGGCACCGCTGCTGGCTCTAGGTTTGACGCTATGCCTTATTTCTCTTATTGGCATGCCGCCAGCGGCCGGGTTTATGGCCAAGTTCTATATCTTCAGCGGGGCGGTGCAGCATGGCTTGCTGTGGCTGGTGATTATTGCGGTGATTAACAGTGTAATATCAGCCTACTACTATCTGCGGGTGGTGAAGGTGATGTGGCTTGGCGAGCCGGTCTCTGAGGAAAAGGTGCCTTCTTCTGGGGCGCTGAGGGTGGCTCTCTCCATTTCCTGTCTGGGTGTCTTACTACTTGGTGTTGTCCCCGGCTATGTAATGAAACTTACCGAGGTAGCAGCCAGGATGTTCGTTTTTTAGTTGGGGTTGTTTGGCGACTTCTTCTTCCCACCCTCCTGCTGTATCCGCCTTAGGTGGATAAATCCTAAATAAATTCTAATATCTAAATTTCAAATTCAAGACAGTTTAGTTCATTCGGAGTTATAAAGGGGGGCGACAGAGTTGACTCAGAGTTAGAGTAAAGCCTTATAGCCAGGACGGTTTTCTGCGATTGAACGGAGTGCTATGAAGTGCAGTTAGGGTAACAAAACAAGCGCTTGTTACCTTAACACTGCACATTCTGGACGATTGTTACTTCCGGGTCTCTCCAAGGCTAACTCGTCTTCTTGATCCTGTCTAGGGCCTCCTCCGCAGCTTTCCGAACGATACTCTCCGTATCCTCCAAGGACTCAGTGAGGGGTTCTACTGCAGCGACATCCCCTATCTCTCCGAGAGCGCGTGCAGCCTTCTCTCGAACTCGGGTCTCTTTATCCTTCAGAACCTTAATTAGGGGTCCTACGGCTGGTCTTCCCAATCTTACTAATTCACCCCAATCTTTCTTTGCGATCAAATAGGAAGCTTTATGTGTGTGGTTCTTAGGTCTCCAACGAAGCTCCTGAAGTGCCCGTGCTGCCTCGGTTCGAACTCCGACATCTTCATCCTCCAAGGCCTCGACAAGGGGCGCAACTGCTGGCTTTCCTATCTTGGCAAGTGCCTCTATCGCCTCCTCTCGAACTCCCCAAGTCTCATCTTTCAAAGCTTGAATGAGGGGTTCTACCATCCTGCTATCTTTTATCTTCCCGAAAGCCTCTGCTGCCCCGTTCGAATTGCTGGAACATCATCATTCAAAGCCGCAATGAGAGGTTCTACCGCTGGCTTTCCTATCCTAGCAAGAGCCTCTATCGCCTTTTCTCGAACTCCCCAAGCTTCATCTTTCAAATCTCTAATGAGTGGATCTATTTTGTCCATTTCACACTCCCAGGTCGTCTAATCGCTCGCCCTTAGATAAAGGTAGCATCTGCTGTAGTGAGTGTCAACAGCATCAGGCTTTTTGGGGTTTTCCCCAGTCCGTTCAAACTATGTAGCTTACACAATTCGTCATATTGTTACTACTTAGGCGACAAAAAGACATACCGTAATACAGCAAGCAATAGGTCATGTGGCCAGTGTTAGACAAACCAGGACCGTCGGATTTAGTTATGGCAATCTTTCTTAAGAGCAGGTCTGTATTGACATTGACAAAGGGAGTCCCTTTAATGTAAACTTTCTTTGGTGGTTTTAGTTTAGATTATTAGATGCTTATTTAAGTCACCTCAGATCTACCCAAGTATTGGATGACCTTAACTCTTACCAGGTATGTAGAAGAGAGGCGGCGGTCTAGTAGTTTTCAGGAAAAGTCCATCTAATGTTCCGATTGTAGGACTACCTTCACTTTCAGCGCTGGTGAGCGAGAGTTCTATTCATCTTGTGGCTTGCTGAATAAACCTTGGCGCTGTCCTCAGTGCGTCGAGATAATAAAGCACAGCGTTCTGGGGCAGTGGCAAGTATGGTTACCAGTCCCAGTGGTGACTGCTTTCGGCTACTTGACACACCTCAACACGGTGCGCAGAAACAAACTTAATAGAAGTACTAAAATGGCATCTATTTACTTCGTGGGAACACACAAGCCTATAATGTGCGGGATAGCTGACTACACGAGCTTTATCACTCGTGAGATTCCTGCTGGAAGGAGGGGCGTCATATCTTTTGATGTCGAGAGGTATGGCGCGCCACTAATAATTGATGACGAGGTAGTGACAGGTCGGGTTTGGTACGGTATACCCGGCTGCCATGAGTACTCTGCCTCAGTGATTTTGCAGGGGCTTAAAGAACTTGGCGCGAAAAAGGAAGACACCGTCTTGTGGTTTCAGCATGAGTTTGGCATCTGGCCAGGTAGCATACAGTTCATTGCTATGCTTAAGAATCTGGATATACCGAAGGTCGTTACTTTTCATACCATTCACTTCCAGAGCCCCGAAACTCCGACCGGCCTACGCAGAGACCAATATGACTTACTGCGAACCTTGCTGCCTTATGTTGAGGCTATCACCGTTTTCAGTCGCGGGGTTTACCATGCAGTCACTTCGGCATTCCCTGAACACCGTGACAAGGTCTATGTCATGAAGCATGGCATACATTCATATCCAGAGATAAGTCGCCTGAGTCGTAAGGAGGCTAAAGAGAAACTCAACGACTTTCTGCTCTATGAATCGGGCCTTGACCGGGAAACAAAGGGAACCTTGTATAAGCAGCGGATATTCCTTGATTCAGACACTGTGGTGGTAGGCCAGACCGGATTCCTGGACCCTTCAAAGAACTCGGAGTTGCTTTATGCTGCCAGAGATAGTGTGCAGAAGGCTATCCCTCACAAGAGAATCATAGCGGTACGCATTGGAAGCCCGAGAGACGAATTGCAGAGAGTTTACGCCGCAAAGCTACGAAGAAGGCAGAACGGCAGAGATAAATTTCTTCTCGAAGTTCGGCTGCCTCAGAATATACTTCCTCTGGCGCAGCGAGCTTTCGATGTCAACTTCTGCTGGCCTCACGACTGCACTCAAAGTGGTCTTCTGGCACATGCTCTGGGTGCTGGTGTAATAGTCGCTAGCCGTGATTTGGAGGGTGTTGGCGAGACGCTGAAAGAGGCTGGCGGGCTCGTGGACACTGACCTAAGACAGCTGCTGCTGAAGATAAGAAATCTCATACTCAACCCGGAGCTTGGAGAGAGGCTGGAGGAGGCAGCACTTAAGTACGCCGCAGAGTTCTCATGGGAAAGGCAAGCCCGGAGACATTATGAATTGGCTGAACATATTTTGCCTCCGGTGCCCATCCGGTTAGCGCCATATTCACCTTTGACAGTTGAAACTATGGCTATTCCAGCCACTGCAGGGCGAAGTTAAACATACCAGCTCAGGTATATACCATTGACAGAGCTTATCCTGATACTTATACTACAAATCTCTGTCCGGAGGTATAATACCTGAGCTCGTTTTGTATTATAATGGTGACGCTAAAGAATTGGCTCGGGGGATTTACGGCAGGTCTACATGACACAAAAATATGTAGAAGGGTTAGGCGAATTGAGTTTCCCTCCCCACAGAAGGGGGTTGTAAGGAATGTTGCGCTCATGCGAAAACCCTCGGAGCTTTTTCAGGTAGTTGCTTGAGGGAGATTAACAGTGATCAGTTCCTTTAGTGACCAGGACAGTAGTCTTATTATGGCTTCAGGTTCAAGCTTTCAAGCCAGCACCGCTCGGGAAAGAGCAAACGCAGCCTCTTTCGAGGGAGTGGAGGAGTGCTTTAGGGAGGCTATGTGGGAGCCCTTGAGCCAGGCGGAGGAGATAGGCGAAGCAGACATCGTGGTCGGTATTCCCTTCTATAACGAAGTCGACACTATTGGGCCAGTATTGAAGACAGTAGCAAAAGGACTGGAGGAATTTTATCCAAATCAAAAATGCGTGATTGTGGCGGCTGGCTCTCCCGCAGGCGGGAAAGCTCTCAAGGTGATAAATACCCTCCCTAAAAGCGATAAGATAAAGCTAATAGCCTTCTTGCTGGATGACGAAAGGATAAATGGAAGGGGTTGGAGCGTGCGAGCAATTTTGGAAATAGCTCGAATCCTCGGTGCTGACCTGGCTATTGTAGAAGCTGATTTGAGAAGTCGGACTAGGGATGGTGCCGTTGAGGGATTAGCCCCGGAGTGGATTAGTCTTCTCCTCGGCCCCATTAAGAGTGAGAAGATGGATGTGGTCATCTCTCGATTTAACCGCCATCACTTTGAGTCCCCTATTTCCACTCATCTGGTTTATCCTCTGCTTACAGCTATTTATAATCGCCCTATTCATGACCTGGTAGGGGGGCAATGGGGAATTTCTCACCGCTTGCTTCGAACCTATTTGCAAGACCCTCGTTATCCATGGAGCACCGAGATTAGTGGGTATGGCGTAGATATCTGGTTAGCTACCACGGCTATTACCAACGAGGCCAGAATTTGTGAAGCTAACCTGGGGATAAAGATTCATAAACCATCGGTGGCAAAGACAGAACTGGTGCTATGGCAGGTAGCTGAGGTGCTCTGTGAGCAGATTGTAGCTGATAAGGAATGGTGGGGAGGGGTAGAGACGATTCGTGAGTCATCTCTACTACAGCCTTTGGCTACTTTCGGGGTTAAAAAAGCACATCAACCTGACGGGGTGCAAATATTCCCCCAGCAACTGGTAGCCAGATATAAACGGGGTTTCAACAAATTCCATTCGCTTTATGAGAGGATTCTGCCCGAGGAAGCTTACCGACAACTGAAGCAAATGGCCGGAACTGAAACTAAACTGTTTGATTTCCCCGCCAAGCTGTGGGCACAAATTGTCTATCACTTTCTGCTGGATCTCGCTTTTCGCAAGGAATTTGCCAAGGGTGATCTGATGAACTCTTTTGTCCCTCTTTATGAAGGATACGCCGCTGGCTTTGCTCTGAAAATACAAACCCTAAAAGCTAAGTTGGGCTCCCTTCTCCCCGATGAGGCAGAACATTTGACATCCTTGGAGGCGAAGAGGCAAATAGAGGGGCTGGAGGATGAATTTATCCGCCAGAAGCCGGATTTTCTGGCTGCGTGGGAAGTGAGAGAGGAAGCCCTCAAACCTCCAGTGCCTGGAGTGACCTACCGCGAGTTCATTCCTGGCGTACCCTTAGTGGTGCCCTTAGAACTCACCGCAGCGGATGGGAAGGTAGTAGCTACTGCCAATGGCATTTATGAGTCCGTCTTTGATAGACACAAGAAGGAATTTGAACGATTTGTTTATGAAAGGCTGAAAACCCCTGGAGATGCCAGCTCCCAGGAAATCGCAAGGCGAATAAGGAATTTTATGCACCAGGTGGAGAAAGAGATAGACAAGAGTCTCCTGCCTGGAGACCTCTCTACTGTGGAAGGAACTCGAGAGGTGGTAGAGGCCATATTCCGCCATCTCCCACATCAGGATACTTTCGCCTTGGTTCCTGAGATGGCTTCTTGGCTTTTGTGGCAATATCCTCCATCCAATCTACTCACTAAACTAGGCTACAGCAACCTTAACGCACTGCTTGAAGAATATGAACCCAATGACGTTTTAGCCCTGGCTAACTGGTCAGAGGAGCGGGAATATGCGGAACAGATTTGGGCACTGATAAAGGAAAATGACCGCCCGGAACATTTTGGACCATGCGCCCTGAAACCACTGGTGGTCAGCCATGAAGAATTCCCCTCACTGGTGGAGATGAAAGAAAGCGGTGCTCTTTGCAAGATCGCTGGGAGAGTGGTAATTAGCAATCTACACAAGGGCATGGGTGGGGAATTCCCCAAATTGTGCTACTTTACCCACATTGCCAAGAATATTATTGAGGTTGAGAGGTTTGGCAAGGTGTGGCGGAGATTCTCCGAGGAAAGGAAAGACTTCGGTGAAAAGGTAATAAATTCACTAGAGGGTCATTGGGGGAGAGACCCATTATCAGCCCACAATATTTTCGAAAACGGGCATCAGCGAGTATTGGTAGAGAGGCTGAGAGAAATGATGCGTAGGCTTCATCAAGAAGGGGGAGAGAACAAAGCTAAATTAGTTGCCCTTCTCAATAATGTGATTGATTCTTACCACTTGGCTTTGACACTTCCTGATGGTACATTTATCCCCTGCTCCGCCTGGACTTGGGCGAGTTATAGCTTTAAGGGAGGAAGGGGATTGCCTACTCCCCTTTCCCTACATGTAGAGCGGGATTGGTCTTCGCGAGAATTCCTCACGGAGTATTTCAAAGCTGCTGGGGGGAAAGAGGAAGCAATAGAGGAAAAGATTATGGAGCTTATAGAAGAGGGCAGGGAATGGGAGGATTTGTCTCGCATTCTGCTTGGAGGAATAAAAGAAGCCGAGGAGATAATGCCAGAGCAAATTGTTACCCCGGAGCACCCCGCGGCAGGAGCTTTAGTCCGTTTTGTGGGGAATCCTATACTTAAGCCTATCAAGCAGCACCATTGGGAGTCAATATGCGTATTCAATCCGGGCGTCATAAAGTTAAACGGCAGGGTTTATCTCATTTATCGGGCTGTGGGAGAGGATAATATCTCCCGATTCGGGCTGGCCGTAAGCGATGACGGATTTAAATTTGTTGAAAGGTCAGAAAAACCAATATTCGAGCCCAAGGGCAAGAGCGAGGAGAAAGGGTGTGAAGACCCTCGGTTGACCCTCATCGACGCTCGCATTTGCATGGTTTATACTGCTTATGACGGCTTAGTTGCTCAAATTGCCTTAGCCTCTATTGGAGTTAATGATTTTCTGAATCATCGCTGGGGAGCCTGGCGAAGACACGGGCTGGTTTTTCCTGGGTTTACTGATAAAGACGGTACTTTATTTCCCGAACGCTTTAATGGGCGATTTGCCATGCTTCATCGAGTTGATCCGCACATCTGGATAACGTTTTCTCCTCATTTGCGTTGTCCCTGGCCCCGGAAAGAACACAGAATACTGGCCGGCTCTCGGCCAGGAATGGTATGGGATGGGGCAAAAATCGGTGGTGGAGCTCAGCCAATAAAGACTAAGTATGGCTGGCTGCTTATCTATCACGGTGTTGATTATGCTCATGTCTATCGGCTAGGGGTGATGCTGCTTGACTTAGCTGATCCAAAAATCCTCCTCTATCGTTCACCCAATTCCGTTCTCGAACCCACGGAAAGGCATGAAGTAGGAGAAGCTGGCAAGTGCTGGGTGCACAATGTGGTTTTTAGCTGTGGTGTGGCGCCGCGGGAAGATAATAAGGAGATACTTGATGCCGAGGACGAAGTATTAGTTTACTACGGCGCTGCAGACTCAGTAGTTAGTGTTGCTACGGTCAAAATTGCCGCTCTCATCCCTGAGGAGTTCAGATAAAACCTGTCGCTGGCGAGGCCTAACGGACTTGTTGCCCCAAGATTCCTAGGCAAAGCCGAACACCGCCTTGAAAATCATATCTGGAGTCCTACCTATTGAATGCCTCGAGCAGCCGAGCAGGATTCGGAATCCGCTAGAAAGCGAAAGAGGCCGCAAAAGTTCTTGCTTTTAACCTGCGCGGTCTATCGACTGGGATTCAACCGTTTTACCCAACAATCAGCCACTTTGTTCACCCCCAGGAGCTTTAAGTTTGTCTCCAGTATGGCTCCAAGTGTGGATGTCAACTATCGAATTTTGGTATAGTGAGAGACGTGAAAGAGCAATGGCATAGTCTTGGGTGGGATGAAGCATTGCTGGCGCTTGATTCTAAGCGTTCGGGACTCACTGAAACCGAGGCTAAGGCACGGTTACTCCAGTACGGTCCCAACGAGTTAAGGGGGAAGAAGAAAACCCCACCGATACTGGTTTTCCTTCGGCAATTCCTTAGTCCTCTTATATATGTACTCCTCATTGCTGCCATAATCTCAGTTGTTGTGGAGCATTTCATAGATGCTGGGGTAATCCTGGGGGTGCTCTTACTCAACGCTGTTGTTGGCTTTATGCAGGAAACGCGAGCGGAGAGAGCTATGGAAGCTCTAATTCAGATGGCTGCGCCCAAGGCAAGAGTAAGACGTGATGGTGGGGTGAAACTGCTGCCAGCCAGAGAAATAGTACCCGGGGACATATTGCTCCTTGAAACTGGCGATAGAGTACCGACTGATGCCAGATTAATAGAGGTGTCCAATTTAAAGGTGAACGAAGCCACCCTCACTGGTGAATCAATGCCTGTAGATAAGCATACCGAAGCCCTCGGTGAGGCAGTACCTGTAGCCGATAGAAAGAACCTGATATATATGGGTACAATCGTTACCTATGGAAGAGCTGCAGCTATGGCAGTGAGAACAGGTATGTCAACTGAGATAGGTAAAATTGCCACCGCCATTCAGGAAGTAAAGCCAGAAAAGACACCTCTCCAGAAGAGCATTGGTAAGCTGAGCCAGTATATCATCGTTATTTTCCTGGGAGTCTGTAGCCTGCTGGTAGTTGTCGGATTGCTCAAGGGGCTGGGATGGTTCGAGGTGTTCTTATTGGCGGTCGCCGCTGCGGTTTCAGCCATACCTGAAGGGCTACCAGCAGTTGTCACTGTTGTCCTGGCGGTAGGCATGCGGATAATGGCACATCGTAATGCTATCATTCGCAAGTTGGTAGCTGTAGAAACCCTGGGGTCGGCTACTGTCATTTGTTCTGACAAAACAGGAACCCTGACCCTAAACGAGATGACGGTGCGGCGCCTCTATGTTGATGGTCAGTGGGTTGAGGTGACTGGTGAAGGCTA
Organism: Dehalococcoidales bacterium; assembly: GCA_016783245.1. Lineage (GTDB taxonomy): Bacteria > Chloroflexota > Dehalococcoidia > Dehalococcoidales > BS750m-G39 > BS750m-G39. Next base: position 4,371 of record JADHWY010000019.1, on the reverse strand, counting down.
CGTGCCGGAGGGGGAATTTCATCGGGATGGGCAGATACTGAATCCGGAAGGCGAGCCGTCGCTAACTTTGCTCCTGAGGATAGGAGCCCTGTGTAATGACGCCTTGCTGATAAGGGAGGACGAGTGCTGTAGCATTTTCGGAGACCCAACTGAAGGCGCGCTATTGGTAGCCGCTGCCAAGGCAGGGGTGAATAAGGAAAAATTAGAGAGAACCTTTCCCCGCCTGGATGAAATCCCTTTCCAGAGTGAAAAGCAGTACATGGCTACCCTTCACCCCCGAGACGGGGGGAGGGTGGTCTTTGTAAAGGGGGCGGTAGAAAGACTCCTGTCCTTAAGTAAGCATTTCTTGAAAGGAGACGAAGTCGCCCCATTAGGGGAAGCCGATGCTCAAGCTATTATGCAAGCCAACATTTCTATGGCGGAAGAAGCCATGAGAGTCATCGCTACTGCCTATGTTGACCTTCCAAGCGAATTGGAAGAGCTGAGAGACCAGGATATCAGAGGCAGTCTGGTCTTTGTTGGTCTGGCGGGCATGGCTGACCCGCCTCGTGAGGAAGCCAAAGAGGCGGTGAGGTTGTGCAGGCAGGCCGGCATTAAAGTAGTGATGATTACCGGTGACCACAAGGTAACGGCTGAGTCTATTGCTCGTCAGCTAAACTTACCATCGGGCAAAGCCGTAACCGGTGCCGAACTTCAGCAGATGAGCGATGAAGAATTATCAAGACAGGTAGAGTATATGTCGGTTTTTGCCCGGATTGAGCCTTTGCACAAGCTGAGAATAGTTAATGTGCTCAAGAGCCACGGGCATGTTGTCGCCATGACCGGGGATGGGGTTAACGATGCTCCGGCGCTCAAAGCAGCTGATATTGGTGTTGCTATGGGTATCACCGGTACCGATGTAGCTAAGGAAGCCTCTGATATGATACTGGCTGATGATAATTTTGCCTCGGTGGTGGCAGCGGTAGATGAAGGCAGAGCAATTTTTAACCGGTTACGCAATGTGGTTTTTTTCTTGCTAAGCACGAACCTGGGAGAGCTATTGGCACTTATCCTCGCTGTTTTGTTCGTTGGTAAAGCACCACTGCTGGCGGTGCAGATTATCTGGGTTAACTTGGTTACGGACACAGCAGTGGCTATCCCCCTTGGGCTTGAGCCAAAATTTGGTGATGAGCTCAAACAACCTCCGCGTCACCCGAAAGTGGGTCTCATCTTTCCCGGGCTGCTCCTTCGTATTGGCTTTATGGCTATCTTGATGAGTGTTGGCATATTCTTGATTTTCAACTGGGCTCAAGCTAGGGTGAGTCTGGAAGAAGCTCGCACCATCGCCTTTTGCTCCTTGGTTGCCTTTGAATGGTTCAGGGCGTTTAATGCCCGTTCTGATGAGTATACTATCTTCAGGTTAGGTGTTTTCCGTAACCGTTGGCTAATCATTTCTATCTCGGTAGCCATTATGTTGCAGCTAGCAGTTATCTATGTTCCCTTCCTTCAGGTGGCTTTCAGCACGGTACCTCTAGGTATTGAGAAGTGGGGTATCGCTATCCTGGCCGGTGGCAGTCTGTTTGTTATTGAGGAGACTCGCAAAGCTTTATTCCCCCGGCTCTTTACTTTAGGAAAATGGAAGCCACTACAAAAAGCCACTACCTAAGGTACTAGCTTCTAGACTGGGGTATGAGAAAATCATCGCTAACCAGGTGCCTTAGGATACAATTCATCTAATTGTACAGTAACAAGCAGCCATCTTGTTGTCCTAGGCAAGTATCTCCCATAGGTATTATATGCCCTGACCCCTGTGGGGTCGTCCGCAGTTTCAATCAGCCAGCCGTTTTCCAACCAGTGGCGCGAGCTCATGCTCAACTCTCTTGTCAATCAGCTTGTCCGGTGGTTGCACCTTCTTTCCCACCCTCCCACTTTATCCTACTTCCAGGGGATTAAATTCTACCCGCCCTCCCGCCCTGGATATTGTGTTTGGGGGCTTCGCCCCCAGACCCCCTTTGTTCAGGGATAAAGCGGAAGTAATCTTCAGGAATGCCCCACCACCGAGATTGCTTCGTCGCAGAGCTTCTCGCAATGACACCCTGTTAGATTAATCCTCTTCAAACTTCCCCCTGATAAATGGCTTCTTTTCTGGTTGATTTTATGATGTATAATGGGGTTAGGTAATTACAGTGAACAGAACAGGGGCTTTGGTCACTGGTTTCCAAAATGTGGTATGATAGGTCATTAAAAAAGGAGGCGAGAAATGCCATTTGATTGGGGATTTCCATGTTTTGCAGGTGTATTTTGGGTGTTTATATCTCTGGCTGTGGCGTGGTCAATGGCGTGGAAGGGTGTAGCCCTGTGGCGGGCGGGCAGAAATGCTCACCTTGTCTGGTTTATAGTGCTGTTCATAGTCAATACTCTGGGCATATTGCCAATAATATACATCTTCGCTTTCAGTAGAAAGAAGGTATAATCTCAGCTATCTTTTGGTGTAGGGTATGGGGTAACCGGTGAACAGGACGAGAGGCTTTGTTAATCTGAACAGGTTTAAGTCGGGCAGGGCGATTAAAAAGCTTGGCAAGGCTTTATATGGCAGGCGTAAGAATAGACAGAAGAAAGCGAAGGATTAGGAAATGAATGAACGACGGCTCCGTATCCTGTATATCTTGCTAGGTGTTGGCATCGTTGTACTTGGTATTGGTGTAGCTCTTCTCCTTACGCAGTGACGCTGAGGGTGAGCCACAAAAGGAGGTAAGTAATGAGCTGGCTCGGCGATAAGACGGAGAAGTTTAGAGGGGTGCCTAACCCCTACTTCTCTATGCACATCACCGCTAAGTTTCTCTTTGGTGTGGGCTTGGGTTTGCTACTGGCTACCTGGCTGCCAGTATGGACGGGCTGGGTATTCATTATTGTCGCCTTGCTGATAGCCATACCAAGTGCCAGAATTGTTCTGGGGAAGTGAAATTAGGAGGTGAGAGGAAGTGAATGGGAAATTAAGCTGGGCAATATTCTGGGCATTAGTAGGGGTTTTTGTTGTAATAGTGTGTCAATTTTCCATTCCAGCATTTAGAGACTTACTCAGGGGTTCTCTTCTGTTTTTGTTACCGTTTGCTGCCTTCTTTTTGTTAGGCATTGCCTTGCTAGTCTTCACGCTGAGGGAAAAAGTGGGGGGAGTGCTTAAGAAGTTCTTTCTATTGACAGGAGCTTCCGCTGCAGGGATTTTTGTCAGCATCTTATTGCACAATGCCATTTATGGTCTGTTTATTTACTGGTTTGGCGCAGATTTTTGGAAGGGGGGAGACGAGCCTTTCTTCTTCATTATGGCAATCATTGTATGCCCAGTAGGGTTTTTAGTGGGGGCTGTGGGTAGTATAGTTCTTGGCATCAAGAACTATAGGATGGCGAAAAAATCAGCCTCTAGCCCACAGTAACCGTTGCTGCTCAGACTCTAGCCTGAGCTAGCTCAGATAGATGAGTGACGTCTTGGGCAGTTTTTCTGTTATTGCGAGTTGAGGGCGTGGCAACCCCACTGTCCCCTCTCCTCCGAGATTGCTTCGGCACTTTGTGCCTCGCAATGACGAGAGGGTGTGTGTCTCGCTATGGTGAAACAGAAGAAAACATTTGCCACCTTCTACGAGCTTGAAAGAAGAGAGATATGTCACTAAGGTATTGGACGAGCATGTAGCCTTGACACCCCAAAGGGGCAATGCTACACTTCCCTTGCTCTCAGAAGCGATGTCTTTATTGTTATCGGAAAGCGAACAGTTATGAAGAAAATTGGCATTCTTTACCACCCGATGATTGAGGCTGCACATACCCTGGCTGATGAACTGCAGGGTTTCTTGACCGCTAGGGGGGTCTCTGTTTGGCTATGCTCTGCCTGGGAGGGGGAGCAAGCCAAGGCTCAGGTTAGTGATACCGATTTAATTCTTAGCATCGGCGGTGATGGCACTATTCTGCGGGCGGCTCAGGTAGCAATTCCTGGTCAAACGCCAATTACCGGGATTAATCTGGGCAAGCTGGGCTTTATGACTGAACTCAGTGCTGAGGAGGCCAGGGATAAGCTGACTGACTTGTTTGAGGGGAAGGGTTGGCTTGATGAGCGGGCTATGCTTGAGGCGGAGCTTGGTGCTACTGAGTCTGAGCCATCCCGCACCTTTTATGCCTTAAACGATGTAGTGGTGGCACGGGGAGCAGTAGCTCGGGTAGTCTATATAGAAGCCAGCATAGACGGCGAGCCGCTGACCACCTATAAGGCTGACGGCGTTATTGTGGCTACTGCTACTGGCAGCACCGGCTATTCACTGGCAGCCGGTGGTCCTATACTTCATCCCCAGGCTAAGGAGTTTTTGCTGTTACCAATATTGCCTCACCTTAGTTTGTCTTATACCA
>JADHWY010000018.1 GCA_016783245.1 Dehalococcoidales bacterium | reverse complement strand
TTAGGCTGGTATTCAATGAACGGCTTAGGGTCTCAACCAGGCTGCCATTAACCACAACCTCAAAATCGGGACTTATGCCCTTTCCCAAATTCTCACGTATTCTATCAAAAACAACCACGGTGTTATTAATGCTATAACCAATAACGGCTAAAACACCGGTGATAAACATCAAATTAATCTCCCAGCCTAATATGGCACCAAGGATAGAGAAAATGCCCAACACCACCAGCACATCATGCACCAGGGCAATTATGCCACAGGTGCCATAATGGAGGGGACGAGGCATCCGGCGGAATGCCCAGGTGATATAAAGGAGTATACCAACTGCGGCTACGGCTACAGCGATAGCTGCGTTATGGGCGGTCTCTTCAGCCACCATGGGCGATACCGAGTAGAACTCCCTCTCGGCGAGGGAACCAAATCTAGCACTTAGGGCACTCTCCAGCGCTGCCTTATCTTCCCCGGTTAGTTCGGGGGTTCTGATAAAGAAATCGCCCTCTCCAGTACGTTGAATAATAACATTGGGATAGCCTAAATTGACCAATTCTTGCTTTAGTTCACTCTGGGCTACCTCTTGCTCAAAGCTCACCGTCATCATGGAGCCGCTGCTGAATTCAATCCCCGGCTTAAGACCGAAGACCACCAAAGAAACAATGCCAATCAGGATGACCACTGCCGAGATAAGAAAGAACAAAAACCTTTTACCTACCATATCAAACATCATTCTCTCCCTGAGTAAGCACTAAACAGTGAGGTCTTCTTCGCCAGAGGAGTGCCCAAGAATAGGCGCAGCAAGGTGCGAGTAACCACAATGGCAGTAAACATACTCACTGCCACGCCAATAAATAGGGTTAGGGCAAAGCCCATTACCGGGGCACTGGCGACAATGCTGCTGCCCAGCCAATACAGAATAATACATACAATAAAGGTGGTTACATTGCTATCCCTGATAGCTGTCCAGGCACGATTAAAACCAGCCTCAATCGCTGCCCCCAGCATCCGCCCTGTCCTGAATTCCTCCTTCATCCGCTCAAAGATAAGCACATTAGCATCCACCGCCATGCCTATAGATAGGACGAAGCCGCCAATTCCAGCCAGGGTCAGGGTGACCGGAACCAACTTGAATATAGCCAAGACCAGCGCCCCATAAAAAATCAAAGCCAGACTGGCTAGAACCCCGGGCAGGCGATAGTAAATAATCATAAATAGCATAACCAGTATTATGCCGATTAGTCCCGCCTTGAGGCTCATATCAATGAAATCGGCTCCCAGTAGAGGTGATACCGTTTGGTCATAGAGTATTTTAAGAGACACGGGTAGGCGACCAGCGTTCAATTGTTTAGATAAACTGGTGGCTTCATTATAGCTTAAGCCTGTAATTACACCCCTATCTACAATCGTCGACTGAACAGTAGGGGCAATAGGTATGCCATCCTCTCCCAGTAGCGGCTCATCGCCCTCAAACATACCCAAAGGCTTACCTATCAGGCGTCCGGTAATTATTTCAGAAAGCTTACTTCCTTCTTCATCCCACTCAAATGACAGCTCTATTCTGCCCAAGTCATCCCGGTCTACATAGGTATTTTCTTTGAAATACCTGCTGGTTAACACCCTCTCCTCACCGTCAATTAATGCCGTAGCTGGTTTCCATCTACCCAGTTCATTTTCCCATTTTGCCTCTTCATCATCGGCTGCCAGTTCCCCAAACTCTAATATCGCCACGCGTGAGAGGCGTTCCTTTTCTTTATCAGTAATGTCAATGCCGGGCAGTTCAATCAGTATGCGGTCTTTACCCTGTCTCTGAATAATCGGCTCGGTTACTCCCAGGGGGTTGATTCGGTTACCGATAACCGCCATCACTCCCTCAATAACGCTAGCCTCCTCGCCTGGTTCAACCTGAGACAAATCAGCCTCATAAACCATGTGAATACCACCCTGCAAATCCAGCCCCAGCCGCATTTCCTCCCTGCCAAACAGAGGGTAGATTAGGGCACAAATGGCAAAGACAAAGAGGGCTAATATTATTATTAAAGTCAGCGTATTTCTTTTAGCCATATCTATTCACACCACCGCAGTGGCCAGTCTCTCACGAATGTAAGATAGAGCCTCCTCTCTGGTAGTCACCTCACCTGATGCTTGTGCCTCACGCACCGCCTCCAGAAGTTGCCCAATCTTAGGTCCCGGGCTCATGCCAAAGCTCTTGATTAAATCATGCCCATCAACCAGTTTAGGCGGAACAACCAGCCTCTCCTGCTCAAAATGCTGGGCTAACACATACTCCACCATTTGGGAATGCGCCTGCCATTGAGCTAGATTTAGCTGCGGCCCCCTAGTGGCTAGGTGGTCAGCCAGGCTTAGGAATAGTATATCAATGCCAGCCTCCCCGGTATCGCGAAAGTAACGGTAAATAGCCCGATGGGTGGGAAGTCCCCCCTGACTCATCTGCCCCGGTCTGAGGTGCTCCCTAACCATAACCTCCACCAGCTTTACCTCTTTGCTGCTAAATCTCAACCTTTCCAGAATATCGACTGCTATAGCTGCCCCCAGCTTGGCGTGCCCTAGAAAATGCGTCCGACCATCTTCACCAACAGCTTTGGTCTGAGGTTTGGCAACATCATGAAGCAGTGCCGCTAGCTTGAGTAGCGACCTCCCGGTGCTGCCGCTGCTCACCTCCTGGGCAAAGTGCTCAGCCAGCACCTCTGACCATGGAGCAATAGCCAACACCTCTTCATTGGCATATTTCCAGGTTCCCTGGTGAAGCAGAAAATCAACGGTAATCACCGTCTCTATTGAATGGTCACAAACATCCAAGAAGTGTTCCTTGGGTTGCTTGACTCCCTTTGCCTGAGCCAGCTCTGGAATGAGAGCCGTGACTAACCCCAGGTCATCAAGGTAGGGCAGAAATTGCTCGGATTGAGGGACAGCCAGAAGCCGTAGTAACTCCTCTCTCAGTCGCTCACCTGCTACACCGGCTATAAGCTGAGAGTTGCGCCGAACCAGAGCCTCAGTCTGGCTATCAAGACTGAAACCAAGCTCAGCAGCTAAACGCACCGCCCGTAGTAAGCGCGCTGCATCCGATCCAAAAGCTGTCTCGGAAACAGTCCGAATCACGCCATGTTGAAGGTCAGCCCAACCACCAAAGGGGTCTATAATAGGGAGTGAAGGAGAGAGGGTCAGGGGGTGAGGTTGAGAAACAATATTTCCAAGGTCAACTGCTATGGCATCTATGGTGAAATCGCGCCGCGCTAGGTCTTGCTCAATGCTGCCCTGAAATGTGGAGAAATCAAGCTCCCACCGACCTCCAGACGGTGCTTCCTTATCAAATACAACTACCCTGCCCACCCTGTTCGCCTTATCCAGCAGGACAAACCTACCACCAAGGGCATCGGCTACCTTGGAAGCTATCTCCACCGCATCTGCGGCTACAGCAATATCAATATCAGCCGTATCCCTCCTCAGTAGGAAATCACGCACAAATCCACCAACAAGATATGACTTTATATCCTGCTTGATGAGAAAACTGCTTACTGTGGTCAATAATGATAAGGCTCTAGACTCAATGGGTAGCTTCAAATCTCCTCACCTAATAATACTCCAAAGCTAAACTATACTACCTGTTCACTCTTTTATCAAGGGGGAGTTCAATGAAATGCTGCCGAGAGGCACTTCCCCCCGGCCAAGCTTCAGTGGGAAGTAAAGATAGCAAGCCGGTCAACTTTGTTTAAAGGCACTGTTAATGGCTTCCCTTTTGATGACCTTTTTTATTCCGTCCCTGAGGTGCCAATTGTCAAAGCATCCAGGGTTCAGCAGAGCCCTGTTAAAGCTGAGCTATCTCAGGTTCAATTTTATGCAGCTTGTCGGCGCTTTCCAGGCGGTCTATATAGAGCACCCCGTTTAAATGGTCTATCTCATGCTCTAGCGCTTGAGCCAGAAGTTCGCTTGCCTTGATTCGTATCTCCTTCCCGTTCAGGTCGCGCCCCTTGACCCTGACCGATTCAGCGCGCTTAACCTCCCCAAAGTAGCCAGGAACACTCAAGCAGCCCTCGTTTACCAGGCGTTCACCCTTCCGCCGCACTATCTCAGGGTTAATGAGGACTATATCTTCCTCCCCCGGTATGCCAACAACAATCACCCGCAACAAAGTGCCCACCTGTGGGGCAGCCAACCCTACCCCCGAAATGGCGTGCATTGTCTCAAGCATATTGCCTATCAACCTCTGTATTGAGCCATCAATAAGCTTGACCTTTTTTGACTTCTGCCTCAATACAGACTCAGGAACAACGCAAATAGGAAGAATCGCCATATTAGCCCCACAAAGTTATCTTGCTACAGTTTACCTAAACCAGACCTGCCGGGTCAATGTCTACCGTCCAGCCCAGTGGAACAGGTATTTGCCAGAGAAAGGCAGACAGCTCTGAGCCACGAAGTATGAGCTGCCACCGAAACCTGCCCCGCAGCCTGTGAATATACGCCGGGGCTGGTCCAATTAGCTCGATGTCAGATATCCCCTGCGAGTCTATTTCTTGGGTAAGCAGGCGCTTCATTCTTTCTGCCTCCCGCTGGCAAAGGGCATCGTTAGTATGGCTATAAATAAGGCAAGCCAGCCGAGTGAAGGGAGGGTTATGAAGCTGGCGCCGATACTCAATCTCCTTGTCATAGAATGAGGCATAGTCGTGTTTAGCTGCTGCCTGAATGGCATAGTGCTCAGGGGCATAGGTCTGAATAATAACCTGTCCCCCTAAGATGCCACGCCCCGCCCTCCCCGCTACCTGGGAGAGGAGCTGAAAGGTTCTTTCTCCAGCCCGGAAGTCGGGTATATTCAGAGCAGTATCAGCGTTAACTACCCCAACCAGGGTAACCAGGGGCAAATCCAATCCCTTGGCAACCATCTGGGTGCCAATAAGAATATCAGCCTGGTGGTCACGGAACTTGCCCAGTATTTCATCATGTGAGTGCTTCCCTCTAGTAACATCACTATCCCAGCGTAGTAGCCTGGCTTGGGGAAAACTATAACCCGCCTCTTGCTCTAACTTCTGAGTACCGATGCCCAAAAACTTTATCCTGCGTCCCAAGCATTGAGGGCAAATCTGAGGAACCGGCATCCTGTAGTTGCATTGGTGACAGACCAGGACATCCTCAGCAAGATGATGGGTAAGGGGAACCTCACAACGCTTACAGCGGAGGACAAAGCCGCAACTGCGACATTGGATAAAGGTAGCTGCTCCCCTGCGATTGAGAAATAGAATCACCTGCTCCCTGTTTGCTACCGCTTTGGTCATGGCCTGTGACAAAGAGCGACTGAAAAGGCTCCTGTTTCCTGCCTTGAGCTCCTCTTTTAAATCTACTACCTCAACCTGGGGCATTGGCGAGCCATCACGAGGAGTAACCCGCCCCGGAAGCTGAAGCAGGCGATAGTCCCCCCTTTGAGCGTGGTAAAAGGTCTCCACATCCGGGGTAGCACTGCCTAGAACGACAATGGCTCCGGTTAGCTCGGCTAATTTTATCGCCGCATCACGAGCGTGGTAGCGGGGCGACTTATCGTGCTGTTTATAGGTCCATTCCTGCTCCTCATCAATAACGATGAGACCAAGGTCAGGTTGAGGGGCAAAAATAGCACTCCTGGAGCCGATAACCACATCAAATTCTCCGTCTCTTATCCGCTGCCACTCATCGAACTGCTCACCCAGGGAGAGTTTGGAATGAAGGACAGCTACCTTATGGGGGAAGCGAGAGGCAAATCGCTCTATGGTTTGGGGAGTGAGGGCAATCTCTGGCACCAGGACTATACCTTTTTTCCCCAGCCCTATCACCTCAACCAGAGCTTGAAGATAGACCTCTGTCTTGCCGCTCCCGGTAACCCCATGAAGGAGAAAAACGGGTGGCGAAGCATTGCCATTCACCCTCTTTGGCAAGCTGGACTTGATAGCCTGGAAGGCTGATTTCTGGGCTTGGGTAAGGGTGAGGGGATTAGAAGGGGTAATACCCTGATAGGAAATCGGTTCGCGTCTTACTTCAACCTGCTCGATAGAGACCAAACCCCTGCTCGCCACGGCCCCAACAACCGATGATGAGCAGTTAACACTCCTTCTGGCTTCAGAAAGAGGCACTGGTTGACTTTCTTGAGACAAATACTCGAGGAGGCTAGCTTGCTTAATAGCCTTGCCGTGCTCACGCAGCCTGGCTGCTTCTTGCCGAGCTTCACCGGCTGCCACTTCTAGACGCAGGTAAGGCACCTTCTTCGGTCTTACCCTAATCCTCTCCAGCTCATAGCTTTTGACTACCAGACCTTGATTAATCAGTCGGGATGTGGTAAGCCTGGCCTGTCTGCTACCTAATATCTTCTCAAGCTCCTTTAAACTGACCTTGCCCTGCCTCTGGACCAGGTCCAGAACCTGCCTTTGTTCCCTGGTAAAAGCTGATGTATTTGCCTCATGAGGGGCTGCGGGAGCGGAGATGAAGGTAACCGTCTTGCGCTCAAAGCCTGGCGGTAACATTAAAGCCACGGCGTCAAAAAGTGGTGATAGATAATACTCGCTGAGCCAGCAAGCCAACGAGACCTGGAACGGGGATAATAGGAGACGGGGCTCAATAACACCAGCGATTTCCTTGGTTTCCTCTACCGCCGGGCAGGGGCTTAGCTCTAAAACAATGCCCTGGAGCAACTTGTCGCCAAAAGGAACCCATACCGCCTGCCCCACATCAATACTTAAACCAGAGGGTATAGCATAGCTGAATGTCCTGCGCTGGGCTATTGGCGAGTTAACACTAACCTCAGCATACCTCATCCCATACTCCAACGAGGTAGCCCTACTCTAATCCTGCTCCTGCTTCTTCTCTACCCGCTTTTCCTTGGTCCGAGATGCCTTAGCACTAAGCCCACGCATGTAGTAGAGCTTAGCCCGGCGCACCTTTCCATGCCGCACTACCTCTACTCCTTCCACCAGAGGTGAGGAAAAAGGAAAGGTTTGTTCAACTCCTACGCCATGGGTAACGCGCCTCACAGTGAAGTTTCCGCCATCGGCACCACGACGGACCTTGATTACTTCCCCGCGAAATACCTGGGTACGTTCCCTCCCCTTTTCCACAATCCTGGCACTCACCTTTACTGTGTCACCAGGGGCAAGGGCGGGAATATTGGGATTTGGTTTGTTCTTAAATAGAGAGATGACATCAATCATACTAAGAGTGCCTCGATTTTTCCATTAAACGCCTCTCCTCCAAACTTAACTCGGCTTTGTCCAATAGCTCTGAGCGACGTTCCAGGGTACGCAAAAAAGCCTGCTCACGGCGCCAGTCGGCAATCTGGGCATGGTTTCCTGAAAGTAAGACCTCGGGTACTGACCATCCCCGATATATAGCGGGACGGGTATATTGGGGGTACTCCAGCAACCCAGCAACATGAGAATCATCCAATGGCGATGCTGCTGAACCAAGAACCCCTGGCAGTAACCTGACTACAGCATCTATTACTACCATAGCTGCCAGCTCACCACCACTGAGCACATAGTCTCCAATACTAATCTCATCGGTAGCCAGGTGCTCTCTCACCCGCTCATCAACCCCCTCATAGTGACCGCAGATAAGAATTAGATGGTTATACCTGGATAGCTCCTGGGCAATTTGTTGAGAGAAGAGGCGACCCTGTGGGGTAAGCAGGATAATAGGCACTGTAGAAGACTCCCCCTTTATGGACTCTACCGCTTCAAAAATGGGTTCGGGCTTGAGCACCATGCCAGCACCACCACCATAAGGATAGTCATCAACGGAGTGATGTTTATCATGGGTATAGTCCCGAATATTATGAATGCCGACGCTGACCAGCCCCTGGTCTATAGCCCTTTTAAAAATGCCAAGGCTGAACATCCCTTGGAATATCTGGGCAAATAGGGTCAGAATATCAATATGCACCTATCTAATCCTTCCCACTGCCTGGCGCTACGTGCTCAGTTACCTCTCCTTTGATAATCTCCACAGCATGAGGAATGGCAGGCAATATCACCTCAAGGCACTCTCGAACTGCCTTAGGGCTTCCCGGCAGGTTGATAATAAGGCACTCTCCCCTGACGCCAGCCACAGCTCGACTCAGCACAGACAAAGGTGTTATGCCAAAAGTTTGGGTTCTCATCATTTCAGCGAAACCAGGCACAACCTTATCCACTATAGAAAGGGTGGCTTCAGGGGTAACATCGCGTGGGCCCAATCCTGTGCCCCCTGTAGTTAGAATAACATCCACACTACCTTCATCTGCCCACTCAGCAAGCTTGCTGGCAATAATATCTACCTCATCAGGAATGACCTCATACTTAACGACACGACTATTTAGCACGGATAAGCTATCCCTAATCGCCTTGCTACTCTCGTCAGAGCGCTGTCCCTGCCATGCTTTATCACTAATAGTAAATATGCCCAAGTTAAACATAACCATGCCTTTCCTAAAGCAGACTCTATTTTACCACATATAAATCATATAGCAAAATCAGCGAATTTTAAAAATTTAGTCCCAAAGGTATTGACAAATGGGGGTATCTGTGTTATAGAATGGTAGAAAGTGGGGAATTGTGGCGAAATATGGTATAATTGGGGTTGATGATGTTCTTTGGGGAATTTGAATATAAGATTGATGAGAAGGGCAGAGTACCTATCCCACCCAGGTTCAGGAAAGCACTAAGGGAGGGATTGGTATTGGCACCGGGGATAGAGAAGTGCATTATCGCCTATCCCCTAGATGAGTGGAAAAAGCTGGCTGATACACTTACTACTGGTCCAGTTACACCCAGCAAACTGAGAAGGCTAAATCGGGCTACCTTCGCTGCTGCCTTTAGCATCAGCTTGGATGGGCAGGGAAGAATAGCCCTACCTATTTCACTAAAGCAACATGCTGAGATTGTAGACGAGGTAATTATAGCTGGAGCTAACAATTATCTTGAACTATGGAATAAAGTGCACTGGGAATCAGAGAAGGCTATTAGCCAAGAACAAGCTTGGCAGATTATAGAAAGCCTAGAGAGGCATTGATGAATGTAATGATGTCAGCCCCCACTCATATCCCGGTATTACCCAAAGAGACCATTGAGGCTCTAGCAGTTCAGCCTGGAGGTCGCTATATTGACTGTACCCTCGGGGCTGGAGGTCATGCTGCTGCCATTTTAGACCGTAGCTCACCTGGCGGGCAGTTACTGGGTATTGATGCTGACCCCGAAGCTATAACAGTAGCCAGGGCAAGGCTTGAAGCCTACAGCAGCTCAATGCTTCTAATCAACGAAAACTTCGCTGACCTGGAGGCAATCTGTATTAAATATAACTTCCTCCCCGTGCATGGCATCTTGTTTGACCTTGGACTCTCCTCCCTTCAGCTCAATAGCAATGGTCGCGGTTTCAGCTTTCAACATGATGCCCCGCTAGACATGCGCTTGAGCCCCAGTCAGGAGATTACTGCTGCCGATATTGTAAACACATCCTCCGAAGACGAGCTGGCTTGGCTAATAAAAACATTTGGTGAGGAAAGGCACAGCCGTAAGATAGCACATTATATTGTGCAGCAACGCCCGCTAAAAACTACCCTTCAGCTAGCTCAGACGATAAAGCAGGCTATCGGCAGCCGAAGGGGTAGAATTCACCCTGCTACCAAAACCTTCCAGGCACTACGAATAGCGGTTAACCAGGAGCTTGAGCACCTGGAATCAGCTCTAAAACAGGCAATCAACCTCCTTGGCCTTGGTGGCAGATTGGTTGTTATTAGCTATCACTCCCTTGATGACCGCATAGTGAAACGCTTCACGCATCAGGAGGCAAGCGGAGAAAAAGCCTGCCTGAGGCTAATTAATAAGAAGGTTATTACTCCATCCCTTGCCGAGGTTCTGTTTAATCCCCACAGCCGCAGTGCTAAATTGAGAGCGGCTGAGCGCACTACGGACTGGATGAGCAATCCGCCTTGGGTTAACCGAGATTCGCCGTATATGGAGGGTTGAGATGTGAAAATTAACACCATTCAATGGAGTTCGGAATCTGGTCAAAGGAGGAGGTAAATGAGAAAGCGGGGTACCATAGCTGCCATTGATGTTGGAACCACCAAGGTATGCACCACTGTAGCCCGTATAGACGATGGGGGTGGTGTCCGAGTTTTAGGAGTGGGTGTCACTCCATCCTCAGGATTGCATAAGGGACTGGTGGTCAACATCAATGAGGCTAAAGAATCAATCCATGAATCAGTGAGGAAAGCAGAGCAAGCTAGCGGCTGTAAAGTGGAATCAGCCTACGTCGGTGTAACCGGGAGGCATATCAACTCGCAAAACAATCAGGCAGTGGTAGCCATTTCTCGTAATGACAAGCTGGTGCGCCCCGATGACCTGAAGCGAGTCCTGTCAAGTGCCCGAAGTATTAAAGTTCCTAGCGATAGAAAGCTACTCCATGTTATCCCTCGTGGTTATGCTGTTGATGGTCAACCAGGAATCGGGAACCCGGTAGGAATGCATGGCTTCAGACTGGATGTGGAGGCACATATCATCACCGCCGGAGTGTCCTCCGTTCAGAATCTAGTAAAGTGCGTCCGAAGCATCGGTGTGGATACCGAGGACCTCATTCTCGAACCTTTAGCCAGTGCCGAGGCGGTATTGACTGATGATGAGAAGCAGTTAGGTGTCATATTGGCTGACATAGGCGGTGGTACCACAGATGTCGCTATCTTCAGGGGCGGGAGCATCTGGCATACCGCTATTCTGCCTGTAGCCGGCTACCAAATCACCCGAGATGTTGCTATCGGTTTGGGGCTGCCGTTCGATGTGGCAGAGGAGATGAAGAAAAAGTATGGCAATGTCAGTCCAGCTTACGAGACAAAGAGGACTAGAGACAACGATACCCTAACTACAAATGGACACGGCGTCTCTCACCAAGACCTGTGTGACATCATCCGAGCTAGAATAGAGGAAATCCTGAGGCTCATCGTGCTTGAGATGCCAAACTCTGACTATGAAACATTAGTCCCTGACGGTATAGTGCTCACCGGCGGCAGTTCTAACCTTGCTGGCATAGAAGCGCTGGGACGTAATACCTTACAGCTCCCGGTAAGGGTAGGCATTCCCAGAAATATATACGGCATCACTGATGTCTTTCAAGACCCGGCATATGCTACCAGCGTTGGTCTGTTACTCTGGGGAGCAAAATATGGAGGAACACAGACCTGGCAGCCTCGTGGAATTGGCTCAGGTTTGCTGCACTTAATTTCCCGAATTGTGGATTTGTTTCACTAATTGTAGTCCTCTGTAATAACTGATAAAGAAAGGGGGCAGAGATGGCAAAAACAACTTTTAGTCCTAACCCAGCCAAGATCAAGGTTGTCGGTCTGGGCGGTGGTGGCTGCAACGCTATAACCCGTATGGTCAGGGAGCAAATTCAAGGGGTGGAGTTCATCGGCATGAATACTGATGCCCAAGCTCTGTCCATTACTGAAGCACCTATCCGTGTCCAGCTTGGAGAGAAGCTCACCAGAGGATTAGGAGTAGGTGGTGACCATGAGATGGGTCAGAAAGCAGCCGAAGAAAGTCGTGACGAACTTGTGGAGCTTCTCTCAGGGGCTGATATGGTGTTCATCACCTGCGGTATGGGTGGTGGCACCGGTACCGGGGCAGCACCAGTGGTAGCTGAGATAGGCAAGCAAACTGGGGCTCTCACCATTGCTGTCGTCACCAAACCCTTCAGCTTTGAAGGCACCCACCGCACTGAGGTGGCAAATGATGGCGTTGTTCGCTTATTAGGCAAGGTTGATACCCTTATCATTATCCCTAACGACCGCTTACTTGACCTCTGCGACCAGAAGACAGAGGTGGATAGTGCCTTTAAGCTGGCTGATGATGTGCTGCGCCATGGGGTTCAGGCTATTGCTGAAGTTATCACTGTCCCCGGGCTGATTAACCTTGACTTTGCCGATGTTAAGGCAGTAATGAAGGACGCTGGTCCAGCTTGGATGTCCATAGGCATCGGTTCAACTAAGAACCGAGCCGTCGATGCGGCTAATGAAGCCCTGGCTAGCCCCTTGTTAGATGTTTCTATTGAGGGGGCAAAGGGCGTGTTATTTAATGTTGCTGGCGGCACTGGCCTTAGCCTGTTTGAGGTTAATGAAGCGGCTGATGTAATAAAGCAAGCCGTAGACCCTGAGGCTAACATTATTTTCGGTGTGGTTCAGGACCCTAGTATGGGAGAGGAGATAAGGCTCACTTTAATTGCCACCGGCTTTGCTTCCAAGTTAGGAATGGCGGGAGTTAGTCGGGAAGATGAGCTTATGCAACTGCTTAAGGGCTTGAAGAGCGAAGAGGAACTGGACGCTCCTGCTTTCCTGCGTCGTCCTCAATTTGGACATCGGCGCCAAGCAATGCTACAATCAACTAAAGTTGCTGAGACTCCACATGGCAAACCCAAATGGTAAAGCTCCTTGAGAATCTACTAAACCACGGGCCAAGCTGAAGGCTGTAGGTGCGTTATTGCTCTACAGCCTTCTTGTTTATCTGACAACCCTGGTCTAAATCAGGGTGAAAAATACTTGACAAACACTATATATTGTGGTATTCTAATCTCCCTATACAATATAGTGTAGTATTTGCTGATGAATTGCCCATATTGTGGTTATCAAGATTGCAAGGTTATAGATTCTCGTGAGGTGAACGACGGGATACGCCGTCGGCGTCAATGCCTAAGCTGTGACTCTCGTTTCACTACCTATGAACGGCTGCAACCAGCTAGCCTCTTCGTGATTAAAAAAGATGAGAGACGTGAGGAATTCAACAGGAACAAGTTGTTATCAGGTATCCGTAAGGCTTGTGAAAAACGACCATTGCCTACCGGCATTATCGATAAGCTTGTTGATGATATTGAAGCCGAGCTTTACCACCTGGGCAAGGCAGAGATACCCGGTGCCGTCATTGGTGATATGGTAATGGAAAGGTTAAAGAGACTAGACCATATTGCCTATATCCGTTTCGCCAGCGTCTACCGGGAATTTGCTGACATCACCGCCTTAAAACAAGAGGTAGATACCCTACTCAGTGCTGAAGTCGAAACATCAGGTCCCGCCGGTCAACTGCCGCTACTGCCTCATGAGCAAGTGGCAAGGCTAGCCAGGAGTCAGCGGAGGAGTCGGACATGAACTCAGCTAATCAATCATCGAACAAACCACTGGTCAATCGCACCGAAATTCTCAAGGCTGTTGTTGCTGATGCTGAGTCAATGGGTATACGTGATAGAAACAAGATAGAACAACTCACCGCTCAGGTAATCGAACGGCTGGAACAACAGCTACCTCAACCGCAACAGCCACAGCCATTACCCGGAATGGAAGGCCTGGTACCGAAGCCCCAGCGTCAATCGAGACGCATGCCCACCGAAGCCGAGATTGATGCTATGGTCAAAGAAATCTTGATGGCTGAAGAGCCAGCTAAGCGAGAGGAGGTCCAACCCGAGATGGAATCAACCATTGCAGTCAAGCCCAAGGTTCAGCTTGCGCCTGGCATCAATCTCACTGAAAATGCAATTCGTGTTTTGGAAACAAGGTATTTGAAGAAAGATAATCAAGGGCGGGTCATTGAAACCCTGGAGGAGATGTTCCGTCGTGTGGCACAAACTATTGCCTCTGCCGAGCTCCTCTACGACCCCAAGGCAGATGCCAAGACAAGAGAAGAGGAGTTCTACCAGTTGATGGCTAACCTGGAGTTCCTGCCTAACTCCCCTACCCTCATGAATGCTGGGCGGGAGTTGGGTCAGCTATCAGCCTGCTTTGTTCTCCCCGTTGAGGATTCAATGGATTCCATCTTTAACGCAGTAAAGTATACCGCCCTCATCCACAAGAGCGGCGGCGGGACTGGATTCTCCTTCTCCAGGCTAAGACCAGAAAAGGATAGGGTTGGCTCTACAGGAGGGGTAGCCAGCGGTCCGGTTTCCTTTATACGAGCCTTTGACACTGCTACTGATGTCATTAAACAGGGGGGAATGCGCCGTGGGGCAAACATGGGCATCCTCAATATTGACCATCCCGATATTATGAAGTTCATAACAGCTAAGGATGACCCCGCTGCCCTTACCAACTTCAATCTCTCGGTAGCCGTAACCACTGAATTTATGGAGGCGGTCAAGGCTGGCACTGACTATAATCTAATAAATCCACGCACCAAAGAGGTGCATGATAAGCTCAATGCCAAGGAGGTGTTCGATAAGATAGTGGCCATGGCGTGGAAAACAGGCGACCCTGGCATTGTCTTCATTGACCAGATAAATAAAGATAACCCCACCCCCCAGCTAGGCAAAATTGAATCTACCAACCCCTGCGGTGAACAGCCGCTGCTCCCCTATGAGTCATGTAACCTGGGCTCTATAAATCTAGCCAAGATGCTGCGAACCACCAACGGAACTATTGAGATTGATTACCCCAAGATGGCTGAGACAGCGAAAATTGCGGTGAGATTTCTGGATAATGTCATTGACGTCAATAAATTCCCCCTACCCGAGATAGATGAAATGACCAAGAAATCCAGGAAAATAGGTCTCGGGGTAATGGGGTTTGCCGATATGCTAATCGAGCTGGGCATCCCTTACAACTCTGAAGAGGCGCTGGAGATTGCCTCTGGTGTCATGCGTTTCATAAATGAAGAGGCGTATAAAGCTTCGGCAGAACTGGCTAAGGAGCGGGGTGTCTTCCCCGCCTTTAGTGGCAGTATCTATGATGTCCCCGGTGGTCTCAGAGTAAGAAATGCATCCTGCACCACCATTGCTCCCACCGGCACCCTGAGTATAATTGCTGGCTGCTCCAGTGGCATTGAGCCCCTTTTCGCCTTGAGCTATACCAGGAATATCCTTGATGGCGCTCAGCTAGTTGAGGTAAACCCCTATTTTGAGGAAGTGGCCAAGAGCGAGGGCTTCTACTCTGAAGAGCTTATGCAGCAGCTAGCTGCCGGAGCTAGACTCCACGAGATAGAGGGACTCCCGGATGAAATCAAACAAGTATTTGTTACTGCCCACGAAATAAGCCCGGAATGGCATGTCAGGATGCAGGCAGCCTTTCAGAAGTCCACCGACAACGCTGTCTCTAAAACAGTCAACTTCCCCCAGAAGGCTACCAGGGAAGACATAGTCAAGGTGTATATGCTCGCTTATGAAGAGGGGTTGAAGGGAATAACTATCTACCGGGATAGAAGCCGTGAAGCACAACCATTAAGCACTATCCAGGTGGAGAAGGTTGAAGGTGCTGTGCTTACCCCGAGGAAGAGGTCAAAGGTAACCACAGGCGTTACCGAGAGGGTAACCACCGGTTGTGGCTATCTCTATGTAACCGTGAACTCCGATGCGCAGGGGATATGCGAGGTCTTCTCCAGCCTGGGTAAGGCTGGCGGCTGTGCCTCAGCTCAACTTGAAGCTACCTGCCGGCTTATTTCCCTGGCGCTGAGGTCTGGAATAGATATCGCCT
>JADHWY010000003.1 GCA_016783245.1 Dehalococcoidales bacterium | reverse complement strand
TTTGCCTCCTGGTTTCAGGGGATTTTCCTGCCCAAGACCGAGGGCACAATCAGGCATTTATCCATGTTCCTGTCGGCTCTGGGTAAGGGGAGACAGATACCTGAAATTGCCCCCAAGTTTCTACGGCAGATAGTCCCGGTAGTAAATAAGCCCCCGGCTGGTGTTGCCACCAGGATGAAGGTGGGCTATTTTACTGGCTGCATGACTGATTTCGTCTTTCCTGAACTGGGTAAGCATATAGTCGATTTCCTGACCAGGAACGGCGTAGAGGTAGTGGTGCCCGAGGAACAAGGCTGCTGCGGAGCACCGGTGTTTCTGGGGGCTGGTGATTTTGATACAGGGAGAAGATTAGCTGACACTAATGTAAAAGCCTTTGGGGGGGTAGATTACATCGTTTCAGACTGCGCTACCTGTACCTCGGCGTTGAAGGACTATGTGAAGTTTTTGGCTGATACCTCAGAGCGGAAAGAGGCTTATACCAAGTTCGGCGAAAGGGTAAAGGACATTTCTGAGTTTCTGGTTGATGTATTGAAGCTACCGTCGTCAGCTTACCAGCCTGCGTCCGAGGTTAAGGGTAAGAAGGTTACCTGGCACGACCCGTGTCATCTTGTCCGACATCTGGGGATAAAAGACCAGCCGCGGCAGATTATAAAGTCAATACCTGGTGTAGAATATGTTGAGATGCCTAACGCCGACAGGTGCTGTGGTATGGCAGGCACGTTTAGCATTTATTACTATGACCTGTCCAAGAAGATTGCCGATAAGAAGGTGGAAGCAATTGAGTCAACCGGGGCTGATATTGTAGTTAGTAGCTGTCCGGGATGTGAAATTCAGTTGATTGACAGTACTATACGGGACAAGCTGCCAGTAAAGGTAATGCATATTATGGAGCTTTTGCAGTAGGTAGAAGCGGTTAAGCCGTAAGCTTGCACTGGTAGCGAGGCTAGCTCTTGAAGCTAGCCTCGCTCTTTACAACTTTACCCCGAATTATTTAAGTGCCTCTTGGCATGCCTGATAACCGAGGTCAAAGGCTTTAAAGTTAACCGGGATTACCTTGGCTGGGAAGCGGTCCTCGATGGATTCCTTCACCGTTTCTATTTTTATCGGAAGCTGATTGGTGCCGAATAATGCTCCCAGCATCACAATATTAGTTGTTAGCAGGTTTCCTGCCTCTCTGGCGAGTTGGGAGGCATCCAGTTTAATTATTTTGCTTGAGGCCTTACCTAGTTTTTCCAGCATTGCTTCCAGGCTAGGGTACTTACTTTGTCCTAGGGAAACGGTGAATGGAATTACTATAGCGGTGTTGAGTATGACCACGCTAGACTTGGACAGAAAGGTAATGTTTTGTAGTGCTTCTGATGGCTCCAGTGCAACTATGATGTCGCACTTTCCCAGGGGAGGTAGTGGCCCGTATACATCGCTTCCCATTCTGATACTGCTGAATACCGAACCGCCTCTAACTGCCATCCCCAGCACTTCAGAGCCCCTAACCCGCAGTCCATCTTTAACTGCTGCGTTCCCCAGAAGCTCTGACATCAAGATTACACCCTGTCCACCAACTCCAGAGATTAGTACATTGAATTCTTTTATCATTTCTTTCACTCCTGCACTATAGCTTTGTAGGGGCAAATTTGGGCACAAATTGCACAACCATCACACATGGAGGTATCGACCATGGTTTTGCCGTCGTCTCTCCATATTGCTGGACAGCCTAGCAGCATAATACACTTTTCACTGCCCACACCACAGCTAAGGCAGCGCTTAGCCTCAGCAGTAGCTATCTCTTGGCTGAGACCGCTTTCAACCTCGGCGAACCCCTCCAGCCGCTTAGCTACAGGTAGTTTGCTAGCTTTTGCCCTCGGTACTGGCTCGATACAAGCCAAAGAGAGCTCCTCGTAGCTGATAGTGGGGATTTTCTCCTCGGTTATGGCAAGAGCCTCTCCCCTCAGGTATCTATCAATAGAGTTTGCTGCTTTTCTACCAGCACCAATGGCATCAGCCACTGTTGCTGGGCCAGTAACCATGTCGCCACCGGCGAAGATACCCGGTTTGCCAGTGGCGAGAGTGCTGGCATCAGCTATCAAGGTGCCCTGGGGGGAAACTTTAAGCTGGTTATCAGTAAAGGGGAGTTCCGGTGCCTGGCCAATAGCCGATATTACTGTGTCAACATCAACAGTAAACTCGGAGCCCTTGATTGGGATGGGGCGCCGGCGCCCACTGGCATCTGGCTCGCCTAGCTTCATCCGAATGCATTCTACCCCGCTAACTTTACCGTTACCTAAAACCTTGGTCGGAGCAGCCAGGTAGGTAACATTAACACCCTCTTCCTCGGCAGCCTCGATTTCCTCATCGCTAGCCGGCATTTCAGCTCTGGAGCGACGGTAGATGATAGATACCTGTTTTGCCCCTTGTCTGAGAGCGACGCGGGCGGCATCTATAGCCACGTTACCGCCACCAATAATGACAGTCTTCTCTCCGACACTTACTTGCTTACCTAGATTAACCTCGCGGAGAAAGCTCAAGGCTGAAACGACTCCTTCCTGCTCCTCCCCTGGCGCACCCAGCTTCATGCTTTTATGAGCGCCTACAGCGATGAAAGCTGCTTTATATCCTTGCTGCAGGAGGTCGTCATCGGAGCCAACGGGGGTGTTAAGGCGGATTTCAACACCCAGGTCTTCAATTCTCTTAATCTCTGTCCTCAGCACGTCCTTGGGTAGCCGATATTCAGGAATGCCCACTGCCAACATTCCACCGGGCACGGATAGAGCTTCGAAGATAGTCACCGGATATCCTATCTTGGCTAAGTAGTAACCGCAACTGAGGCCGGCTGGTCCAGAGCCAATAATAGCTACCTTATCCTCTCGCTTAGCTTTTACCTCCTCTTCGCTGGGGAGGGTAATTTCATAGTCTCCCAGGAGTCTTTCTATCTTATGGATGGCGATTGCCTCATCATGTTGAGCACGGTTACATTCTGTCTCACAGGGATGATAGCAAACTCTTCCTAGGACAGCAGGCAGTGGGTTAGTCTGCTTGATTAACTCTAGCCCCTCCTTGATTTTTCCCTGCTTGACCAGATTAGTGAAACCCGGTATATCATTACCGGCGGGGCAAGTAGCAGCACAGGGCATTATTTTGTTCTTAGATTTAACGCATTTCTCTTGGTCTATATAATAAAGGACTACTTTCTCTCCCAGCTTTCGCTTTTCCCTTTCTGCTATCCGGGCGCAGAGCCTTCGGGAAACTATCAGTGAGGGTCCATCAAACCTTATTGCCTTTTCTATGGTATCGGTGGTTGTTTTCAGGTCAAAGGGGTCTACAACCTTGATGAACTTTACGCCACATGCTTTGGCTATCTCTTCCGGTTTTAGCTGTATGGCCTCATCGCCAGTAGCAGTTTTGCCTGAGCCGGCATCAGGTTGGAAACCAGTCATAGCCGTAGTCCCGTTATCCAGCACTACCATAGTTATGTTTGCCTTATTGTAGACAGCATTTATTAGTGGTGGTATGCCGGCATGGAAGAAGGTTGAGTCACCCAGGTGGGCTATTACTGGTGCATCTTGGGCATGGGCAAAACCATTGGCCAAACCAAAGCTGGCTCCCATACAGATAGTGACATCCTCAGCTTCTAGCGGAGGGATGTAGCCCAGGGTATAGCAGCCAATATCACCTGGATAGATAGGCAGTACATCTTTACCATAGTCTCTAGCCACTTTTCTTGCTGCTATCGTAATGGCATAGAAAGAGGCTCGGTGCGGGCAACCGGCGCACAGGGCTGGTGGTCGTAGTGGCAATAGCGGAGCTGTCTCTTCCCAGAGTTTTTCTATCTCCCTAAAATTAACCGGGAGTTTGGAGTTGGTTAACTTGGCAATAGCCTCGGTAACCTTGCTGGTAGATAGCTCGCCTATTACCGGAAGCAAATCCTTGCCATGGATTTTGACCGTGATACTCGCTTCCTGGGCAAAGGCTTTAACGTGAGTCTCCACAAATGGCTCTAGTTCTTCTACCACCAGCACCTCGCTCACCGAACTTAGTAGCTTGGTTACCAGTTCCTCGGGAAGAGGGTGGGGCGTTCCAATCTTGAGCACCGAAACCTTGTCGTCAAGCCCCAGCCAGTTTATTGCCTCCCTGGCATAACTGTAGGGTACTCCCGAGGCGATTATACCCAGCTTGGCTCCACTAACTAGCTTTAGCTGGTTATAGGGGAGTGTATTTACCCGTTCCTTTATTTCCTCAAACCGCTTAATCATAAGTGGTCGGTTTTTCCTGGCGCCAGTCGGGGTTTGCACCCACCGGAAGCGGTCTTTCTTAAACAAGCCCTTCCTTTTTTCCCTTGATATCTCTCCCAGGGTTACATCGCTGCGGGCATGACCTATCCTGGTTACTGACCTGACCATAAAGAGATGCCCAAATTCTTCAGAGAGGGCAAAGGCGTCAGCCACCATATTCTTGGCTTCCTCGGCATGAGAGGGCTCAAGGATGGGGATATAACCCTGCTCGGCAATAAACCGGTTATCCTGCTCCACCTGTGAGCTCCATGCCCAGGGGTCATCTGCAGAGAGTAGAACCAAGCCGCCGATTACGCCTATATAGCTAGCTGACATTAATGGGTCATGGGCTACATTTACCCCAACATGCTTCATTGACGCCATAGCTCTTAACCCGGAGAGTGAGGCGGCTAGAGCTACTTCAAAGGCTACCTTCTCGTTGGTTGACCACTCGACATACATGTCAAGTTTCTTGGCTACTCCGGCTAGGGTTTCCATTATTTCGCTGGAGGGGGTACCAGGGTAGGCAGCCACCACCTGAGCCCCAGCCTCAATAACCCCTCTGGCTATTGCCTCATTGCCGAGCATAAAGAGTCTTTCCCCTGGTGCGTCGGAACTGATGGTTAATTCTTTCAACTTACTCCTCCTAGATGAGCGTATTTTTGTCTTAGTTTTGGTTTTTCAATCTTACCAGTGGGATTTCGTGGCACCTTGTCAAATGGGTTTTAGTTCAATAAGCGCTGTATCATCGGGATACATTCGTCTATTTCTGGTTAGCATCTCTGATACAGTCACTTTTCAATTTACCCCCTTCTAACTTAAAGCTTTTTATTTTAGCACAAAAGATTTTACTAATGCTAGCTTTTGTGCCCTTGTTGTGCTTTAGGTCTAGTGCTACAATAAAATTTGATTATAGAAAGGGTATAAGTGCATGCCATTACAGGCTATAGTTGTCAAAGGGGCTAGGGAGCATAACCTCAAGAATATAGATGTGGTTATCCCTCGTGATAAGCTGGTAGTTATCACTGGTGTCTCCGGCTCGGGTAAGAGTTCATTGGCATTTGATACTATCTATGCTGAGGGGCAACGCCGTTATGTGGAATCTCTGTCTGCCTATGCTCGCCAGTTTTTAGGCAGGATGGAGAAGCCCGAGGTTGATTATATTGAAGGGCTGAGCCCAGCCATCTCTATTGACCAGAAGGGTCCCAGCAAGAATCCACGGTCTACAGTGGGCACTGTAACCGAGACCTATGATTACCTGAGGCTGCTTTTTGCTCGCGTTGGACACCCACATTGCCCTAAGTGCGGGCGAGAAATCACTGTGCAGACGGTGCAGCAGATTGTGGATGCTATTCAAAATATCCCTGAAAATAGCCGTATTATGGTTCTGGCACCACTGATTAGAGACCGTAAGGGTGAGTATCAGGTGGTGTTTGATGATTTGCGCAAGGCAGGCTATGCCAGGGTTCGGGTTGATGGACATATCTATGACCTGGCTGAGGAGTTCCAACTGGATAAGAACAAGAAGCACTCTATTGAGGTAGTGGTGGATAGATTGGTAATCGGGCAATCTGGAAGCCAGAGTCGCATTGCTGACTCGGTGGAAACTGCCCTCAAGCTCGGGGCTGGGGTGGTGCTGGTATCTATTGTTGACGGTGAGGAATTGTTGTTCTCGGAGCATTTTGCCTGTGTGCACTGTGGTATCAGCCTGGGTGAGATCGCCCCCAGAACATTTAGCTTTAATAGTCCTCACGGTGCCTGCCCCGCCTGTACCGGCTTAGGGGTCAAGCTGGAGATAGACGCTGAGCTGGTTATCCCCAATAAGGAACTTTCTATAGCTCAAGGAGCAATCCATCCCTACCAAAAACAGCTCTGGTATTTTGACCAACTTGATAATTTGACCAGGCACTATGACTTTTCCTTTAATACGCCGGTTAAGGACTTAAGCGAATTGCAACTGAAGCTGATACTCTATGGGGAAAGGGGGGAGCTAGTAAGTTACCGTAATCGCTTCGGGCGGGTGAGGCAGTATTTTGCCGGTTACGAAGGGGTAATTCCTCGGTTGGAGCGACTATACCGGGACACTGAGTCGGAGTACTCCCGCGCTTATATAGAGCGTTATATGGTCTCCCAACCATGCCCTGTTTGCCAGGGTAAGAGGCTTAAGCCAGAGTCATTAGCTGTGACCATTGGTGGCAGAAACATTGTTGAGGTTAGCTCAATGTCAGTTACTCAGGCACTGGAGTGGGTCGCTGCTATTGGTGATGGTAAGAAGGCTGTGCTTAGTGAGCGGGAGCAGATGATAGCCCACCAAATTATTAAGGAGATTCAAGCCCGCCTGGGTTTCCTCAAGGATGTAGGTCTGGACTATCTTACCCTTGAGCGTACCTCAGCTACCCTTTCTGCTGGTGAGGCACAGCGAATTCGCCTGGCAACCCAGATTGGCAGTGGGCTTATGGGTGTGCTTTATATCTGTGATGAACCGACAATAGGTCTGCACCCAGCCGACGACTTTCGTTTGATTGAGACCTTGAAGCGGTTGAGAGACCTGGGTAATACCATATTGGTTGTTGAGCATGATGAAGCCATGATGAGAGCGGCTGACCACATTATTGATATGGGACCTGGGGCTGGGGAGCATGGGGGCTGGATTGTAACCACAGGAAATCTAACTGATATTATGAGTTGCAAGGAATCAATAACCGGTCAGTATCTCAGTGGTGCCAAGCAGATTCCTCTGCCCCATAAGCGCCGCCCCGGCTCAGGCGAGGAGATAGTAATAAAGGGGGCTAGACAGAATAACCTCAAGAATATAGATGCCCATATCCCGCTGGGCAAGTTTGTTTGTATTACCGGAGTTTCAGGCAGTGGTAAGAGCACCCTTATTGACCAGATTTTGTATAAGAAGCTGTCACAGCTCTTCTATCGGTCAAGGGAGAGGGCGGGCGACTGTGGTGGTATCATTGGTGTTGAGCTTATTGATAAGGTAGTCAATATTGACCAGTCTCCTATTGGGCGCACCCCTCGTAGTAATCCAGCCACCTACACCGGAATTTTTACCCCTATCCGTGAGCTTTTTGCCACTGTTCCTGAGGCTCGGATGAGGGGCTACGCTCCGGGGCGATTTTCGTTTAATGTTAAGGGTGGACGCTGTGAAGCCTGTCGTGGGGAAGGGTTTATTCAGATAGAGATGCAGTTCTTGCCTGATGTGACCGTTCCCTGTGAGGTGTGCAAGGGTAAGCGCTATAACCGTGAGGCTCTAGAGATTAGATTTAAGGATAAGAACATTGCTGAGGTATTAGACATGACTGTGGAGCAAGCCTTGTCCTTCTTTGAGCACTTCCCCAGGATAAAGAGTAAGCTGCAGACACTATGTGATGTAGGGCTGGGCTATATTCGTCTCGGTCAGCCAGCGCCCACCCTCTCTGGTGGCGAGGCGCAGAGGGTGAAGCTTGCCACCGAGCTATCGCGGCGTTCTACTGGCAGGACTCTTTATATCCTTGATGAACCAACTACTGGTCTCTCCTTTGAGGATGTGGCAGCTCTACTACAGGTGCTGCAGCGTCTAGTTGATGCTGGTAATACGGTGGTTGTCATTGAGCATCACCTGGATGTGATTAAGAATGCCGACTGGATAATTGACCTTGGGCCAGGAGCCGGTGAGCAGGGTGGCTATATTGTAGCCACAGGCACACCTGAGGAAATAGCTCATGAGAAATCTTCAGCCACTGGTCAGTATTTGGGTCGGGTACTGGGCAAGGATATTGAGTATGCTTTGACCAGTTGACTATTACCTAGGTTAATACCATTTCTATCTTTGCAGCCAGTATTTAATGGAGATTCAAGCAGTTTCTCTTATCTTTTTGTGCTGGATACATCATGAAAGGTAGCTTATCGTGTCTAATCAGAAAGTTCTGAATTTAGGTGCAGGCGAGAAGCCTCGGTTTTTCTACGGCTACATTGTAGGTGTGGCCGCATTCCTTATCCAGCTATTAGTGTGGGGAACATACAACACCTTTGGCGTCTTTTTCAAACCAATGTCTTCAGAGTTTGGATGGACAAGGGCAATGACCTCAGGCCCCCGCTCCCTGTGTTTCCTTCTAATAGGTCTGGTTGGTATTATTGTGGGGAGACTAAACGATAGGTTTGGGCCACGGCTGGTTATGACAGTCTGTGGCCTCTTTTTAGGTTTAGGTTATCTGCTGATGTCTCAGGTCGAGGATATTTGGCATTTTTATTTGTTCTATGGGGTGGTAATTGCTTTAGGCATGAGTGGTTCTGATATCTCACTGTTGTCCACGCTAGCCAGATGGTTTGTTAAGAAGAGGGGAATGATGACCGGTATTATCAAAGCTGGTGCAGGTATGGGCATGTTGATTATGCCTTTGGTGGCAAACTGGCTTGTCTCTAACTATGACTGGCGCACCTCCTATATTGTTATCGGTTTTGTTGTTTTGGTATTCAGCGTATTAGCTGCCCAATTTCTAAGGCGTGACCCGGGTCAAAAGGGGCTGTTACCTGATGGGGACAAGGCAGAGGGAAAAAACCTGAATTTAGAAGCCACCAGATTTTCTCTTAAGAAAGCAATTCATACAAGGCAATTCTGGATACTTAGTGCAATATACTTCCTTTTTGTTTTATGCGCACACACGCTTATAACTCATATTTACCCGCATGTAGTCGACCTTGGAATTGCGGAGGCAACTGCTGCCAATATTCTGGCTACTATTGGGGGAGCCAGTATTGCCGGTAGATTTATCATGGGTAGTGCTAGCGATAGAGTTGGGAATAAGCTGACACTGATTGTTACCCTTGCCATGCTAGGTGTAGCTTTATTTTGGCTACTTGTAGCCAAAGAGGCATGGATGTTATATACTTTTGCCGCTCTATATGGCTTCGCCCATGGGAGTTTATTTACACTGATTTCACCAATAGTGGCTGAGCTATTCGGGCTGAGTTCACATGGCGTAATCTTTGGCACTGTTACCTTCATCGGTACAGTTGGAGGCACTATCGGTCCGGTTATGGCTGGTTACATATTTGATGTAACTAGCAGCTATCAGCTTGGTTTCATTATCCTTGCTGCAACCAGTGTTATAGGTATTATGCTGGCCTCTCTTTTAAGACCAATCGGTAGGCGAGGGGAAAATTAAGGGCTAGGAGAAGGGATTCGGATTTGAAAACGAAAAAGCCAGGGTTCTTTTATGGCTACATCGTAGTTTTAGCTGCTATCTGTATTATGATAGTAATCTGGGGGACATTTAGGACCTTTGGGATATTTTTTAAACCAGTGCTAACTGAGTTTGGCTGGACGAGGGCGATGACCTCAGGTGCCTTCTCGTTATGTATTGTTTTAAATGGTTTTCTTACTATTACTATGGGGAAACTAACCGACAGGTTTGGTCCCAGGATAGTTATGGTAGCCTGCGGCTTCTTTTTGGGATTAGGCTATTTATTGATGTCACAGATTAGTGCTATCTGGCAACTGTACCTGTTCTATGGGGTGATAATAGCTATTGGCATGGGTGGTAGTTTTACTCCCTTGGTATCTACGGTAGCCAGGTGGTTTGTCAAGAGGCGGGGGATGATGACAGGCATCGTTGCTTCAGGTATGGGTTTAGGCACAATGATTGTATCCCCGGTAGCTAGTCGTCTCATCTCTGACTATGGCTGGCGCACCTCCTATATTATTGTAGGTATCATAACCTTGATATTAGTTATTTTGGCTGCGCAATTTCTAAGGCGTGACCCAAGTCAAATGGGGCAGTTGCCATACGGTGAGAATGGAGTGAAGGAAAATAGCTTAAGTTCGGAAACCGAAGGGTTTTCCTTTCAGCAGGCAGTTCATACCAGGCAATTTTGGGTGCTTGGTGCCATATTGTGCTGCTTTCTATTTGGTGCCGAAACTATCATGGTGCATATTGTCCCACATGCCATCGAGCTAGGAATCCCAGCAACCACTGCCGCCAATATTCTAGCTGTTATGGGGGGGCTAACTATGGCCGGCATGATTATAATGGGTAGTGCTGGTGATAGAATTGGCAATAGGTTAACTCTTATTAGCTGCTTTATTCTGATGTCAGTTGCTTTATTCTGGCTGCAATTAGGCACAGAGGTATGGAGGCTTTACTTATTTGCCGCTATCCTTGGCTTTGCCGGTGGTGGTATACCGGTACTGATGTCGCCGATAGTAGCTGAGCTATTTGGGCTGAGTTCCCACGGTGTAATCCTGGGGAGTCTTATGTTTATCGGTGCAATCGGGGGTGCTACTGGTCCCATCTTGGCTGGTCACATATTTGATGTAACTGGTAGCTACCAGTTAGCCTTCTTGGTTTGCGTTGCAGGTGGTATTTTAGGTATTATACTGGCATCACTGTTAAAACCGCATGTTGGGAAAGGGGGTGAAAGTGACCCGAGAAGAAGCACTTGACTCTATTAAAGCTAATATTGAGAATGAAAATCTAATCAAACACATGTTGGCTACTGAGGCTATTATGCGGGCTCTAGCCAGGCGTCTTGATGAGGGTGAGGAGGAGTGGGGGCTTACTGGGCTGCTGCATGATATAGACATGGAGCTCACTGAAGGAGATATGAACACCCATAGTAGGCTGGGGGCTGACCTGTCAAGGGAGCTGGGAGCAAGTGAGCCCGTGGCTCATGCTATACTATGTCATAACCCAGCCCATGGCATTCCCTTGGAGACAAAGCTTGATAAAGCTCTGTTTTGTGTTGACCCGCTAACGGGCTTAATAATTGCTGCTGCTCTGGTTCGCCCGGATAAAAAGCTGGCTGGAGTTGAAGCTAGGTCGGTGAGGAAGAGGTTTAAGGAGAAGAGCTTTGCTGCTGGGGTGAATAGAGAGCAAATCTCTCAATGCGCTAAAATCGGGCTTGAGCTTGACGAATTTATTGAGCTGGGGCTGGAGGCGATGAAGGAGATTGCCGGTGAATTAGGTCTCTAAGCCAGCTAGCTTACTTCAATGGTTGAGCCTTTTTGTGGGATTCACTGGTCGCCTGCTATTGGCCTACCCTTGAGGGTTATGTTAGTATTGAGACATATCACTAAAGAGTCGGATGTGAGATGAGAGTGACATTAATAATTATCGCCTGGTTTGGACTGCTGGTTATAGCACTAGGTTTACCACTATCCTTCTCATCTTCTTGGACATGGGTTAGTACGGGGACATTGGGGTCTGGTGCTGGGTATTTTGTTACATTGTGCGCAGGTGCTGTCGGCGCATTACTGGCACTTATCGGGGGATTCATCACCAGAACAAAATACTTCTGGATAGGGTCCATAGTAGTTGGAGTTGCCTATATTTCATCGTTCTACGGTTATGGTATGGGTCTTGATGAACCATATAAGTATTGGGGGGTATTCGTTATGTTACTGCCGGGTCTGGCATGCATAGCCGCCGGTATAGTGATAAAGAAGCTCAATAAGCAAGCACAAAGCCGGAAATCTCAGTAGGCACCCATTATGAATTCAAATTGTTGGACTGAAGGCAATGAAAGGGATTGCCGATGACCTTGGGTTGTAAATTAGCTAACTTCCAGCGTTGAGCCTTCAGCGGTTTTGATTACATCAATCCGGGTGGGGAAGGCGTCTCTAAGTTCCTCAATATGAGTGATAACCAGTATCTTGTCAAAATCGTCTTGAATAGAGTTTATTGCCTCTTTAAGTTTTTCAATGCCGGTGCTATCTTGGGTGCCAAAGCCTTCATCAATGACTAGAGTGGGTAGTGGTGCCCCGGCTCGTCTGGCTAACAGCTTGGACAGGGCAATACGAACGGCGAAGTTAATGCGAAAGGCTTCACCACCACTGAACATTTCATAATTTCGTGTTCCTAGCTCGTCAGCAATGTTAATATCCAGGGTTTCAATAACATCTCCCTTTTTGGTTTCCCGCTGGGTTTCAATTTTCACATGCATTCTATTATCTGTCATCCGTCCCAGCAGTCTATTGGCTTCTGCTTCAATTTCAGGAAGTGCCATCTCAATGAGCAAGGCTTGTATCCCTTTTTTGCCGAAGGCTTGAGCGAGGTCTTTATAGATTTTCTCCTCCCGTGATGCTTGACCCATTAGACTTTCCTTTTCCCTCTTTCTTATCTCCATCTCAGAGCAGCGCTCTAGCTTTGACTTCACGCTCCACATTAGCTCCTGGGCTTGCTTTTCTTGGGCGGCTAGCGCCTGGTAATCGGTTTCAGCCTGGGTTAAATCACCGATTAGCCGGGGGAATGCGCCGAGTTCTTCACTTAGGTCTTGCCTTTTTTGATTGTCAATCTCCAGCCTCTGTCGTAGCTCTTGGCTAGCTTCCGCAGCTTTATGAGCAGCCTCTTTCTCTTGGTTGATGAGCCTATCGGCTTCTTCAAGTTTTCGCTTGGGGCTTTCATATTGTTCTAATTCGGTCAGGCGATAGCGGGCTTGCTCATGCTGCTGTGAATCGTAATCAAGCTTGGCTAATTCCTCCTCAAGTTGTGCTAACGCTTGTTGCTCCATAGTGGCAAAATCCTTCATGGCTAGGCGCTGTTCAATCTCAGTCAGTTGTTTTCCTTCCTCGTTTAGCTGGTTATCTGCCGCTTCGGCTTCACCAATGTCTTTGCTGAGGATGCTGACTTTACTCTGTGCCGAGGCTTTATCTTTATTTAGCTTTGCTTCTAGCTGTGATATTTCGCTTTCCAGCGACTCAAGCTCTATTTTCTTACTGGCTAGCTCGGCTTGATTTGACTTTAGGGAGTCAGCTTTGCTGTCCCTATCAGTTGTGTATTTCACTTCAATTCGTTTTAAACCATCTCTACCCACCTCAGTTTCACATAAGGGGCATGTAGCATCGCTCTGGGTTGACAGGAGGCTGAGCTTTTCTTGTAGCTCCTTTATTTCCTGTTCTAGTCTGGTTTTGCTAGATTCTAGATAGTGAACCTGCATTCTTAGCTCTTGGCTGGTCTGCTTTTTTCTGCTTAGCATCTCTTCCTGTTCAGCCAACTGGTGCAATTGAACTTCTACCTGCTGTAGCTCATTTTTAAGTAGGGGCAGTCTCTGTGAGATAGCTTCCAACTCTGTGATTCTGCTTTGAGCTAATTTATGCTCCGTAATTAGAGCTGCCTGTGCCCGCTCTATACTCATCTCTAACTGGCTCTTACTATCCCTTAATTTAACCAGTAACCCTAGCTTTTGGTTTAGCTCATCATTTTGTCTTCGGGCTTTAATTAATTGGGCATAGCCCTCTTCTATAGTGAAACGCCGGGCTATTACCCCTTCGTACTCTTTGAGCCGGGCGTGGTGTTGTTTAATTTCTTCGTCTCGGCGGTCTAACTCTCTTTTGGTGGCTGCTACATGCTCCTCTAACTGAGTTAGTTGTGTCTTCTTATTTTCCAGGGATTCCTTTTCCTGTCGCAGCCTGTTGAGCCTGGACTCTTGCTCTGTTATTATTTTTTCTATTTGGGAGAGTCCAGTCTGCGCCTGTTCCAGCTCAGCCTCATAGATTGGCTTTTGGGCTAATTCATCGCTGATATCTTTGATAGCGCTTTCAAGTTGCGATTTTTCTGTTTCCTGCTGTTTAGCCAGGTCTTTAGCCTGTTCTTCAAGTTCATCGTAGAAGGAAAGCCCCAGAATATCAGCTAGCACCTGCTTGCGCTCGACTGGTCGCTTGATAGCGAACTCATCGGCATGACCTTGCAGCAAAAGGGCGCTATTAATAAATGTGGGGTAGTCCATGTGCAGGGTGTCGATAATTTTCTGCTGTGTCTGGGTAATACTGTCGCCTGTAATTGACCTGAAACTGTCGTCGGCGGCTACCTGAAACTCCAAGAGGGTTTGTCCTGAGCGCCGTCGCTGCTTGGGCTTAGAGTGCTTGCGTATAATGCGATATGGTTGTTGCCCTACGGCGAAGTCAAACTCCACCTCCATTTCAGTCTGCCCTGAATGAATGAGGTCATCATCGCTCTTAGCCCTGGTTTTGCCCCACAGCGCCCAGGTCATAGCATCAATTAGAGCTGATTTGCCATTGCCATTATCGCCACTAATACAGGCGGTATGGATACCATCAAAATGAAGTGGCGGCACATTATCCCGATAGCACATAAAGTTGTGCAATGCTAATTTAATGGGAATCATTTGTGAAGCTCCGTTTTGCCTATTTTAGCATAAATTAGAGGATTATTTATCACGTATCTTATTTTTGGCAATAAACCTATTGACATTTTTAGGATATTATGGTATATTTATACCAAAGTATATTTCTACCAGACGAAGTAAAGATATGAGTAATGAAGAAAAACAGCTCCATGTGAGAATACCAGAAGAAATATACAAGAAACTGAAGGTGAAATGCGTATATAAAGATACCTCTATGCAGGACTACGTTGCTATGTTGATTTCTGAGAGCTTGGGCGAGTATTCAGTTGCAGAGCAGGCCGGCAAAAAGAAAGCACCTAGAAAATCAAAGAGGAGGCGGTAGCTGTGAACAACTACCGGCTGTATGACCGTCACGAGCTAGAAACTTTATTAGGGCAAATCATGTCGAATAACCCATCGGAGACGAGAGACAATGACTAGTGACCATACGAAGATTCTAGAAGAAATAAAAGCAGCCGACGATAGACTTCACGCCAAATTTGGAGAGAAACTGCGAGTTAACTATGATTTGGACCGTACTCTAGTAAGTTTCCAGGCCAATAAAACCAAGAATGGTCATAGATGGTACAAATATAAGGAGGGATTCTCGTCGGACCTTGTCCGCTATGTTATACGTAGATTCGCTTTAGATTCTGGCCGTATTCTTGACCCATTTGCTGGCTGTGGTGCTGCCCTTTTCACCGCAAGCGAACTTGGTGTTGATTCTGTGGGTATTGAATTGCTGCCAAGTAGTGCAGAGATTATTGAAGTACGACAGATACTGCGAATGGCAGAGGCCAGCCAGATGGCTGAGAGAATTCGACGATTCAGGGAAAGCCTCATATGGCAGAGACCAGGGGAGAGCAAAAACTTCCCCCATATTCGCATCACTAGGGGAGCCTTCCCATTGCAGACAGAAGTGGAGCTGGGTCGTTACTTGTATGAGGTAGAAAGGGTAAACGAAGAGAGCCTCAGGCGCATTCTATTCTTCGCCACTTTGTGCATACTTGAGGATGTCAGTTATACGAGAAAAGACGGGCAATATCTACGATGGGACTACCGCTCCGGAAGGAGAGTAGGAAAGAAGCCGTTTCACAAGGGAACAATAAAGTCCTTTACCCCGGCAATATGTGCAAAACTTGACCAGATTGCGGGAGATATATATGGAGACCAACTGAGATTTGCAGATCTATTTGGAGAACAGAGATCGGGTGAAGTGCAACTGCTTAAGGGTTCCTGCCTAGACATACTGCCAACTTTGGAGAACGAGTCCTTCGATGGGATTATTACGTCGCCACCATACTGTAACCGATACGATTACACTCGCACCTATGCCCTTGAACTTGCCATGATGGGAATCGGCGAAGAGGAAATCCGAGCTCTCCGTCAAGCTATGTTAAGTTGTACTGTGGAGAATCGCGAGAAAGCGGACTTGGGCAAAAAAACTGACCTAGTTCGCCTAAGTAATTCTACCAAGGCTTTTGAGTCTCAAGAATTGCTAGGACTCATACTCAAGTATCTAGACCTATGTCGTAATGAAGGATTGTTGAATAATAACGGAATACCACGTATGGTGCGCAATTACTTTAAAGAGCTCACAGTCGTGATTTTTGAATGTGCCAGGTTGTTGAAACCAGGGGCACGCTTTGTTATGGTAAATGACAACGTTAGGTACCAGGGAATACATATCCCTGTTGATTTGATATTATCGGAGATCGCGCAGCGAGCAGGCTTTGACACTCAGGTAATATGGGCTCTGCCAATTGGGAAAGGTAACAGCAGTCAGCAAATGCGGATACACGGGCGCGAGGAACTACGGAAGTGTGTTTACGTCTGGAGTCGTCAAAAAGAGACTAACCACGCAGCTAAATCAGAAACTTGTTGAGATACATTAAGATTTGCAGCGTGATTTAATAGCCCGGATTGCAGCTGCGAGAAGATTTCATCAGCCATAGAGTTTTCAATGGCTGCACCAACAAAGAATAGTTTAGGTTGCCCTTCTTGGAATTTCTCACGTATTCTGGCTAGCGCTCCATATGCAGTTTTCCAGTGTTCGTCAGCACCTGCCGGGTCTATGCCACCTTTAACCTCCCCACAAACTAGATAGTTATCCTTTCTATCCAATAGTGCAGTCACTGACACGTGGCTTTCAGATTGACGCAGTAGGATTACATCAACGTTCTTGCCACCAATGAGCTTTGGCTTTTTATCAAAAAGCAATATTCGGTCAGGCCATGAGATCTGTTGCACCTTATCGATATTAGCCTTCGAGTGGATGATACTGGGCAATATATCCTTGTTTTGTAGCGCTTTCAAAATGACTTCCGTAAACTTGGCTTTGGCCTCTGCACCCATTATATTACGCATAACACCACCAAGAGTGTCTCCCCTAGTGAGTAGGAAACGATATATAATCTCTGTTCGCCAGTCGGGGCCAGCTTTCTTCTCAATCTGTTCTAATACCTCTAACAGTGCATTTTCAAGTTCGGAGGAGGAGAAATAGCTGGTTGCTTTATCTGAGAAACCAGCAGCCGTAATAAGATCATCACGAATTTCCTCGATATCTATCAGCTCTTGAGGTTCGAGAGCCATCTGCAACTTATCAAGAAGCTGCTTCGCACGGTCGACATAGGGACTAGCTTCTTTTGTCTTGCGGAGGGCCTGTTGAAGAAAACCAGATTGAGTCACATCAATAGGAGTGACTAAATCTTTGGATGTCCTGACGTAACTCAGTTCAGTCAATCTCAGTTCCTCATGGTAATGTATTACTGGAGAGTTTTGATTCATAATAGCAGATATTGAGCTTATTTGCCATATTAGGCTTCCAATCATATCCTATCCAATGTGGGGAACACAAACTAGCGGTTTGTTCAGCTCAATGGTAAACTCAGGCGATACTCCCACTGATTCTGAGGCAACAAGGACAGGATTTTAGCTTGACGGTTAAGGCTCCACCCAATTAGAATGAAATTGCTATGTTTGAGATTCTTAGTGATAAGTTAGGCAAGGTATTTCGTGGGCTGAGCAGCAAAGGCAAACTCGGGGAGAAGGATATAGATGATGCCCTGCGCCAGGTGCGGTTAGCCCTTCTGGAAGCAGATGTAAATTTTAAGGTGGTTAAGGATTTTACCACCAGGGTGAGGGAGCGCTCTCTTAGTGCGGAAGTACTGCGAAGCCTAACCCCAGCCCAGCAGATAATCAAAATTGTCAATGAGGAGCTTATTGCTACCCTGGGTGGGGGGCAGAGTCGCCTGGGAGCATCGTCTCATCTTCCTTCTATAGCCATGCTGGTGGGGTTGCAGGGTTGTGGTAAGACTACCACCGCTGCCAAGTTAGCCCTTCATCTGAAGCATTCAGGGCAGCGCCCGTTGCTAGTGGCAGCCGATAACCGCCGACCGGCAGCTATAGAGCAGCTAGTTACCCTGGGCGAGCAACTTGACATTCCAGTTTATAGGGAGGCTGCTGGCGCTGAGAGTAAGGAGGTTTGTGCTCATGCTTTGAGCAAAGCCAGGGAGCTTGCCGTTACCTGGGTTATAGTTGATACTGCCGGTCGTTTCCATATAGATGAGCCGATGATGGAAGAGCTAGCTCGGGTTAAAAAGGAGCTAAAGCCTGGTGAGGCACTGCTGGTGGTCGATGCCATGACTGGGCAGGATGCGGTGCGGATGGCTGAGGAGTTTAATTCTAGGTTGGGCTTGACCGGGCTTATTCTGACCAAGATGGATGGGGATGCTCGTGGTGGTGCAGCTCTTTCTATAAGGTGGGTTAGTGGGGTACCTATCAAGTTTATAGGTATCGGTGAGAAGATTGATGCCTTTGAGCCTTTTTACCCTGACCGTTTGGCATCACGTATCCTGGGTATGGGTGATGTGCTGACCTTTATCGAGAAGGCTGAAAAGACCTTCGATGAGCAGCGGGTCAAAGAGCTGGAGAAGAAGGTGCGAACTGCCAGCTTCAATTTAGACGACTTTCTATTTCAGCTAAGAGATATCAAAAAGATGGGGTCTGTAGCCCAGCTAGTAGAGATGCTGCCAGGTGTATCGCAGTTGGCCGGGCGATTGCCTGCTGGCATGGAAGAGAAGCAGCTAAAGAAGGTTGAGGCTATGATACTTTCTATGACCTCTGAGGAGAGGCATAATCCAAATATTATTGATGGTAGCCGACGACGTCGCATTGCTCAGGGGAGCGGGGTAAAGCCACAGGATATTAATCAACTTCTTAACCAGTTTCGTCAGATGCAAAAGCTGATGAAGATGGGTATTGGAGGTAAACTGCCCCACAATTTTATGGGGATGCTTAAGTAGTTTTTATCACTCCAGGTAATCCTTTAATCTGCGGCTTCGGGTGGGATGGCGTAGTTTACGAAGTGCCTTGGCTTCAATTTGGCGAATTCGCTCTCTGGTTACGTTAAACTCCTTCCCCACTTCTTCCAAGGTACGGCTTCGCCCATCCTCAAGACCAAACCTGAGTTGGAGCACCCGTTGCTCACGAGGGCTGAGGGTGGACAGCACAGCATCAATTTGCTCCTTAAGCAGCTGCTTGGAGGCGGCATCAGCAGGTGGCAAAGCACTACGGTCCTCTATAAAGTCACCCAAGTGGCTGTCTTCCTCCTCACCCATCGGTGACTCCAGCGATATTGTTAGTTGTGATACCTTGACTATCTCCCCGACCTTTTCCGAAGGTATTTCCATTTCTTTGCCGATTTCCTTGGCGGTAGGCTCTCGCCCATATTCCTGAGCCAAACGGCGGCTTATCCGCAGCAGTTTATTAATAGTCTCAACCATGTGAACTGGGATGCGAATAGTGCGAGCCTGATCAGCTATAGCTCGAGTAATAGCTTGACGAATCCACCAAGTGGCATAGGTGCTGAATTTATAACCTTTACGGTAATCGAATTTCTCCACGGCTCTAATTAGCCCGATATTCCCCTCCTGAACAAGGTCGAGGAGCGACATGCCTCGTCCAATATGTTTCTTGGCTACGCTGACCACTAAACGCAGATTGGCTTCAATAAGATGGTTCACTGCTCTTTCTGCCTCACGCTCGATATTCTCTAGGTAAGCTTGGAGCTGCCTCTCATAAGCCTGAATGGAATTGATGAAATCAGGCTTTGTCACCAGAGTCTCTATATCAGCCAGAGAGGCGCTGTCTCCGATAGCATCGAGGACTTCCTTTGGCAACAGGTTGATGTTTAGTGACAGCTTTGTAAGAAGCTGTTCTGCTTCAGGCAGAGATTTATGTGTCTGTTGAGCAATAGCCAGGATTAGTTGCGGGCTTATCATGCTATCAATGCTTTCTCGCAATTTAGCGTTGGAGATGTTCTCTATAAAGCTGGCAGCAGGTGTTAGGTGGAGCTGTTTTTGGAGGAGATGGACGGTGTGGGAAGCCTGAGACACCTCCTGAAGTATAGTAATTGTTATTTCAGTTGCAGATGGGGCTCTCCCATATCTCTGTAGGTAGCCTTGTTTAATCTCTCTGATGCGTCTACCCTCCTCCATCTTTCTGGCCAAATCCTTTTCCTCCAAAGCGGTGAGAAGGTGCACTCTGCCAATTTCATGAAGGTACATGCGAACTGGGTCATCTACTACCTCCTGCTCCTCCATGTGCTCTAAAGGCGGTTCTAGCTCCAAATCTAATGTGGACTCCGGTTTCTCAATCTCAAGGTGTCTTGCCTCGTGCCATAGTGGACTTGGCTCAATTACGTCTTCAGTCTCCGTTTCCTCCGCAGGTTCGGGGAAGAGGGCATGTAAACCACTTGGCCCTTCCGATTCGGCATTCAGCTTCTCATTTAAGGGCATTTTCTCTTCGTCCTTATTTTGTGGCGGGAAGCGTATATTATCCTCGCTGTTTTCTAAGCTCATTTCCTCACCCCCCTTTGCTCCAACCTCCTCTGGCTTTTTTGAGCGAAAACCTTGCCCAATTGGATATTGACCTCTATCCCTTGCTCATTAAGTTTAGCCAAGTCGGCAGCCCTGCCCCCTGACTGAGCTTCCAGGGCTAATACTGCCTCTATTTTTGTCGCCAGACTGCGGAGGGATTTTTCCCGCAGCCGAAGAACACACTCAGCATATTTTTGCTCTATTTTGGTATTTAATAAGTTCCTAGTTAATAGGGAATCAAGGTGCTCATGAGTTGCAGGCTCAAGCTCCTCTTTGAGTGATTCTATTTTATCGCTCCGTTGCCAAGCGATAAAGATTTCACGATTTTCGCTATTTTCAAAGTATTCAGGCGAGAGCTCTTCATGTTTATCCTTGAGCTCTGGGTGCTGCAGCAATAGAGCCAAGCAGTATTCCTCGATGGGGCTGGACAAAAGTGGGTGCAGATGTGTCGCAACCTCTTGTTTTGGTTCTTCAGCCCTGCCTCTACCTTGCCTAGGTCTGATTCTTGTTACAGCAGCTTCTATACTGTGCTCGCTAACCTTGAGCAGGTGAGCCAGTTTTTGTAAATAGTGAGCTTGGCGTACCGTGTCCTTTATCTCAGCGATGATGGGCAGAAGTTCATCTGCGGCTGCAGATTTGCCCTTGGCTGTAGTCAGGTCAAGCTCAGAGGTAACCACATTGAATTTGTAATCAACTACAGGCAATGCCTCCTCTACCAGCTTTTGCCAGCTTTTTGCATCTTCTTTAATAACATCGTCGGGGTCTTTGCCTCTGGGCAAGATGATAACCTTTACCTCAGCACCAAGGGTATTTTCAAAGCTCACACCCCGTAGCATAGCCTCCTCTCCGGCAGCGTCGGCATCGAGCGCTAAAGTTATGTTTTTGGTTAGCCTTTTTAGTGTGCTCACCTGTTTCTCGGTAACTGAGGTTCCCATAGAGGCAACTGCATTGTGGAAACCATTTTGGTGGGCAGTGATAACATCCATGTACCCCTCTGCAATCACTGCTAGGTTTTGCTGTCTAATCGCCGCCATAGCCAGGTTTATGCCATACAGGCTGCTGCTTTTATCAAAGATTGGCGTCTGTGGCGAATTAATGTATTTAGGCAATGAATCATCCAGTGCCCT
Source organism: Dehalococcoidales bacterium (assembly GCA_016783245.1). Taxonomy (GTDB): domain Bacteria; phylum Chloroflexota; class Dehalococcoidia; order Dehalococcoidales; family BS750m-G39; genus BS750m-G39. The sequence goes on along the minus strand of JADHWY010000003.1, from coordinate 25,015 downwards.
TGCCCCAAATCCGGTAACATGCCCTCTGGCATCGCGTATGGGGAACATTAACCGATTGCGAAATCGGTCATGGGTTTTCCCTGTCTCTGCCTCTATTATTAAACCGGCGTTCAGCAGTTCGCTCTCGGAATAGCCTCTATCCGTAAGGTATTGCTTTAGTCCTTCCCAGCTATTGGGGCTAAAGCCCAGTTGGAAGTCGGCAATGGTTTTCGGTGAGAAACCTCGTCCTATGACATAACTTCGTGCCTTTTCTCCAGCCGAAGAGTCAAGCAGCAGATTGTGGAAATATAGAGCAGCCGCCTCGTTAGCCTGGTATAACCTTTGTCTCTCCTTGCCTTCAGCCTCTGGTTCAAATCTTGATGGGATGCTGACCCCTGCCCTTTGGGCAAGAAGGCGCAGCGCTTCTCCAAAATCAATACCCTGTTTTTTCATAATGAAAGAGAAGACATCTCCACCTGTGTTGCAGGCGCCAAAGCAGTGCCAGCTCTGCTGCTCAGGATAGACAAAGAAGGATGGATGCTTTTCACTATGGAACGGACATAGCGCCCTGAAGGTTCTCCCAGCTTTAGTTAGGGTAACATACTGGCCGACCACATCTACGATATCTGTCCTCTGTTTTACCTCGTCAATAACGCCCATCTTGTTATTTTGTAACCCTATCCCCTTTATCCCCTTCCCCTTATTAAGGGGAAGGGGAAAGATTGTTTCTTAGAGGGGCATAGCCCCTCTAAGCTTCCCTTAATAATTTGTTATTTAGTCTTGCCTTTTGTTAATGACAGCTCTTCAGCAAGCCTCAGGGCATATTGGTCGCTCATGCCGGCGATATAGTCAACCACCCTTCGTTCTATTTCATCACTGTAAAAACGATACTCTGGTGGTAGCTGGTCCCCATGCTCATTGAAGTATTCATATAGTGAGCGAACCACTTCTCTTGCCCTTTCTGCTTCCTCCTGTGCTGAGCGTATGTTGTACACCCGCTCAAAGAGAAATTCACGCAAGGTATTAGTTGCCTCCAGAATCTGAGGGCTCATACCTATAGTAGGATTTTCTTTGTTGTGACCCCTTACTGCCCATGAGTGCTCAATGATATCACAAACCATAGTATTGATACGAAGAGAGCGGGAATTACCTAATTTGGCAATGGCTGAGAGGGGTAAATCGCCCTCGACAATCATGCTGGCTCTTACAGCGTCATCAATATCATGGTTGATATAGGCAATAGCATCGGCAATTTGACACACCTCGCCCTCCAAGGTGTTTGCTTTTCCTGAGTACTCTCCCAGGATATCTGCCCTTGTCTTAGAGTGATTCAAGATACCGTCTCTCACCTCCCAGGTGAGATTGAGTCCCTGACCATTGTTCTCCAGAAGGTCAACGACGCGCAGGCTTTGCTCATTATGTTTAAAGCCCTCGTGGTAGAGCTCATTTAGGACATCCTCGCCAACATGACCGAAAGGGGTATGACCCAAGTCGTGACCTAAGGCAATTGCCTCAGTCAAATCCTCATTGAGGTTCAGGGCACGAGCAATAGTGCGGGCTATTTGAGAAACCTCCAGTGTATGGGTAAGCCGTGTTACATAGTGGTCACCTAAGGGTGCAATGAAGACCTGCGTCTTATGCTTGAGCCGACGAAAGGATTTGCAGTGGATGATGCGGTCACGGTCATGCTGAAAGGCAGTGCGAACCGGGCAGGGCTCTTCGTGTTTAAGCCTGCCCCGCGAAAACTTACTTTTCACGGCATAAGGGGAAAGGCTCTCCTCTCTTTCTTCAGCTAGTTGGCGGATATTAAGCTGACCGATCATTAAAGTCCTAATTTCGCTTCTGCTTTAGCGATTATCTCTCTGGTTGTGCCAATCATATCCGGACTTACTGAAACCGAGGTGATACCCCATTCTACCAGCTTTTCGGTAAGTTCTGGGTATACTGATGGTGCCTGCCCGCAGATAGAGGAGGTGACACCCATGGCCTTCGATACTTTGATGGCTCTCTCTAGTGCTATAAGTACTGCCTCATTTCGCTCGTCAAAGGTCTCTGCTAACCTTTCGCTATCCCTATCAATGCCCAGGATAAGCTGGGTCAGGTCATTTGAGCCGATGGATATGCCATCAATGCCAAGTTCGAGGAACTTCTCCATAAGAAAGATGTTGGATGGTACCTCAACCATCATCCACAGCTTGAAGTCGGGGGAACGCTCTAGCCCCTCAGCTTCTAAGAACTTCTTTGTCCTAGCCATTTCATCAATGGTTCGCACAAAGGGAATCATAACCCACAGATTGAGGTATTTCTGCCTTACCCTCTTTATAGCTTCTATTTCCAGCTTAAATACATCTAGGTCGGTAATATATCGGGAGGCTCCTCTATAGCCAATCATAGGATTCTCTTCAACTTCTTCGTATTCCTGACCGCCAGTAAGCTCTCTATATTCATTGGTCTTGAAATCGGTAGTTCTGTAAACTACCGGGCGTGGGTTAAATGCTTTGGCAAAGGTATTAATACCTTCATAGAGCTTATCAATAAATTCATTGCCTCTATTTTGCTTAATCATAAAGCGGGGGTGCTCACCAATCTGGGCAATCATGAACTCGGCTCGCAGCAAGCCCACTCCATCTACGTTACGGGCAGCTACAATTTCAGCCAGCTCAGGTTGAGCCAGATTTACATAGACCCTGGTCTTGGTCTTAATCTTTTCTTTATAAGCATCAGTTATCTTTTCCTTAATAGCTACCTTGCCTTCGTAAATCTTACCTGTTGAACCATCTACACTGATTATCTGTCCATCAGTCAGGATAGAAGTAGCCTGCCCGGCACCGACAACGCAGGGTATACCAAGCTCTCGGCTGACAATGGCGGCGTGGGCAGTCCTACCGCCACGGTCGGTGACAATAGCTGCTGCCCGTTTCATGGCTGGTACAAAGTCAGGGGTAGTCATTTCAGCAACCAGAATGTCACCGTCTTTTACCTTGTTTATCTGGGAGGCATCAGGTATTATTTTAACCGGTCCCGATGCTATACCAGGGCTGGCAGGCGCCCCTGATAGGAGTACCGGGGCAGTAATTTCAGGCGCGACCTCAGTTATCTCCTTAATAGTAGTTACCGGGCGGGTCTGGACGATAAAGATTGTCTTATCTTCCTTTGCCCACTCAATATCCTGGGGAAATTGATAGTGGTCCTCTAGCTGTTTTCCCAGTTTAGCCAGAGTAATTATGTCATCATCACTTATTTTCTGCTGTGCTTGCTCCTCAGGAGTGAGGAGCACTTTAATATTAGCACCCTTGTTTTTACTCTCCTTGCTCCTTATAAGTTTCCACTCCTGCTGGGCAATCTTCTTGCTGCTAATTTTTAGCCCATCCTTGCTAACAATATATGTGTCAGGGGTTACATCCCCCGAAACAATCATTTCGCCAAGTCCCAGGACCGCCTCAATAGCTATCTTGCTTTTGTCACTGGTTACTGGTTCTAGAGTAAACATAACTCCGGAAGCCTCGGATTGCACCATTTTTTGGACCGGGACAGCGATGCCAACCTTGAGGTGGTCGAAACCCTGTTGCACCCTATAGAAGATAGCTCTTGCCTCAAAGAGGGATGCCCAGCACTCTTGGACGGCAGCTACTACTTCTTTTCCCCCCTGCACATTGAGGAAAGTGCTCTGCTGACCAGCAAAGGAAGCCTCAGGCAGGTCTTCAGCAGTAGCTGAGGAGCGCACTGCAACTAAACCTCTGCCCATCTTACTATAGGCTTCTTGAATCTCCTTGGCTAATTCCGGTGACATAGCGGCGTCTAGAATTAGCTGTTTAATCTCAGCAGCAATTTGCTGAAGCTGTTTGCTATTGCCGGGGTCTAATGGCTGTAGCAGGTTGCGAATTTTATCGGTAAGCTCCGACTTTTTCAGGAAGTCAAAATAGGCGTTTGCGGTTACAATGAAGCCTGTGGGGACAGGTATGTTGGCATTAGTCATTTCACCAAGATTTGCTCCTTTGCCACCGACGGTGGGCACATCCTTTTTGGTGACCTCATTGAACCAAACGATAGCCTTTTGGCCTTGATGCACAGTTATACCTCCTTACACCTATCTTTTATGGGGGATTAGGGAACCAAATGGCAAGCTTTTGTTCACTGTTTTTGGCTTGGGCGAATTGAAGTTTCTACTTTATAATTATTGTTTATTATACCATAATGGGGCGATTTAGCTAAATGCTATAGGGGGTAACCTTGAGGTCTTTCTTATTGACAGTGGAGGTGATGTGGGGTAAAATTTAGATGCTGGTGAGAAGTAGAGGAGGTGTGACTATGATAGAGATGACTATTGATAGTATTAGGGTTAGCCTGATGAACTATCAACGGGTAGTGATTCTGAAAGAAAAGATAGCAGATCGTTACTTACCTATCTGGATAGGTCCGGCGGAAGCAGATGCTATCGCAGTAAAACTTCAGGATGTTACTGTACCAAGACCTTTAACTCATGACTTATTGCGCTCGGTCATTGATGCCCTAGGGGCTACTATCAACTCTATCATCGTCAGCGAGCTTAAGAATGATACCTTTTATGCCAAGATTGTTCTTAATGTAGATGGGGGGCAAATGGAGGTCGACTCTCGCCCCAGTGATGCACTGGCGTTGGCGGTAAGGGCGGATGTGCCTATCTATGCTGAGGAGGTGGTCTTAGATAAAGCAGGCATCTTATTAGACAAGGAGACGGGTAAACCTATCTCCCAAGAGGGGGAAATGGGTGAGGCTGGTGGCGGAGACAAGAAGGTCAGTGAAGAAGAGATAAAAAAGATGTCCGCTTTCTATGATTTCATTAACACCCTTGATTTAGAGGACTTTGATAAGCATAAATCTTAGCCCAGGACTTTTTCCGCCTTAGGCAGGTTTGGGGGCTGAATTGATGGAAGAAGGTCTTATTAAGAGGGTGATGGCTTCAATGGAGTGTGGCGTTTGCGGGCAGTGTTATGAGCCAGATAATATTAGTGTTCTAGGTTACCAGGAAGATTTGTGGTTTTTGAAGGTGTTTTGTTCAGCTTGCCATACCCAGTATTTAGTGGCAGCAGTAATCAGAGAAGGAAGAATGCCTGAGGTTATTACTGACCTCACTGAGGTGGAATTAGATAAGTTCAGGAATGAGGGTAAGCTAACGGCTGATGAGGTGCTAGATATGCATAATTTCTTAAAGGATTTTGGTGGAGACATTTCTCGACTTTTTAGTCGGAAATAGGCAATCTGTGAGTTTGATAATAAAGAGCCCTGGGAATAGAAGGTCTAGGGCTTTTTTAGTGACCAAGGGCGAGCTTGACCAAAGGTAGTAGATTTGATATGCTGCTCAAGGCGTGAGCAGGTTGGTTGCAGCTTTAAGGCTAACAGGTGTAGGCTTTTTCATCGGCGGTGCAATTGCTGGGGGTGTATTTGCTGGTCTTTGGGCTGATAGCAAGTTTAATACTGAACCTTTTTTAGTGATTGTCGGTTTACTATTAGGCATAATTGTTGCTTTCTATGGCGTTTATCAGATGCTTCTACCTCTCATGCGTGACAAGCGAGACAAGGAGAATAGCTAGTGCCAGAAAAAAAGGGCTGCTTAGGTTGCTCTTTCCCTGTTATAGTTGGGGTTTTGCTTGTCTTCCTTGTTCTCTTTGTAGTTGGTTTTGCCATAGGTCCCTTAGGCAAGAGCATGTTTGGCGATTTGGGGCTACCTAGCTGGCTCGCTGTTGACCAACCACACCCTGAGCTTCCTGCTGAGGTGGTTTTCCACCTGTTTGGCTTTCCCATTACTAATAGTGTTATCGGTGCTTGGTTTACTATTATCTTCTTGGTGGGATTTTCATACGCAGTTACTCGTCGGATGAAGCTTATCCCCTCCAGATTGCAAAGCCTTTTTGAATCCTTCCTTGGTTGGCTCTATAACTTTTGCCAGAGTGTCGCCGGTGAGAAAAATGGGCGCCGATTCTTTCCGGTGGTGGCTACTATCTTTCTCTTTGTTGCCCTGAATGCCTGGCTGAGTCTACTTCCCGGGTTTGGCTCAATAACTGTTGAAACAGCAGAGGGTGAGGTGCATTTGCTACGGGGTGCCAATACCGATATCAATATGCCTCTGGCTTTGGCTCTCATGTCCTTTGTCTTTGTCGAGTTCTTTGGTCTAAGGTCGCGCGGTTTTCATTATCTGGGAAAGTTTGTCAATGTAGGTCAGTTCTTCAGAAGTATAGGCCAGCTATTTAGAGGCGGGCTCCGTGCTAGCTTAAGTGGATTAATCACTGGAGCCATCAACATTTTTGTTGGTTTTTTGGAGGCGCTGAGCGAATTAGTGCGTATCGTTAGCTTTACCTTCCGTCTTTTTGGCAATATGACGGCTGGCGAGATATTGCTTCTGATGGCGATGTTCCTTATCCCATGGTTATTTGCCTTACCGTTCTACGGGCTTGAGTTACTTGTCGGCTTTGTCCAGGCCCTTATCTTTGGTGGGTTAACCCTGGTGTTTCTTACCGTTGCTGTTGCCTCTCACGGAGGGGAAGCAGCTTAATTCTGTTTCATATCCAATTATGAAAGGAGGAGAAAAATGGAACCAGAAGTAATGAAATTATTAGCGGTAGGGTTGGCGGCTAGTCTGGGGTTATTGGGACCAGCATTGGCCATCGGACTTATCGGCTATTCGGCTTTGCAAGGGTTGGCTCGCAACCCTGAGGCAAGTGGTCCTATAATGACCAACATGATTCTGGTTACTGCCTTCGCTGAGGCTATCGGCATTTATGCCCTGATTATAGCCATCATCCTGGCCATGATTGTATAGTAAGGATAAGAGGAGAGAAATTATGGAACAAAATGGAATACCTATGTCAATAGCGGTTTTATTTGTAGGGGTGATTGTGGGAGCGATGTTTCTCATTGGATTAATAATTGCGGTGATGTTTTTAGCATTATAATGCACTAGGGAGGTGGAAAATGGGAGGTCTAGCAAGTCTTGGCATAAGCATGCCAACGCTGCTGGCACAGATTATAAACTTTGTTATCCTTTTCGGTCTTTTATATCTGGTTGCCTATAAGCCGATTATGAGGATGCTGGATGAGCGTTCCAGGAAGATCAAGGAGAGTATGGAGCGGACAGAGTTTATTAAGCAGCAAGCGGCGCGTGCCGAGGAGGAGGCAGCAGAGCGGATCGAGGCAGCTAGTAAGGAAGGGCAGGAGGTAATAGCACGAGCGATGCGAACCGGGGAGGAGGTTAGACGGGGGGCAGAGCAACAATCTAGACAGGAAGCCGAATCCCTTATTGCTAAGGCACGCGCTGAGATTCAGCGAGAGCGAGATGAGGCTATTGGTGAGTTGCGTAAGGAGTTTGCCGACCTAACTATACTGGCGGCGGAGAAGGTGATTGACCGTTCTTTAGATAAAAAAGCCCACCGTCAGATTATTGATAGGGTGCTGGAAGAAAGCACCCAACTGAAAAAGGGTTGAGGTTGATAAACAACCTTAAAAAGGTTAGCCATCTTATTTGAGGAGATAGCGTGGCGAGAAGGAGTTATGCTAGGCGCTATTCCCGGGCAGTGTTCAGCATTGCCCTGGAGAGAAATGAGTTAGATAGATGGCAGTCTGACCTGAGAAAGATTGCCAGTCTGGGTGAGGATGCCACATTTGTTGCTCTACTGGAGAATCCTAAGGTCCATTTTGAGGATAAAGCTAGGCTGTTATCCGAACGACTGGATGATATAAACCCCCTAGCGTTGAATCTGGCTTATTTATTAGTAACTAGAGGCAGACTGGATATGGCAGGTGATATTGCTGACGAGTATCAGCGTCTATTGGATAGCTATCGTGGTATAGAACAGGCTGAGGTTATTACCGCTATTCCGCTTGATGACGAAGATAGGCAGAGGTTGGAAGAATATCTTGGGGCTTTGGTTGACAAGAAGGTGGTGCTCAAGCCTAAAGTAGACTCTAGCCTAGTAGGTGGGATTATAGCTAGGATTGGTGGCAAGTTGCTGGACGGTAGTACCCATAGTAAACTGATGGCGTTAAAAAACGAGTTGGCCAGTGGGGAGGTAAGATGAGGAAGCTAGTAAGGAGGTGGCCCAAGTGACAATAAGAGGGCAGGACATTGTTTCTGTTATCAAACAGCAGATTGAGCAGTTTGGTGCACCGGTAACCATGGTAGATGTCGGCACCGTGATTGAGATTGGCGATGGTATTGCCAGGATTCATGGTCTAGCAGCAGCCAAGTATAATGAGCTACTTCAATTTCCCAACGAGATTATGGGGATTGCCCTGAACTTGGAGGAAGATAGTGTTGCCGCCATTGTCATTAGTGATTATACCGAGATTAGGGAAGGGGATGAGGTGCGTTGCACAGGTCGAATAGCAGAGGTGCCTGTAGGTGAAGCCCTTATTGGCAGGGTGGTTGATTCCTTAGGTCGTCCCTTGGATGGCAAGGGTTTGGTAAAGACTGATAAGACTCGACCTATGGAGCGGGTGGCTCCCAATGTTACGCTGCGTAAGTCGGTGGATACCCCAGTGCAAACCGGTATTAAGGCTATAGATAGTATGATTCCTTTAGGTCGGGGGCAAAGAGAGCTTATTATCGGCGACCGCTCAACAGGGAAGACAGTTATTACCCTTGATACCATTATCAATCAAAAGAGTGGCGACTTAATCTGTATCTATGTTGCCATTGGTCAGAAAACATCCAAGGTGGCACGAGTAGTAGCTACCTTAGAGGCTCATGGGGCTATGGAGCATACCATAGTAGTGGTGGCTAATGCCGCTGATTCGGCTGCCATGCAATATCTCGCCCCTTATGCCGGTTGCGCTATGGGCGAGGAGTTCATGGAGCAGGGAAGGGATGTTTTAGTTATCTATGATGACCTTTCTAAGCATGGTTGGGCCTATCGGCAGCTTTCACTCTTGCTGCGCCGTCCACCTGGGCGGGAGGCTTATCCTGGTGATGTTTTCTATCTGCACAGTCGCTTGCTTGAGAGGGCAGCTAAATATGCCCCTGAATATGGTGGTGGCTCTCTCACCGCTTTACCTATTATTGAAACACAGGCCGGTGATGTATCTGCCTATATCCCAACTAATGTTATCTCTATTACTGATGGTCAGATTTATCTGGAAACAGACCTATTTAATGCTGGTATCAGGCCAGCATTAAATGTAGGCTTGTCAGTATCTAGGGTTGGTAGCGCGGCTCAGACTAAGGCGATGAAGCAGGTGGCGGGTAGACTCAGACTGGAGCTGGCTCAATATCGGGAGTTAGCTGCCTTTGCTCAATTTGGCGCTACCGAACTGGACAAGTCAACCAGAGCCCAGCTTGAGCGTGGTCAGCGAATCACTGAAATCTTAAAGCAAACTCAGCATGTCCCTATGCCATTGGAAAAGCAGGTTATGATTCTTTATGCGGCTATTAACGGTTATCTTGATGATACACCTGTAGATAAAATCACTGCTTTTGAGACTGCCTTCCATAGATTTATGGAGGCAAATCACCCTGAGATAGGTGAGACTATCGCTAGGGAGGAGGATATTAGCCCTGAGACTGAAGAGGCATTAAAAGCAGCTATTTCAGAGTTTAAACAGGGCCATTATTCGGGATAGCTTGAAGGGGCTTTGCCCCTTCAAGAACCATGTCCCCCCATGATAGGAATATATATCCATATTATGGAGAGGGGGATTAAGGGGGAGAGGTTAAAGATTGGCTAATATTCGCTTAATTCGTCGTAGAGTACGTGGCATTCAGTCTACAGCCAAGATTACCCGGGCTATGGAGATGATTGCCACCTCGAAGATGAGGCGGGCGCAGGAGCGTGGCTTGGCTGGGCGACCTTATTCTGAGAAGATTCACCAGGTGATGGCAGACCTAGCTGCTTTGCCCCGGGAGGGTGAAGCACAGCATCCGTTGTTGCAGCGTAGAGCGGTAACTAAAATCGCTATAGTGCATATTACCCCTGACCGCGGTTTGTGTGGCGGGCTTAATACTAGTATCAGCCGCAGGACAGCAAGCTTTATCCTGGAGCAGAGTATACCAGTTGCCCTTATTACTGTCGGTCGTAAGGGGAGGGATTTTATGAAGCGATATAGTCGAGATATTCGTGCTGAGTTTACTGCGCTTGGCGACCGACCCAGCTTGCTGGACACCCTGCCTATATCTCGTATCATTATCGATGACTACACTAGTGGCATTATAGACTTGGTCTACTTAGTTTATGCTCAATTCGTTTCCACAATGGTCCAGAGACCAATTATGCAGCAGATACTTCCTGTTGAACCGGCAGCTATACCCAGGGCACAGAATGTAGACTATATATATGAACCAGGTCCTGCGGTAGTATTAGGCGAGCTTTTACCAAGATTTGTGGAGATGCAAGTATATCATGCTATTCTGGAATCCATTGCCAGTGAGCAGTCAGCCAGGATGGTGGCGATGCGGAATGCCACTGATAATGCTAACGAGCTTATTGAGGAGTTAACCCTCATGTATAATAAAGCACGACAGGAGTCAATAACTAAAGAACTCCTAGACATTACTGGCGGAGCTGCGGCTCTAGCTTAGAAAGGAGGTTTACTAGTGCCTATCAGAATTGATAAATTTGGGAGTGGTGGGTCATCTGACCCCAGGCGTTTAATTTCGGACTTTCTTCGGTCTAATTCTAGTTACGCTTATACCCTGGATGAGCTAATAGAAGCGTTGGCATCGAAGGGGATAAGTTTGAGAGCGGAAGAAGTGCAGAATGCTCTTGATTCCTTAGCGGCTTGGGGGTGGGTTAAATCAAAAATAGTAGAGGGTGTGAAATACTATAATTGCAAGATAATAGGCTTTAGACCAGCGAGGTGAAAATGGCAAAAGGCAAAGTGGCTCAAGTAATAGGGACGGTGGTTGATATAGAGTTTCCTCCTGATGAACTTCCAGCCCTTTATAATGCCATAGAGGTTGCCACAGATAGCGGCAAGATTGTGCTTGAGGCTCAGGAACATGTAGGGAATAATTGGGTCAGGTGCTTGGCTTTATTGCCAACTGATGGACTAGAGCGGGGGGTGGAAGCTATAGATACCGGCGCGGCTCTCACTGTGCCGGTTGGCAAAGCCACTCTGGGACGCCTGTTTAATGTTATGGGAGAACCCTTGGATGAGCTTGGAGCTGTTGAAACTAAGGAACGTTGGTCGATTCATCGCCCCCCGCCTTCACTGGAAGAACAGGAGACAACTACCCAGATACTGGAGACGGGTCTTAAAGTGATTGACCTGATTACCCCATTTACTAAGGGTGGTAAAGTAGGTGCCTACGGTGGTGCCGGGGTGGGCAAGACAGTCATCATTATGGAGCTTATCCGCAATATTGCTACTGAGCATGGAGGCTTTTCTGTTTTCGCCGGTATTGGAGAAAGGTCACGCGAGGGGAACGACCTATGGAATGAAATGAAGGCCTCTGGTGTGATTGATAAGACGGTGATGGTCTTCGGACAGATGAATGAACCTCCTGGGGTTCGCCTTCGTGTGGGGCTAACGGGCTTGACCATGGCGGAATACTTCCGTGATGTTGAGGGGCAGGATGTCTTGCTTTTCATTGATAACATCTACCGCTATACTCTAGCTGGTATGGAGGTATCAGCCCTGTTGGGTCGTATGCCGTCAGCGGTGGGCTATCAGCCTACCTTGGCTACGGAGGTTGGCGAGCTAGAGGAGAGGATTACCTCTACCAAACGAGGCTCAATTACCTCTTTTCAGGCTATCTATGTCCCGGCTGATGACTATACTGACCCTGGGGTAGCCACCACCTTTGGTCATCTTGATGCTGTTGTTGCTCTGGAAAGGTCTATCGCTGAGCAAGGCTTATATCCTGCAGTTGACCCCCTGACATCAACCTCTCGCATCCTTGACCCCAGTGTTGTTGGTGAGGAGCACTACAGTGTAGCTCGTGGGGTGCAGAGAGTATTGCAGCGCTATAAAGACCTCCAGGATATAATCGCTATACTTGGCATTGAGGAACTTAGCGAGGAGGACAAGCTTGCTGTGGCTCGAGCTCGTCGGATACAAAGATTTTTGTCTCAGCCAATGTTTGTTACCGAGGTTTTTACTGGTAGGAAGGGGAAGTATGTGCCTGTGGAGGAAACAGTACGTGGCTTTAAGGAGATTCTGGAAGGTAAGCATGATGACCTGCCAGAGCAAGCCTTCTATATGGTAGGTACTATAGATGAGGCTATGGAAGCGGCAAAGAGCTTACAAGCACAGGTTTAGGGTCGATGGCTACTACAAGGCTTGATATTGTTACTGCGGAGCGAGTGGTTTTCTCAGAGGATGTGGATGTGGTTGTTGCTCCCGGGGTTGAGGGTCAATTGGGAATCCTACCCCATCATGCACCTCTGATGACCATGTTGTTGCCCGGTGAGCTTCGGATAAGGAGGGGTGGGGAGGAGTTCTCCTTAGTCATTTCTGGAGGCTTCCTTGAGGTGCGCCCTGACAGGATTATAGTTCTGGCTGATGCTGCTGAGAGGGTTGAGGAAATTGACATAGCTCGAGCTGAGGAGGCAAAGCGCCGAGCTGAGGAGCTACTTAGCCGCCATGCTCCTGAGGTAGATACAGCTCAGGCTGAGGCAGCGCTGCGTCGCTCTCTTGCCCGCCTCAAGGTGGTGGGGAGGAGGAAAAGAAAGCCCGGAGTCTAATCTGGCTAACGATTTAAGCCTAGCAATCCCTCAATAGCTTCAATGGTTATACGCCCTTTATCAAGGTCAACGGACTTTACTACATCCTCAATGGCTGGAATAAGAATCTCTCCTTTAGCTCCACGAACTACATAGTTATCATTACTCTCTGCAGTTAGGATTTCAGTGACAGTTCCCAGCAGTTCCTCTTGGGTTGTCCATACCTCCAACCCGATGAGTTGAAAGTGGTAATACTGCCCTTCAGGGAGAGGCTGAAGTTGGCTATGGTGTATTTCTATTGCTTGCCCCCGCAGCTTTTCAGCCTCTTCAATACTATCAATGGTGTCTAGCTTGATTATTGCCTTCCCCTTATGCCACTCGGTGCTGGCAATAGTCATAGGCTCTCGGTTAATGTAGATCTGGGAACGAGGGGCAAAGCGTTGAGGGAAATCGGTTACTACCTCTACCTTTAGTTTGCCCTTAATACCCCGTGGGGCTACAACTTGACCAATGATTATAAATTCCAACCCAGGCGATTTCATTCCTGGTTATTGAGCTATTCTTAGAGAATCTCGAGACTAGCCCTGGTGCCTTGTTTAGCTGCTTTTACCCTGATCAAGGTGCGTATGGCTTGAGCTACACGACCTTGCTTGCCGATAACCCTTCCCTTATCATCATCAGCGACCTGTAATTTGAACGTTGTGCCCTGCTCATCGGTCTCCTCGGTAACTACCACATCATCAGGTGAATTTACAATGGATTTGGCGATGTATTCAATTAGTTCTTTCATGTTTTCTCCTTGCTTGTTTCAGGTTCTTCAGTAATGCTGGCTTCGGGTTTTTCGGTGACACCAACCTTGGTTTTCTTCTTACTTGCTTTGGGTTTTTCGGTGATGCCGGCTTCGGGTTCTTCGATAATGCCGGCTTTAGCCAGCAGCCTGGCGGCGGTATCTGTGGGTTGGGCTCCCTGGCTTAGCCAGTGGCGTGCTTTTTCCTCATCAATAATTACTGTTTCCGGGTTGGTCAGAGGATTATAGTGACCAATAATGGCAATAAATGCTCCATCCCGGGGAGTTCGAGCATCAGCTACTACTAGGCGATAACTCGGCTTTTTCTTGGCTCCTACGCGGCGTAATCTGATCTTTACCAATTTTATCCAGTCTTCTTTATAGGCTATTATGCGCTATAATTGTGTGACTTGTCAATGGTGGCTAAGAGAGACTCTTTGCTAACCTCACTCCCTTAATCTTCCCTTCTTATTTACACCACCTTTCCCTTAATGGGGGAAGGGGGGTCAGGGAGATAGGTCGCCAAACAACTTTGTTAAAACAATAGTTGTCAGCGGAGCCTATTGTGTCTATAATCAGGGTGTGAAGGTAGAGATATTACACAGTTGGCAGGTTAGCACTGCTCAGGCTTTAGACATACAGCTTAGGCTGGCATCACAGGTTTCCCGAAGTAATGAGGTGGCTACCCCCCGGTTTATAGCCGGTGTAGATATATCGGTAAACAGAGCACAAGGGATGGCTACAGGGGCAGTGGTTGTCTTAAACTATCCCGAGCTTAGACTAGTGGAAACAAAAATAGTAAATGGGGAACTTGGCTTTCCTTATGTTCCGGGTCTTTTATCCTTTAGAGAGGCACCGTTAACCCTGGCTGCTTGCCAAAGACTTACTCTTACTCCTGACCTTATCCTGGTTGATGGACAGGGGATTGCTCATCCTAGGCGCATGGGGCTTGCCTCTCACTTGGGGCTTTTTTTAAATACGCCGACGATTGGTTGTGCTAAATCACTGCTTTGTGGTCAGCATGGGGAGCCGGGGGATGAGCTTGGGAGCTACACTGAAGTAGTGGATGGGGGTGAGACTATAGGGGCAGCCCTGCGAACCAAGCTAGGGACAAAGCCTATCTATGTTTCCATTGGTCATAAGGTTGACCTTCAAGCTGCCATCTACTGGGTGCTGGAGTGCTGCCGTGGTTATCGTTTACCTGAGCCTACTCGGCTTGCCCATTTGGCAGCCGGTGGGAATCTGGGGAGAGAAAGGGACCCCCCTGACCCCCAAGGCAGGATATCAAGGGAGGTTTTTTAGCTAGATGCAAGAGTTAGGGGACAAATTAAAGGATTTACAGGCTAGAATCTCTATGGCAATGGTGCATCTTTGACATCGCTGCTAGGGAAGAGGAAATTGCCAGGTTAGAGAAGCAGTCAGCCCAGCCTGACTTTTGGTTAGACCAGATTAAGGCACAGAATGTTATGCGCCTCTTGTCTGAGCAGAGGAAAGTGGTAAACCGGTGGCGGGAGCTGGAGGAAAGAGCGGCTGACCTTGCTGAATTAGTCTCCTTGGGGGACAGCTCGCTCGAAGCGGAGATTCAGTCCGAGGTGGAGAAGTTGGCTTCTCGCCTTGATGAGCTGGAACTGGAGGCAGCTTTTAGCAGTGAGTATGATTCCAGAAATGCTATTCTGTCTATCCATGCCGGGGCTGGGGGTACAGAATCTCAGGATTGGGCGCAGATGCTAATGAGGATGTACCTTCGCTGGGCTGAGCGCCGTGGTTATAAAGCTGAGCTATTAGATATTTCGCCAGGTGAGGAGGCAGGGATAAAGAGCGCAGTCATCGGGGTTAACGGTGATTATGCCTGTGGCTACCTGAAATCAGAGCATGGTGTTCATCGGCTGGTTCGCCTTTCCCCTTTTGATGCTGACCATGCTCGGCATACCTCCTTTGCCTTGGTGGAAGTTATGCCTGAAGCTGAAGCAGATGTTGATGTGAAGATAGAGCCTGATGATTTGAAGGTTGATGTATTTCGGTCTAGCGGACCAGGAGGACAACATATGCAGAAGACGAGTAGTGCTGTCAGGTTGACCCATCTACCCACGGGGCTGGTGGTTACTAGTCAGAGTGAGCGTTCTCAGCACCAGAATAAAGAAATCGCCTTAAAGATACTTCGCTCTCGCCTTTTGGACTTGGAGTTGGTCAAGAGAGCTGAAGAGAGGGCCAGGCTCAAGGGGAAGCGTATTGCTGCCGGCTGGGGTAACCAGATTAGAAGTTATGTCCTCCATCCCTATAAGATGGTAAAGGACCATAGAACTGATTACCAAACCAGCAATACAGATGCCGTATTAGGTGGGGAACTGGATGGTCTGATAACAGCCTACCTCCGGTCTAATCTAGGTGAAGAAGGATGATTAAGAAAACCATCCTGTTAACTTTATTTTTTTGCTTCTTATTAGCTATATCGAGTCCCGGTCTGGTTCAAGCCCAAGGTGAGTTAACCATACTGGATAGCTCGGCTCAGGCAGAGTTCCCTTCCAGGCTCAACTTCAATCTGTCAGCCCAGAGCAATGTCAATATCATTGATATTCGCCTCTGCTATACCGTTGACCGAGCAAGCTTTGCTCAGGTAACCAGTGAGGCCTATATTGAATTTATGCCCAGTGCTACTGTTGATGTCGGCTGGACTTTGGAAATGGTGAAAATTGGTGGGCTACCACCCGGCTCCAGCATGGAATACTGGTGGAAAGTAGAGGATACCAATGGCAACAGAGTGGAAACTGCTCCAGCTCAAGTCCGGCTTGATGACATTCGCTATTCATGGCGCGGTTTTACCGAAGGGAAGGTAACTATTTTTTGGTATAAAGGGGATGATTCTTTTGCGCGGGAGCTGATGGTAGCGGCTCAAGAGGCATTGGAGAGGCTGGCTGAGGATACTGGCGCTTATCTAGGGAAATCTGCCAAGCTCTATGTCTACGCCGACGCCAAGGATTTAAAGGGGGCTATGATTTATCCTCAGGAGTGGACTGGTGGGGTAGCCTTTACCAGGCATGGCATTATAGCTATTGGCATAGCTCCTAGTAATATCAACTGGGGCAAGAGGGCAATCGCCCATGAGCTGACACATCTGGTTATCCACCAGATGACCCTTAATCCTTATAATAGCCTGCCTACCTGGCTTGATGAAGGTCTAGCTATGCATAATGAAGGGGTGCTGGGCCTAGAACTTACCAGTCATCTTAGTAGGGCAATAGCTGAGGATAGCCTTATCTCAGTGCAGAGCCTATCTAGCCCCTTCTCCGCTTATGCTGGGGAGGCTTACCTTTCCTATGCTCAAAGCTATAGTCTGGTTGAATTTCTTATCGCCAATTATGGACAGGGTAAGATGCTCGAGCTGCTGAATACCTTCAGGGAGGGTAGTAGTTACGATGCAGCCCTGGAAAGGGTTTATGGCTTTGATATGGATGGTCTGGATAGTTTATGGCGGGATTATGTCGCTCAGCAATACCAATCGACTACGGAGGAATGGATGTGCCCTGCACTAGCGACTACTGGCTATTGAAAGCGAGGAGATGGCAAAGAAATCATTCACTATTCATGATTTGCCTCTTTCTGAGCGACCCAGGGAGAGGCTGCAAAAATTAGGGGTGGAAGCTCTATCGTCTCAGGAGATTTTGGCTGTGATTCTTGGTCGCGGCGTTGCTGGCGAATCGGTGATGGTGACTGCCCAGAGGCTGTTAAGCCAGTTTGGCAATCTCAAAGGTATCGCCAGTGCCTCGGTTGAGGAGTTATCACAGGTGAAGGGGATTGGACCTGCCAAGGCATCTCAGATTAAGGCGGCTTTCGAATTGTCCAGCCGGCTGGAGGGTTATTCTGAGGCTGAAGACAAGCCAATAGTTAAGACCCCTGAAGATGTGGTGAGCTTGGTGAGGGGTAAATTAAAGGGTAAAAAGAGGGAACACTTTCTGGCAATCTTGTTAGATACCAGGAATCGACTGATAAGGGTGTCAGAAATTTCAATCGGCAGCTTAGATACCAGTATTGTTCACCCCAGGGAGGTATTCAAAGAGGCAATATCTGCCAGTGCCACCTCAGTTATTTTTGTGCATAATCACCCCTCAGGCGACCCTGGAGCCTCAGAAGATGACATAAAGTTAACCAAAAGACTAACCGAAGTTGGGGAGATTGTGGGCATAGATGTCCTGGACCACATCATTATCGGTGATAAAAACTACCTGAGCCTGAAAAGGGAAGGTCTGTTTTAAGGATTAGGCGGATTTAGAGAGAGCAGAATGTATTATTTTGCCTATGCTTCTAATCTTAGTCGTAAGCAGATGTCGGAACGCTGCCCTGATGCCCAGCCAAAATTCGTAGCTACTCTCCCCAATTACAAGCTGATATTCGCTGGCTGGTCAAGAAAGTGGCATGGTGGAGTTGCCAGTATCAAGCCATTTAGGGGAGAGAGAGTTATCGGCGCTATTTACGAACTTTCAGAAAGAGGTTTGAGACAGTTGGATAAGTATGAAGGCTATCCTGATATTTATACCAGAGTAAATGTAATAGTGACAGATGGATTTGGCAACCGGATGGAAGCTGTAACCTATGTCAAGGTCGAACAATCAGAAGAGACACAGCCTTCAAAGGAATACCTGGCTATTATTCAGCAGGGCTACAAAGATTGGGGAATCGTTTTGGTATAAACCAGCTACAAAATAGGGAGAGAGTTAGCTCAGATGAAAAGAATCTTATATGTCTTTCTTTCAGTAGTACTGGTATGTAGTCTGCTGGTATTCTACTATCCCGGTGTTAGCTGCCAGTTTGGGCAGGAAGAAGCGCCAATCCCTGGTGCTGGAGAAAATACTCTTAGCCTGTATGGTATTGACCCGCTAACCCTTGACCCGGCGGTCTCCGGTGAGATGACTTCCCATGAATATGTAACGCAGCTATTTGGCGGGCTGGTTAGCCTTGATGATAACCTGAAGCCAACGCCTGATATAGCCCAGTCGTGGCAGGTCAGCGATAATGGCAGGACCTATACCTTCTATCTGCGGCAGGATGTTATGTTTCATAATGGCAGGCAGGTTAAAGCTGAGGATTTTAAATATTCCTGGGAGCGGGCCTGTGACCCTGGAACTGGGTCTCAGACAGCAGCCACCTATCTGGGCGATATTGTCGGGGTGAAGGAAGTATTATCTGGTGAAAGTAAGGAGATTAGTGGTGTCAGGGTTATTGATGATTATACTCTTCAGGTAACTATAGATGCCCCCAAATCTTATTTCTTGTCCAAGTTAACCTATCCCACCGCCTTTGTGGTGGATAGAGCTGATGTGGAGTCGGGTGGGGAATGGTGGCGTAGTCCCAATGGCACCGGTCCGTTTAAGCTTAAGCAATGGGATGAAAATAGCTTGCTTGTTTTAGAGAAGAACGAGCTTTACTATGGAGAGGTGGCCAAGGTCAATCTTGTTGTCTTTCAGTTGTGGGGCGGCGTGCCTATGAATATGTATGAGACGGGCAAGATTGATATCACCAGCGTTTACCGTGATTATATTGAGAAGGCTACCGATGAAGCAGGTCCCTTTTACACAGATTTAAGGATAACGCCTGAGTTGAGCTTTTTCTACATTGGTTTTAATACTACCAAGCCACCGTTTGACGATGTCAATATCCGCCGTGCCTTCTCTCAGGCGATTGATAAGGATAAGTTAGTTTCCTTGGTATTCAAGGGCATGATGCAGCAGGCAGATGGCATCCTACCGCCTGGCATGCCTGGTTATAATGAGGGGCTTCTTGGGCTGGACTATGATATAGATGGGGCAAGGGAGTTGATTGCCAATTCTAGTTATGGTGACGTATCCCAATTGCCGCCTATCGCCATTACCACTATAGGCTGGGGAGGATTAATATCGCAGGAGCTGGAAGCTATCATTCAGGAGTGGCGAAGCAACCTGGGGGTGGAGGTTGAGGTCAGGCAATTAGAGCCACAGAGATTCCTTTATCACCTTAAGCAGGAGAAGGATGAGATGTTCTATATGGGTTGGATTGCCGATTACCCTCATCCGCAGGATTTTTTGGATGTTTTGTTTCATACTGGTGCTGATAATAACTACAGCGAGTATAGCAACCCTGAGGTAGATGCTCTGCTGGAGAGGACAGGGGTGGAGCAAGATAATAACCTGAGCTTGGCACTATATCAACAGGCTGAGCAACTTCTAATTGAGGATGCTGCCTGTCTACCCTTGTGGTTTGGACAGAATTATTTTCTGGTCAAGCCCTATATTAAGGGGTATGACCTAAGTCCTCTAGGTTTCGCTATGCTAAATGAAGTCTCGGTTGAGCCTCACTGGATTTTGGAGGTCAATTAGTTATGGATTTGGTGGAGCAGTTAGACCATATTTTCTCTCCCAGAAGCATTGCTGTAGTCGGTGCCTCAGCTAATCCAGAGAAGGTGGGTTTCATGTGTGTCGGCAACCTGCTCGAAGGTGGGTTTGGGGGCAGGGTTTATCCAGTTAACCCCGGCCTATCTGAGCTTTTTGGGCTAAGAGTATATCCTTCGGTTACAGCTATTCCAGGGGAGGTTGATTTAGCTATCGTTGCTATTCCCGCCGAGCTCACTTTATCTACCATAGAGGAGTGTATTGCTAAGGGAATAAAGGGGGCTATTCTGATTAGCGGTGGTTTCAAGGAGGTGGGCACGGAGATTGGTTCAGATTTGCAGGCTCAGCTTAGGGATATAGCTGATAGAGGTGGGATGAAGATTATAGGGCCAAATACTGTGGGATTTGTTAATTCCACGATTGGCCTTAATGCCTCATTTCAGCAAACTGCCAGTTTAACTAAGGCTGGCAGTGTGGGGGTAGCTGCTCAAAGTGGGGGAATGTGTGTTTACATAGTCCATGCTTTGAACAACCACAATGTGGGTATTAGTAAAGCTATGGGGTTGGGCAACAGGTGCAACCTTGATTTTGATGAGGTGGTAACCTACTTGGGTCAGGATAATGAGACCAGGGTAATAGTTTTATATGTGGAAGGTTTAGAACAACCCCGACTACTTATGAATGCTGCCAGGCAGGTGGTGAAACAAAAGCCGATTGTAGCCTATAAGGGGGGTGGGAGTGAGGGTATAGATAAGGCTACTTTATCGCACACCGGTGCCTTAGCTGGCAAATACGAGTTCTATAAAGCCGCTTTTACTCAAGCTGGTATAATTACTGTTGGCGATATGACTGATTTGGTTGACATAGTCAAGGCGCTGACCTTTCAACCACCATCAGTCGGTAACCGGGTAGCCATTTTCTCGGCTCAGGCTGGTCCGGGAATAATTATGGCTGATAAATGTCAGCAATTGGGCTTGAGGCTGGCTCAGTTTTCACCAACGACAAGGCGCAGGCTTAGGCAGCTAGTATCGCCACTTAATGCTGTGGATAACCCGGTTGACCTGGCGTGGAAATTAAACGAATTTGATGCCTGTCGGGAAATGCTGAGGGTTGTTTTGGACGATGACGGTGTTGATGTGGTAGCCGTAGCCGCTGTCTTCTACGGCTCAAATATAGAGCTGATGAGGGCAGTGATTGACATAACCAGATACCAGGAAAAGCCGATAGCAGTGTGTCTTGATTCCCCCGGTGGAGCAGCTTATGCTGAGATAAATGCACTTGAGGATAGCGGTATTCCTACTTATCCCCTTCCCGAGAGGGCGATTACTGGTCTGGCAGGTCTAGTTAGATATGGGGAAATCGTCAGGGCTATCGGCAGATGATGGCTTAGGGTATATGCTCCGTGATTTTGAAGACTACCCTTCAGATATCAAGAGTTACTCCAAACAGTAATCAGGGAAATCTCAAAGAAATCACGACTTTGCCTTCTCCTCTAACCCTCGGAAAATCTTCTCTGGATGTAGGGGGAGACTCGTAATCTTGACCTTTGTTGCATCATAGACAGCATTGACTATAGACCCAATCACTGCTGCACGAGCGCACTCTCCAATCTCTTTGGCGCCGAAGGGTCCATTAGGGTCAGGGTCAGAAGCATCAATTGTTGTTATCTCAGGAATATCAAAAGCCCGTGGGATTTCGTAATCGACAAAGTTAGCATTAATCGTTCGCCCCTCGGAAAACATGACCTCCTCAAATAGCGCATCTCCCATTCCCATAACTGCCTGGCTCTGGAGTTGACCTTCACATATTGCAGTGTTTATTTCGCGGCCGCAGTCATCGCCTATCCATATATGGTCTACCTTTGTCCTTCCTGTCTCAGCATCTACACTTACCTCAGCGATGGAGGCGGTGAAACTGTAAGCATCTGTCCATCTACCCGACCCTTTTGACAGGCTGGGGTAGAACTCTATCTCCGGCACCGGCTTGCAGAATCCTTTCCCCATAAGAAGATCTCCAGCATGCTTCTGGATGCTATATCTAAGTATCTCATCAAAAGCTACACCCTCTTCAGGGTCTGTCTTGATGTAGACACGACGATTCATAGTCTCCAGGTCCTCAACATCTTCTTCCAGCATCTCAGCGGCAACCTTCAGTATTTGCTGCCTCAAATCTTGGGCTGCAACCAAGCCAGCTTTGCAGCTGACAAACATACCGCCGCTAAGGAAGTTGCTGTAGTCGAGTGGGCAGAGTTCGGAATCGCCATCAACGAGATTTACATCCTCTACGTTCAGTCCTAGCTCTTCGGCAACTAGCTGGCATGTCGTCGTAGTCGGCCCTTGGCCAAACTCCGCCTGACCCATGTAAAGGGTAACGGTTCCATCGTGGTTCATCCTCACTATAGAGCCAGCAGTGAATGGCCAGTATCCAGAACCGTTGAACATGGCACTCACCGCTAAGCCTATGCCACGGCCAGGGCCCAACTTCCCTCTCTTTTCCTTCCAGTTTGAAGCCTCAACTATCTTCTTGATACAATCAGGAAGACCGTAACTATTCAGCGTATCCCTGTTGGGAAGAACATCGCCTTTCTGCCTCAGGTTTTTCAACCTGAACTCCACTGGGTCCAGCCCCAAGTCTTCAGCTATCCAGTCCATCTGGGACTCAATGGCAGTAGTCATCTGCTGTGACCCATGCCCTCGCTTAGCCATAGTTGTTGACTTATTAGTGTAGGCTCCCACACCCTCATGAGTCAGGTTAGGTATGTTATATATGGCATCGCGCATGGAATGACAGAGAAACAGGCATACCGGAACACTACCTCGATATGCCCCCATATCACTGATTAGTTTCACATGCTGCCCCACTATGGTTCCGTCTTTCTTAACGCCTTTCTTGACATTAATCTTTAAGGCGATACTATTATTGGTAGAAGTAAACACCTCATCCCTAGTGAGGATTAGTTTTACTGGTTTACCGGTCTTGCGTGAGAGAAAGGAAGCTATTATCTCATGGTCAAATACCTGAGCCTTGCCGCCGAAGGCACCACCGATAAAGGTTTTATGAACCCTTATCTTACTTATTGGTATTCCTAAAGTCTTAGATATCCAATACCGCTTAAGCTCATAGCCCATGTGGCTTAGCCAGACATCCAGATACCCGGTAAGAGGATTGTAACTGGCTACTGCACCGTGAGGTTCCATTGCGGCATGACTTGTCCGAGGAACAACCCAAGTATCCTCCCTAATATATTCTGCTTCAGCAAATCCCTTTTCACTATCACCGTAGCTTAAATTAACTGTAGCACCGATGTTGTTTACCGGATTATAGGAGCGTGCTACCCTAGCCACCCCCCAATCCTGCCAGGCACACTTCCTGCCCGGTGCTGGGATTTGTTCCCCGTGGATTTGAGGCGCACCTTCCTTCATTGCCTCTTCAGGGTCAAACACTGCAGGAATAGGTTCATACTCTATTTCAATCAGGTCTAAAGCCTCGTTAGCCGTGTTCTCATCAACAGCAGCTACCGCTGCTACCGACTCACCGATAAAACGCACCTTGTCTTCAGCTATGACGGGCTGCTCACAGGGGTAACGCGGGGTATCAACGAAACCGAATCTCATCCCCCATGTATCCTTCCCCGTGATTACTGCCTTGACTCCAGGTAGCTTCTCTGCCTCACTGGTATCGATGTTTACAATCTTGGCATGGGCATGCAGACTGCGAAGGATTTTGGCATGCAACATCTCAGGCAGTACTATATCGAAAGTATACTTCGCCTGCCCGGTAATCTTTTCTATGCTGTCCTTTCGTGGTATCCCTTTACCGACAACACGATAATCTGCCATTTTTAACCTTCCTTTGCGCTATATTTCTCTGGATGTTGTGCTACATCCATTATAGCTTCAATATACTTTTTATAGCCGGTACAGCGGCATAAGTTACCTTCCATATCTCTCCTCAATTCCTCCTCGGTCGGGTTGGGATTCTCGTCCAACAGCGCCTTGGCTGACATGAGTTTCCCCGGGGTGCAGAAACCACACTGAAAGGCAACATGCTCAATGAAAGCCTGCTGGAGAGGGTGAAGCTTATTATCCTTGGCCAACCCCTCAACAGTGAAGACTTCCTTCCCATCTACCTGCATTGCCAGTACTGAACACGACTTGACCGCCATGTCATCAACAATGACGGTGCAGGCGCCACAAGAATTGCTGATGCAAGCCAGCTTAGCTCCCGTCAGCCCCAGATAATCACGCAGTAAATCAAGCAGAGTGATGTTTTGCTTTATCCACAGCTCACGGGATTCTCCATTTACCGCGACTTTTATCAGTTTTTTTGCGAGTTCCATGCTAGTGCTACCTCCTGTTTAATGCTAGGTTGTCTTAGCTCTTTCTAAGGCCGTTTTCGTTGCTCGCCGCACTAGAACTTTCACTAATTCTCCTCTGTATTCATCGGTGGCATGCATATCAGTTACAGGGTCTGCCTCAGTTGATGCTATTTGCGCTGCCTGCTCAATCAACTTATCGTCAACCGGCTTGCCCCTCAGCATTTCCTCTGCCTTTAGTGCTCTTATTGGAACCGGAGCCACGGCGCTAAGTGCTATCTTAGCATCTTTGCATATCCCGTCCTCTAGGCTTATCAGTGAGGCTGCTCCGGCAATCTTTATGCCGGCTTCGATGGTGCTAAACTTTTGATAGGCAACGCCGGTATGAGCCGGTAGGGTTGGTATCTGTATCTCACAGAGTATCTCATCTTCTTCAATAACGGTCGCGAAGAAGTCGACGAAAAGCTCCGTAAGAGATATGGTTCTCTCTCCGTTTACACTGGTGAACTTTGCCTTTGAATCCAACACGATTAACGTTGGTGCTATATCTCCTATCGGGTCAGCATGGACAAGGGTACCGCCAATAGTACCCCAGTTTCGGGTTTGAACTGAGGCCACGACCAGTTCTGTCTCCGGGAGAACCGGAAATTTTTCTTTGAGCAGTGGCGATTTTTCCACAGCGCGGTGGGTGGTCAAAGCACCCATCTTCAAACCCTCTTTCTCATCGAAGTCCATATAGTTCAGCTCAGGGATAAACTTGATGTCAATTAGGTAGGAAGGCCTTAACATATCCATCTTAAGAAGGGTGAGTAAAGATTGGCCACCGGCAAGTATTTTGGCTTCCTCCTTATACTCGGAGAGCAGAGAACACGCCTCCTTCAATGTATTCGCCCGAAGGTATTCAAATTCTCTCATAATTCTCCTCTTATCTTGGTACTAAAGT
>JADHWY010000001.1 GCA_016783245.1 Dehalococcoidales bacterium | reverse complement strand
TCCCACTTCACCACCCTCTCTACTCTACTTCGCCTGCCCTTCTGCCATGCCTCAAGCACCCTGGTCAGGTCACTGAGCAATGTGGATGCTAAACTCATTGTTGAGTAGGGCAGGGCAAACTCGTTAGCGTTAAAGGCGATGGCTACCCCTCCCACCTCCTCCACTGCCTGGAGCATCCTGAAATCGGTAATGCTGTCACCCACCACTACCCAGTCGGATAGTGGCTGGTCGTATTTATCGGCAAACCGGTTCAGGGCATCTACCTTACGCCGTCCGCCTACCGGCTTTACCTCTTTTATTAGCTTGCCCAGCTCAGTGGTGGGAAGTTTCTCCCAGAAGAAGCGGTCCAGGCTCTGTTTAATCCTGGCATCATCGTCCACAGGACGCATGGTCAGGATTTCCTCCTCAATCTGCTGCAATAGGGCGGCATCTTCTTTACATAATGTCTGACGCATTTCCTCTATAGGGAATCTGGTGCTGGCCACATTATGGGCATAAATACCCAGTTTGTGGGTGATATGCATGGTGTACTGTTCATAGCTGGTGCTGATACAGAACACCTTCCAGCCCTTAGTCTGAAGCCAGGAGATAAGCTTTTCAGCGCCGCCGGTTAAGCTGGCTTTGCCAGCCAGGGTAGTGATATCGCCCTCCGAGATATCGTGGCATACCAAGAAGGGCACGATAAGAGCCAGGGTATCCCCAGGCTCGTAATCCTCCCTTTCTTCCAGTGTCAGCAAATCATCGTAACGACTGATAACCTCAAAAACCCTATCTCCATTGGGGAAAAGCTTCATGAGTTCATAGGCGTTATCCTGCGGCGATAGCGGTCCCTCCAAGTCGAAGCCGATAAAATTGTTTATTTACCTCACCCCCTTTATCCCCCTCTCCTTCAAAGGAGAGGGGGAAGTTGATTATATTAGAGGGACGACGTCCCTCTAAAACTCCCTATAAATATATTAGGTGCTCAAACGGGGACTATATCTTTTACAAGCTGGAAGCTTCTCTCTCCTAGATAAATCACTTTATATTCAAAGCGTGCCCCAATGGCAACTCCTACAAAATACTCTGGCTTTCGTTTTACAATATACTTTGCCTTTCGTAACGGGTCATTGCCACGGTCGGGAGCAGAAAGATCCACGGCAAACTGATATCCTTTGATTCCTTTAATTAGTTTTTGGATTTGGCCGAGTCGCTCCTTTACCTCACAGTAAACAATGAGTCTATTATCTTGGTAGAGAGCAATATCCATGTCATCATCTTCGAAGGTGACAAGCAAGCTCTTAGCATTAGCTATCGTATAGAGCCGAACATATTCTGCCACCTGTACAAAATACTCCCAATTAGGAGCGGGTTTTAGTCTCCTATTGTGGCTGAACCAGTGATAGGGGCCTTTTCTGTCTAGTAAACCTTTAAGCGTGAATGCTACCCCGCCTTCTTTTGAGATAATAATCCCGCTGTTAAGCCCAAAACCTAACAAAGACCTTAATCCTGCAGGAAGCCTCTCATATACCTTGGCATAATATCTATCAGAGGGCATAGGGTATCCCCACTTTTGGCAGGTAGCCCTCACCCAACCTCTAAAATAGCTATCAAATTCTTGAGTCATGTCAAAATTCTTTTCAATAAATTCACTTTTCATCTAGAGCTTAGCTTCTACCAGTTTGTTTATCTCGTCGGTCAAGTCATAGCTGTCGATTGGTTTCCCGCTGGCATCAACAATTTCTCCTGCCCTTATCCTGACCTTACCTTGGCTGAAAGCCTTCAGTGTAGATATTATAAGAGGAAATTCCCTGGCTAGTCCATATCTGCGGATGAGTTTGAATAAAGGGTCTGTTTCGCCCCGACTTTGAGCGCTGACTGATGACATCTTTTCCCATTCCCGCCAGTATCTATCGAAGGGCTCGCCCCTGATAGGGAAGGTGCAGTAGGTTACTGGCGGTCCCTGGTCCAGCTCGGGGGTTACCAGATGCATCATTGCTCCTGTTTCCTTAGCCTTGCTGTCAATCAACTGCCAGATTACCTCCTGCCAGGTCCCCTTAGGTCCGTCTGGGGCTGCGGGGTGGAGGTTAATCATATTATATCTGCGGCACATCTCCTTGCCCACAATGAGCATATAGCCGGCGAGGACACAGAGGTCAGGGTGGAAGTCCCGCAGCCGGTTCATCACCTCTCGGTCATAGTTGAGCCTCCATTGAGGCAAGCCCCCTTGTTGTTGGCTATCAGTTATGCCTTTCCCGGCTTTAAACTTCTGGTAGGAAAAGTTGACCAGAGGGATACGATAATCTTTAGCTAGCTTAAAGAATAGGTCGCTTTCCTCTGATTCGCCGGGTTCGCGGTTGCTGAAAACAAAGGCTATCTCAGCCTCAATCCCACCAAGCTCGATGCTGCTCTGTACCGCTCTCAGCAGGTCTCTAGCCGCCTCGTCTCTACCGGTAGAAAACCAGCCAAATTGATACAAAGTTCACCTCTCTATTTTAAGATTGCTTTTTAGTCTGGCCCAGATGCTGTTAATATGGGTTAGGGGATTTGTCCTGCGCCCGAAAACCTTTCCCTGGGTTAGAGCGTTGAGGAAGTCTTCCTTGCCGTTAAATTCTGGCATCTCTACATAGCCGTTGCCTATTTCAGAGCGGGTATGAGCATCACTGCCGGCGCCTGCGGGGATGTCGTACTTCCGGGCGAAGATTTGAGCCCTAGCCGAAGAGCGACGAAGAATACTCCTGGCGTTAAACACTTCTACGAGGTCAATCTGTTCTACCAGTTCCTCCAATATCTCGCTGCTCAAAGCAGAGGCTCTGAGTGTGCTAAATGGGTGTGGTATATTTACCAGTCCGCCTTGAGCTCTGATTCTGGATATGGTCTCCTCCACAGATATGCCGTTGGGGATGCCCTCTTTGAGAAACATGCCCATAATCTCGCCATGAGTGGTCAGTATCTCCTCGGCGACAATCACGGGGAAGGGGGCGATATCCAGTATCTTCAGTGCGCCCTCGATAGTGCCGTGGTCGGATATGGCAATGCAGTTGATGCCAACCTCCTCACAGCGACTGATAATTTGCTCTAAGGGGGTGTTGCAGTCCAGCGAATATTTGGTATGAATATGAAGGTCGGCTTTGAGCAATTTGGTTTTTTCTCAACTTGCCCTTTCCAGGTAGCTACCGTTACGGGTATCGACCTTGATAATATCCCCATTGTTAATAAACAGGGGCACCTGAATGATGATGCCGGTCTCCAGCTTAGCCGGTTTATTGCCGGCGGTGGCTGTATTTCCCTTAAAACCGGGGCCGGTATCAACCACTTCAAGTTTAACGGTGATTGGCATCTCCACCCCCACCACCTCACCCTTATAGCTTGATATCTGCAGGGACATGCCGTCCTTTAAGTAGTCGATGGTGGCGCCCAGTTGCTCGCGGTCGAGGGAGACCTGCTCATAGTTCTCCTTATCCATAAAGTAGTACAGGTGTCCTTCATTATAGAGGTATTGCATATCGCGATAGTCGAGGCGGGCTTGAGTGAACTTCTCGGTGTTCTGGAAGGTACGCTCAATGGTATGTCCACCGCGGATATCGCGGAGCTTGAGGCGAATCAGGGCGGTTCGCTTCATTTTGATATGCTGGTAGTCGACAACCTGATATAGCACTCCGTCCAGCTCGAGGGTAATTCCTTTCCTTAGCTCACCAACGGTTATCATATTATATTAAACCCCCAATTATTTCTTAGCGTCTGACATCACCCTGACCTTGCCACCCTCCATTACCGCCATATCCTCAATTCTCACCCCACCCCAATCGGGAAGGTAAATGCCAGGTTCAATAGTAAACACCATGCCTGAGACGAGTTTATCCCCTGAATTGGGACTAAGGCGCGGCGATTCATATGGTGCCAGCCCGATGCCATGCCCCAGGGAGTGCCCGAAGACTTCACCATAGCCCGCCTGCTCAATAATCATCCTTGACTTTTTATCAGCCTCGTTGCCAGTCATTCCCTCTTCAATTTCACCTATCGCCGCCAGCTGGGCATTGAGGACGGTGTCATATATCTTGGTAAAGTTCTCGTCTGGATTGCCAAGGCAGATGGTGCGACTGAGGTCACTGGAGTAGCCGCCAACCCTGGCTCCCATATCAATTATTATCGGCTCCCCCGATTGGATTGGGCGTGACGAGGGTTTAGCATGGGGCAGGGCTGAGTTGGGGCCAGAGCCAACAATAATATCAAAAGGTACAGCCCCATCAGTCTTCTCCCGGATGTATTTCTCTATCTCCCAGGCTATCTTTTTCTCGGTCATACCGATGTCAATTATGTTTTTAATGTATTCTACAGCAGCATCGGTTATTGCTGCTGCCCTGGCGATAAGGTCAATTTCCGCAGGCTCTTTTATCGCCCGCAGGGATTCCACCAGCCTCTCTACAGGAACAAGCCTGAACTGGGGTTGGACTCTACTGAGTATATCAGATAACCGCTGGTAAAGGGAAAGCCTGATATGCCTGGCTTCCACTCCCAATCTCCTCAAGGATATTCCACCTATTAGCTGAGGAAAGCAGTCTGTGATAGCGCCCTTTATCTGGAAAATCTCGTAGCCAGGTGCCTGTCTCCTGGCTTGCTCGATATAGCGAAAATCGGTGGCTAAGATGGCGTTCTGTTCTGTAATCAGCAAGTAACCTGATGAGCCATCAAATCCAGAAAGGTATCGTCTGTTCTCCGGTTGAGAGATAAAGATAGCATCAATCTCTTTGTCAGCGAAGCCCTCCCGCAACCTCCGAAGTCTATTCTTTAAGCTCATCGTCCTTCTCCTGTGCCAGGGGATGAGCCGAGAGATATACCTTTCTCGCCTGACTCTGACTTACATGGATATAAATCTGGGTTGAGGATAGATTGGCGTGCCCCAGAAGCTCCTGAACCACCCTTAAATCGGCACCGCCATCAAGTAAATGGGTGGCAAAGGTGTGGCGTAGCAGATGAGGGTAAATCCTCTTGTCTATGCCAGCCAGGATGGCATATTTCTGCAGCATCTTTTGGACGCTTCGCTCGGTGAGGCGCTTTCCGTAACGATTGACGAATAGGGCACTGCCGCTTTTCTTGCCCATAAGCTTGGGCCTGCCCTGGCTGAGGTAAGCGCTCAAAGCCTCAGCCGCAGGCTCACCCATCAGCGCCACCCGTTCCTTGGAGCCTTTCCCCCAGACGCGGATTTCGTTGGTGTTTAGGTTCACCTGCCCTGTATCCAGATTTGCCAGCTCGCTTACCCTGATACCGGCGGCATAAAGCAGCTCCATTAAGGCTCGGTCGCGCTGCCCCACCGGAGTGGATAAATCAGGGGCTTTGAGCAGACGCTCCATTTCCGCTATGCTGAGAAAGGATGGCAGTCGTTTATCCAGCTTGGGTGAAGAGGTGATAGTTATCGGACTTGAGGATATCATTCCCTCTCTCAGCAGGTAACGACAGAAGGAACGGATAGCCGACAGCTTGCGGGCAATGCTTGCCTTAGCCACCCCCTGCTCCATGAGGTAAGCCAGATAATCGCGCAGGACGGCCCTGTCCACCTCATCCAGCGATTTCACCCCCTTTTCCTTGAGGAAGGTGAAGAACCCCCTGATGTTCTTTGAGCCGAGCAGGTCGGCGGTGTAGTTGCGCACGGTGTAGGGGGAGGCATTCCGCTCCACATCAAGGTAGGTTATGTATCTATTAAAGACTTGTTGCATGGGATTATTCCTGCTGGAGCTCCTTAATTCTTTGGCGTAATTGAACACTGGATAAGTTTTTGGACTCGCATTCAGCTAAAATTTGCTCCAGCAACTCGTTATCTTTTCCCTCATATATCCGTTTAAATTTTAATATCTCATACCACTGGTCGAACTTGGCCCTTTTTAAATTTTTCTTTTTTTGTTTCCCCAAGTGATATATGATTTCTGGATACCTTTTTGACTCGTCAGCGTTTTTCTTCTTGCCACCAAACAAATCTGGACGAAGGTCGTATGCCATTCTGCGCCAGATAAGCCCTCTCCTATCAATAAAGCCCTTGGTATCTACAAACTGAAGCACCTTGCCCACTTGATAGCAATACCATATGTTTTTCTCTTTATCGGGATATTTTTGCGCGATGGTTTCTATTTCCTTTAAAGCAACGTGGATTGCCTTCTCTATTTCTTCTTCTATTAGCAACTCCTCAATGCTTTCGAGTTCTTCCCCACTGCCTAGGACGACTTTCGCATCAAATATATCAACTTCTATCTCCTTTCCGCCCCATTGGATTGTATCTCTTCTTACTATACTCTCCCTTTTCCTCTTTACCATAGTCCTAACTTCCCTTGTCAATTTTTCTTGGGTTATGCCATGGGACTCGATACTGCGTCATAATACATTGCATCACACTTATCTTTAATTACTCTTATCTCATCTGTATCTAACTGACCTTCATTATACCTGAATTCAAGCAATTTCTGTACGGCTTCATCTATACCGCACTTAATCGAGTAAAGAAATACCTCTTGCTTCTGGGCTTTCTTGGAGCTTCTTACCTCCCTCACATGTGCAAAATCAAGGTGGTCGAAAATAATGTAGAGAACCGCTTTATCTGTTAATGGTAACTGCTTGCTTCTCTCAAAAGGTTTACCTTTGCCATACAAAAACCTCATGGTGCTTAGGAATACCCTTCCTCTTGGAGGTGGAGGCTCTTCATGCAAATAAAAGGTAAATGAGCGTCTATGAGGTTCTTTTCCCTCTCCGTCTTCCAAGATAGCAGTTGCTCGATATTCACCAGGCTTGTCAATGCCTTCTTGGAAGTCAACAAGGGGTATATCAATCCTTTCTCTCTTGTTGCTATCAAGGACGATTGTATATCTTGGGTTAAACTTCAAGTCACCTTCCTCATGTCTAACCTCTATCTTTAGCTGTAATTTTGCTGCATTATCAGTACCATTAACAAGCTCACACTCTGTTATAAGAGATTCGTCATATTCCAATTTCCTAGCGTTACCTCTAAATGTATCGATTCGTATTGGAGGAGGTGATTTTCGTTCTCTGTGCTTCTTAGTGTCTGGCTTTTTCCCACCTGATCCAGTTACTTCTGCAGCTAGTTCTGGAGCGTATTCTCTGACTAGGTCATTTACGATGCGGACTGCTCTTTCTATCAAATCTTGCGGTAGGTTTATCTCTTTCTTCTTTTTTGCCGGGCTAACCTCTTGAATGAACGCATCTGATTTTCTTCTAATATATTCCTTAGTATGGTTCCAAGCTCTTTTGGGGCTAAAACCAAAGTGATTTGGAAGTTCCACCTTCTTTAGTTCCGATTCCAAATCTTCGTCGAAAGTGCAATATCCGTAAATCTTATTTTTAATCGTTTCCTCAGCAGAAACAGGGAGCCTGAGAATGGTCATTCCCCCTCTTTGCACCGCTATACCTCTATAAAGTTCAGGCGCTTCGTTTTTGCAATATCGTAACACGAGCTTCTTTACTCTGCCCAAGTCAATAATCTTCTCGTTAGGGAATACCTTTTCTTTTTCGGCAACTGGTAATTCAGGAAGCACTACTTTGTGGTCAGTACCGTTAAAGTTAACAATAAAGGTAGCATTCCAATTCCTAATAATTTCCCACCAAGTTGCTGCGATATAATTCATAAATGCTTTATAGTCAAGTAGTTCATCCCTGAGTTCTTGTTTTAAATCCATAATCCAGATACGTGTTCCTTGGTGGTCTAGCGGTTTTGCATTGGGAATAAAATCCTCTAGTTTTTTGTTTTCATCGTCATATTCTTCACTAGTGCCAAACGAGAAACGATAATTTTTCTCCTCGTCAATGCTTTCGGTCAGAACAAGCTTGTTTTTAGCAAAGTAATGAAATAAGAACTTTCCTTGCCCGCGAGCTCCTAATGTTGGTTCTTCAGCTTTGGTTGTGTCCCACAAGCTCTGGTACTCCTTCCATCTTTTTGCATTCATTCCGAGGGTTCCAAAGTCTTCTATGGTTAGGCTATTTAATTGAGGAATATACCTAAACACCAATTTCCAGGCTTTTCCCTTTCTAGTCACTTTCGCGTCCCACGAGTTCTGTCCGGCATCTTTTTGGAGACCCTCACTAAGATGAAGAATAGGATATTGGTCAGCAATATTCTCATCGGCGAATCCTAACTTTACCTCTCTCTTCTTCATTTTACCCCTCCCTTTTTATAGTTTAAACCTTTTTTGTTTCTGAGAGTTAAACTTTGCTCTGACTTCCCTAAGCTGTTTAGTTATAGCTGAGAAGATTTTGTCTATATCTTCTTCTGAGTGGCTGTACATCTTTTTATTGGAGAGATTACCCAGTATCCTGATTCTATCTAAGACTGTATTAGTTCTCAATGTAGCGATTCTTTTGAATCGCTCTTCCGGGGTTTCATTATTTATTTCATTCATTGAAGCCTCCTCGATGATATATTCTCTTATCTATATATAGATATAGCACAATAATTGGTAAATGTCAAGGTTATTTACCATTATTCGAGGATAATGCGGAAATTAGGGGGCTTGCGGCAGAGTATGAGCGGGGGATATTATCTATTTAGTTTCTGTGGTCGTTTCTGATTCCTCTATCTTCCCCCTATAGCGGCACTTGGTGCACTTTGCCCACCTCTCCCGGTACAGGGTTAGCAGTCCGCCGCAGGTGGGGCAGGGGTCGGGGAGGGGTCTGAAATTGCTGGCGAACCGGCAGTCGGGGTAGTTGCTGCAGCCATAGAAGAGGCGCCCCTTTTTGCTCAGCCTCTGTATTAGCTCGCTGCCGCACTGCGGGCAGCTAACACCAATCTTAATCTGATAGGGCTTGGTAAATTTACACTCAGGATAGCCGCTGCAGGCGAGAAACTTCCCATAACGCCCCCTCTTGATAGCCAGGGGTTTGCCGCATTGAGGGCAGGTTTCCTCAACCAGTTCGTCGGCTAACTTTACCCTCTCCATAAGCTGGGAGGCATCCGTGAGACTCTTATCAAAGGGTGTATAGAAATCCCGGATTACGCCCACCCAGTCTCTGTTATCATTAGCTATCTCGTCCAGCTCCTTCTCCATACGGGCGGTGAACTCGATATCAACAATGTCGGAGAAGTGCTCGACCAGCAGGTCATTGACCACGCATCCCAGTTCCGTGGGCTGAAACCCCCCTTTAGTTTTAGTAACATACTCCCGCTCCTGAATGGTGGAGAGGATGGGGGCATAGGTGCTGGGGCGTCCGATACCCCATTGCTCCAGGGTCTTAACCAGTGTGGCTTCGGTGAAACGGGGTGGGGGTTGGGTAAAGTGCTGCTCAGGGAAAAGCTCAAGCAGATTAAGCTCATCGCCCTTTTCCAGATTGGGGAGCAGGGACTTTTTCCTGCCTTCCTCTTCGCCTTCATCCAGTCCCTCAATATAAAGGGTCATAAAGCCAGGAAATGTGATAACAGAGGTCGTGGTTCTGAAAAGGTATTTAGTTCTGGAACGCGGGCGCTTGGCTTCGATATCAACGGTGGTATTATCAAATAGAGCCGCTGCCATCTGGCTGGCCACCATTCGTTTCCAGATAAGCTCATATAGCTTGAACTGAGTTCTATTAAGGTAGGGTTTAATCAGGGACGGCTCTCGCCACACCTTGGTGGGACGGATAGCTTCATGAGCTTCCTGCGCCCCTTTTACCGTGGTGGCGAAGGAGCGGGCGCGTGGTGGAATAAATTGAGAGCCATATCTATCAACGATGAATTCCCTGGCTTCGGCTACAGCGGAGCGAGCCACTCGGGTGGAATCAGTGCGCATATAGGTGATAAGCCCCACACTGCCTTCATCGCCTATAGATAGACCCTCATAGAGCTGTTGGGCAATGACCATAGTTTGTTTGGCACTGAAGCGGAGCTTACGCCAGGATTCCTGCTGTAGAGTGCTGGTGATAAACGGTGGGGCTGGTCGACGGGTCGCCTTTTTCGTCTTTACTTTGGCAACATTGTAGGCAGCCTGCTCAAGTTCAGCACGGAAATCGGCCGCCTCTTTTTCATTGCGGATGTCCAGCTTGGTGCCATCGGCAAGACCGACCAGCATCGCTCGGAAGGCTGGTGTCTCAGGGGGTGCTTTCCTGGTCAGTTCTGCCTCGATAGACCAATACTCTACGGGGACGAATTTCTCAATCTCTCGCTCCCGGTCAACAATAATCCTTAATGTTACTGATTGCACCCTGCCTGCCGAAAGCCCTCTCCTCACATTTCGCCACAATAGGGGACTTATCTTGTAGCCCACCAGCCTATCCAGAATGCGTCGCGCCTGCTGGGCGTTAACCAGCTGCATATCTATAGAGCGGGGATGCTTGAAAGCACGCTTGATAGCCTCCTTAGTTAGCTCATGGAAGACGACACGGCGGTAGGGTACCCCTTTGGTCCTGGTTGCCTCGGTTAAGTGCCAGGAAATGGCTTCTCCCTCACGGTCTGGGTCGGTGGCAAGGTATATGGTAGACGCTGCTTCAGCTGCCCGTTTAAGCTCTCCCACTGTTTTCCTTTTATCCCGTGGTATCACATATTTAGGGGCAAAGCTGTGCTCTGTGTCTACACCCAGTTGGCTTTTAGGCAGGTCTCTTATATGTCCTATTGAAGCCTTGAGGCTATAGCCTTTACCCAGAATCTTGGTCAGTGTTCTGGCTTTAGCCGGCGATTCCACTATAACCAGGCTCTTCTTCATAGCTCCTATTCTACCTTTATCCTGTATTCTCCCCTTGCTTCTCGAGCCAGAACATAATTCATATTCCCTACCTGCTTTACCAGTCCTTTAAGCTCCATCATTGCTAGAGTACTGCTAAGTGCTGATATCGGTAGTCTGGTTGAGTGGCAGATCTCATCGATATGGGTGGGCTCGGCACCCAGCTGCTTTAATAGCAGGGACTCGGTATCAGAGGCGGTGACAATCTCCCTGATTTCCATCTGATGGACTACCGCTGTCAGGTTCAATTCCTCCAGAATATCATTGTAGTTGCTGACCAGCTTAGCGCCTTCCTGGATAAGGTGGTTGGTACCGCCGCTCGTCGGCGAGAGGATGCTGCCGGGAATGGCAAACACCTCTCTGTTTTGCTCCAGCGCCATTTGAGCGGTAATCATGGCCCCACTGACCTTTCCTGCCTCGGCGATGAGAACCCCCAGGCTTATTCCGCTCATTATCCGATTGCGTCGGGGAAAGTTATCCGCCCTGGGTCTGGTGCCTAGAGGGTACTCACTGATTAAAGCGCCCTGCTGGATAATTCTGCGAGCTAGCTCGGCGTTCTCAGCAGGGTAGACAATATCAAGCCCGCAGGCAAATACAGCCAGGGTCCTGCCCCCAGCTTCCAGGGCACTGCGGTGGGCTATGGAATCGATCCCTCTAGCCAAGCCGCTGACAATAGTGATTTTATTCCGAGCCAGGTCAGTTACTATTTCCTCGGTTACCTGCCTTCCATAAACAGTAGCCCGACGGGTACCAACCACTGCCAGGCACCACTCATCCTCAGAGAGCAGGGAGCCCCTGACATAAAGTATCGGGGGATAGTCATATATCTCGTTGAGCCGAGATGGATACTCAGCGTCATGGAAGGTAAGCACCTTCACTCCATAGCGGTCTAGCTTTTCCATCTCAGCATCCAGAGAGATATCGGGTCGCCGCGAGGTAATAGCACGTATTGAGCCGCTGTCCAGCCCTGAGCGCTTTAAGTCCGCTGGAGCAGCCTGCCAGGCAGCCTCGAGATTGCCGAAGTGTTTTTCCATCTGAGCCAACCTGACGCGACCGATGCCTGATATCAGACTGAAACCCACCCAATATTTAATGTCTTTGTTACTCACTACGAGAGCATTCTAGCATAGAGGTAGGTTGATGACAATCAAAAATAGTCGCTAAATCAGGGTGAAAATAAGGAAGCGGAGAGGGTGGGATTCGAACCCACGGTAGCCTTGCGGCTACACGCGCTTTCCAGGCGCGCCTGATAGGCCACTCCAGCACCTCTCCACTATATAGCAAGATGATGATATTATACCCTATTTGCTTGGTGGCGGAGAGGGTGGGATTCGAACCCACGCTCGCCAAAGCGAGACCGCTTTTCGAGAGCGGCACCTTAAACCACTCGGACACCTCTCCTCAATTCCGTTAATAATTATATCATAGTATCTTGCTCATATCTTTACTGGCTTACGCCTGATAGTGTATGCTTGTGACATGTTAATGATTTCCGGGAGTCACAAATTTTGGTTTGGTTAAAGTTTGCTGCGAGCCTTATTATCATCCTGTTTGCCGGGACGAGACTGGCTCGATACGGGGATGCGATTGCCGAGAAGACGGGGTTGAGCAGGATGTGGATTGGACTGGTTCTCCTCGCCGCAATCACCTCTATGCCTGAGCTGGTTACTGGAGTGAGCGCTGTGGCTCTGGTTAAGCTCCCCGACCTTGCTTTAGGTAACCTTTTGGGGAGTTGTCTATTCAATCTCCTCATTTTGGCTGTGCTGGATATTCTTTACCGCCCTGCCCCCATCTTGAGCAAGCTAAGCTCAAGCCACATGGTGTCGGCTGGTATGGGCATAGCGCTTGTTGCCGTCATCGCGGGCAATATATTTTTCGGGGAAAGGTTTTCCGGATTAGGCCCGGGATGGGTAGGCGCCTCCAGCATTATTATCGCGGCACTCTATATCCTCGGGATGTGGTGGGTATTCCGCTATGAGCGCCACCGCCAGCCGCAGACAGTGGGGTCTATTTCCCCTCGGTATAAAGAGCTTTCGGCAAGGACGGTATATCTCAGATTTGGCCTAGCGGCGGCTGCTGTTATCGGCGCTGGAATATGGTTGTCCTTTATCGGTGACGAGCTTGCCATCACCTATCAATGGCATGCCAGCTTCGTTGGCAGCCTGTTTCTGGCGATTTCCACCTCGATGCCGGAGATGGTGGTCACTATCGCCGCCCTCCGCATGGGGGCGATAGATATGGCGGTTGCCGATATCCTGGGCAGCAATATGTTTAATATCGCCATTATTGGACCCGTTGACCTTGCCTACAAGCCAGGCCCTCTCCTTGCCCTGGTGTCAAACTCTCACCTTACTACAGCTTGGGTGACAATAGCGATGAGCGCTCTCGTTATTCTTGGACTCCGGTTTCCACAGAAGGGCAGGGCACACAGCGTCGGTTGGTACACCCCTGTTTTAATCGGGCTCTATATCTTTGGCATCTCTGCTCTTTTCCGAGGCACAGGTCTGGGATAAACTATCGAGAAGCTGTGGAAACTTAAAAGGAAAGCTACCTCATAATATTATAATGGTATAATAAGGCTATATAGAAAGGAGGGAATAGCTATGTTGTTTCTGTTCAAAGGTGAGACGAAAGGTACAGCCCCAATGCCACCTGACCAATTCATGGAACTAGCAGTGAAGCAAGTCGAAACCCTTAGTAGCTTTCAAAAGCGAGGGAAGATTTTAGCTGGAGGTATAGCGGCCGGTAGAAGGGGAAGCTCTGCTATCTGGAATGTAGACTCTATTGAGGAACTCCAAAGTTTGTTGACTCAACTGCCGATGTTCCCCTTCACCGAGGCAGAGGTTATACCACTACTCAATTACGATAAAGCTTTAGAGAATGCCAAGCATGTCCTTGCCTCCCTAAAAGCAGCAAGGAAATAGTCAACA
Source organism: Dehalococcoidales bacterium (assembly GCA_016783245.1). GTDB lineage: Bacteria > Chloroflexota > Dehalococcoidia > Dehalococcoidales > BS750m-G39 > BS750m-G39. The sequence goes on along the minus strand of JADHWY010000001.1, from coordinate 91,553 downwards.
ATTGGCTTGACGGTAAAACACGAAGGCAATATAATCTACCCAGTGAGGGCTCGTAGCTCAGTGGCAGAGCGGTCGGCTCATAACCGATTGGTCGTAGGTTCGAACCCTACCGAGCCCACTTTATTTTCTCCGCAAATAAGGTGGCGATAGAGTAGTTGACATAATATTACCGCCCTCACTTTTGTAATCTCTATGCCGTCCCCACAGGTTTTCTTTCTAAACATGATAAGTAATCAAGGTTAAAGACACAGGTCAACAACCAATATATAATCTGTGCCTTTCTCAACATCTCATAAGGTTTCATATTAGTTATGTGGGGAGGGAAGCAGCTTTCAGCGGAGGCGAGCGTGCCTTGCCTGTCTATTCGACATAACATATATAGTGCGAACCAAGATTAGGCTCGATTTATGGGTTTTCCGCTCCAGACCCCTCATAAAGAACAATTGCGGCAACTTGCTCGCCTTGTGGAAAAACAATAACATCATGAATTACAGCATTGCTTTTTTGGAGCCAAGCATTAATGAGGATAGCAAGAGCATGAGTATCGTGTGTTTCAAAAGCATGTGCCGTGAGCTTTTGAGACTCTATAACTTCTATCATATATCACCTCCTACTTAAAATTATACCATAAATACCCCAAGATATTATGTTAACTTATAACCTGCCCTTTCCGAGGAGAAGGTTTAAGAGGAACGCCTTCGAGGCCTGAGCCGGCACATGGTATATATAGAATACCTGCTGGCTTCGGCCCGCTCTTAGAGGGATGCTTCGGGACCGGGGTTGACGAATCAGGAACCGTGAATTGCCTCCCGCAATACGCGCATTTCACTTTATATTTAGGTTTACCCATTTTTAACGATGTACCTCCTTATGCAATTATACAACTTTATATAACTATAGAAGAGACTTGGTTTCCCCATCACGGCTTCCCAGGGTATAATACCCCTCGGAAAAGTTTTTAGGGGGCTAGATTTTGACCTGAGAGCGTCATTCTGGAAGCGCTTATGAGGATGGGTGAGATATATCGTCCAGAGCGTGGCTCACTAGCTTTAGAAGCCTGTCTAGTCCCCAACCTTTGCCTGCTGAAATGAGAACTGTGTTTTCATCCAGAGGGGTGCGCTCGTCAGCGAGGTCCTTTATCGCCGTCTCCTCATCCCAGGTCTTATCCCGGTCAAGCAACAAATCGATTTTATTTAGGGCGGTAATCCTCGGCTTATCTGCTAGTTCAAGGTCGGCAAGGATATCCTCCACCGTCTGGCATTGCTCGACGGCATTATGAGAAGCCAGGTCAACCACATGAAGCAGTATGTCAGCTTCAGACAGCTCCTCAAGGGTCGCCCTGAACGAAGACACGATGGTGGGAGGAAGCTTGCGGATAAAGCCTACGGTGTCGGTTATTAATACAGCCCGGTTATCAGGAAGAGTTATTCGCCTGGTGATTGGGCCCAGCGTGGCAAAAAGCTTATCTTCAACAAAGACATCGGCCTGACTGAGCGTATTGAGCAAGGTGCTCTTGCCGGCATTGGTATAACCTACTATGGCTACTACCGGGGAACCGCTTTTCTTGCGGCGCTGGCGGTATAGCGCTCGATGCTTCCTTACCTCTTCAAGCTGTGCCTTCAAACGATGTATCTTCTGGCGGATAAGCCGCCTGTCGGTCTCAATCTGCCTCTCTCCGGGGCCCCTGGTGCCGATACCACCTCCGAGCCTCTCCAGGTGACTCCACTGACCAGCCAGTCGAGGCAAAAGGTACTGGTGCTGGGCCAGCTCTACCTGTAATTGACCTTCCCGTGTCTTGGCTCTACGGCCAAAGATGTCCAGAATCAAGGCGGAGCGGTCAATTACCTTTACCTTTAAAATCTCCTCCAGGTTTCGTTGCTGGATGGGCGAAAGCTCATCATCGAAAATTACCACATTATAGCTGGTGCTATCCTTTAGAGATATCAATTCCTCCAGCTTGCCTTTGCCCAGATAATGTGTTTTGGAAGGTGCCTTTAACCGTTGAGTTAGTTTGCCCGCAACCTCAACCCCGGCGGTCCCTGCCAGTTGAGCCAGTTCCGCCATGGAGTCCTCGGCTGACCATCGGCCAGCGCTTCTCTTAGCGGCTACGGTTACCAAGAGTGCCCGTTCTGCGGATTCCTGCGTAATGTCTATTCCCCGACGAATAACACCCCTCCTGTTCATATGTTGACGCTCAGCACTGGCAATGTATAGCGAGGTGAGGCAGCAAACAGGCTACCGGGCTACACTACCTTCACCCCCGCTGTACTAGCTCAATTGGTAGTCCGTCAGGGTCTTTAATTGCCGCCACTCTTACTCTTAAGCTTTCTACGACTCGCGGGCCGCTGGATATTTCTACTCCCTTAGCCTTAAGATATTCTAAAGCCTTATCCATATCCTCCACTTCGAGCGTAATCCTTCGGAAACTAACCTGCCATGGCTCTATAGATACGGGAGCCGGCTCATTGACCGAAAACAGTTCTATCAATGTGCCACCCAGTTCGATAAAAACAACCTCTTCCAAGGGAGGTCTTTCCAACTTCAGTCTCATTTGAATCTTGAAACCCAGGATTTCTATATAGAAATTGAGAGTCCTCTCAAAATCACCAGGTACAATCTCCACATGGTCAATCCTCTTAAACATAATTCGCCTCCTTATATTATGTCAAGTAGTGTCCTACTTCTTGGGTTTGAACCTGTTTTTATGGTCTTGCCAGCTGCTCAACCGCGACAAACCTTTGACCAATGCCGCATCAGGGATAGTCAACGACAATCGGACATAACCTTCGCCACCCTTGCCATAACCTACTCCTGGGGTTACTATCACGCCCACCTGCTCTAGCAGGTCATTGGCAAAATCCATAGAGGCATAGCCCGGAGGAACCTTAGCCCAAACATACATCCCTGCCCTGGGCACTCTGGCTTCAAGTCCGATATTCTTCAGCATATCAATCACCAGGTCGCGGCGTCTCTGATAGATAGCGTTGTGTTCCTGAATGCAATCCTGCGGTCCGGTTAACGCCTCAACAGCGGCGTATTGAATTGCCTGGGGAATCCCCGAATCCAAATTGGACTTAAGCCTCTTCAGGGCATTTACCATAGCAGCATTACCTACCATCATCCCTATCCGCCACCCGGTCATGTTGTAGCTCTTGGATAGAGAGTGAAACTCCACACCCACTTCTTTGGCTCCATCCGCCTGCATAAAGCTAGCCGGCTGATAACCATCGTAGGCTATCTCGGTGTATGGGGCATCATGGCAGATAGATAAATCGTGCTGCTGGGCAAATCCTACCACCCTGCGGAAAAATTTAAGGTCAGCCACGGCTCCGGTAGGATTATTGGGATAGTTTATCCATAACAGTTTAGCTCGCTTTAAGACCTTAGTTGGAATAGCGTCCAGGTCTGGAAGGAAGTGATTCTCCTCGGTGAGAGGCATATAGTAAAGCTCGCCACCGGCGAATAAAGTACCCTTGGAATAAACAGGGTAGGCCGGGTCGGGTATGAGGGCAATATCTCCCGGGTCTATAAAACATAGAGCAATGTGGGCAATGCCTTCCTTGGCACCAATAAGGGGTAATACCTCCTTATCGGCATCAAGAGATACACCGAAGCGCTTCTGATACCACTCGGCTATAGCCTGACGCAACTGGGGTAAGCCCCCAGTCTCTGGATAGCGGTGATTAGGTGGGTCTTTAGCTGCTTGACACAGGCGCTCCACAATATAGGGTGGGGTAGCAATGTCAGGGTCGCCTATGGCGAAGCTAACAACATCCTCGCCCTTAGCCTTTTTCTCGGCAATCTTCTCGGTAATCCGCACAAAAAGGTAAGGCGGCAGATTCTCTATTCGTTTGGCTAATCTCATCTCATTTATACCTCTTGTAACCATTCTCCATGGAATACTACTTCAGCAGGGGCGCTGAGAAATATCTCACCTACCCCGTCCCACTCTACCTTCAATATGCCCCCGGGTAGTTTTATATCCACCTTGTCGTCGATATAACCGCGAAGTCGGGCAGAGACAGCTATGGCACAGGCACCGCTGCCACAAGCCAGGGTCTCCCCCGCTCCCCTCTCCCAGACACGGGCTTCTATCTGCTCTCGGCTTACTACTCTAGCTACCTCAAAGTTTATCCGCTGAGGAAATATAGACAGGTGCTCCACCCTTGGGCCTATCTGAGATAGCGGAAAATCGGATACCATGTCTGGGTCGAAATAAACGGCGTGGGGGTTCCCCACAGATACCAAGTCTAGCACCAGTTCTCTATACTCTACGTTAACAGGGTAGCTTAGCATAGACTTTATGTCAACTATATCTCTGCTGCCCTCTTTTATTACCGCCGGGATGTCTTTGGCTCCAAACCTCGGCACCCCCATAGTGACTCGGATATCGGCTGGCTTACCCTTCTCCTGATAAATCCTGGCTTTTCTGATACCAGCCGCTGTCTCTACTTTTATCCAATCAGCCTCGATGTCAGCCGGTAATCCCTTGGTGGCAACATACTTCACCATACACATTAAGCCGTTACCACAGATTTCAGCTTCAGAGCCATCGGGGTTAAACATACGCATCTGGAAATGGGCAGTATCTGAGGGCAGTAACAGCAGCAGTCCATCAGCACCAACGCCAAAGTGTCGGTCGCACATAGCCACTGCCACCGCTGACCAATCACGCTGGAAATCGCTGGTCTCTACCAGGACAAAATCATTTCCGGCACTCTGCAGCTTGGTAAAGTCCATCATCATTCTTCCTCTATTTTATCCCCCAAGAACTGCGCCACTGAGGCTCTGATTTCCCAATATGCGCTATCGCTCTCCATATCAAACCACTTAATTCTACCATTTTTCAAGCCAAACCATGCATATTGATGTCTAACAACGCGATGAGTTTCAATTTTTATTTGCTCTATGGCAGCAGCTAGGGTCAGTTCACCTTTGATGAACATGCCAATTTGCCTGTAGCCAATGCTGGACATAGCGGGAAGGTCGAGGTCATATCCCATATCCAGTAATTTGTGGACTTCCTCTACCAAGCCTTCATTTATCATATGGTCAACCCTGGAGTCGGTTTTATGATATAGCTTCGCCCTGTCCATGGTTAAACCTATTATCAGTGCCTCGAACAGCGCCCCTCTTTTTCGCTGGAGCCGAGAAGGGGGGGTACCCGTACTTTTATACACCTCAAGCGCTCGGATAATACGGCGCACATTATGTCGGTCGATTCTCTGCGCTGCTTTCGGGTCAAGCCCTACCAGTTCCTGATACAGCTCATCCTTCTCTCCTCCGGCTGCCCTCTCCTCCAAGCTATGTCTGAACTCCTCATCAGGGGGAACATTCGGTATTTCCCATCCTTCCAGAACCGACCATACATACTGTCCGCTGCCGCCTACCAGCAGGGCTAGTTTGTTGCGCCTCTGGATATCTTTGATAGCCTCATAGGCTAGCTGCTGATATTGAGCCAGACTGAAGTCATCATCAGGGTCAACTATGCTTATCAGGTGGTGAGGGATGAGGGATAGCTCCTTCGGACTGGGCTTAGCGGTGCCGATATCCATATAGCGATATATCTGTCGGCTATCGGCGTTTATTATCTCTTTGTCAAAGCTCTGGGCTAGCCGGACAGCTAGCTGGCTCTTGCCTACAGCGGTAGGACCAACTATAGCCACTAGACGATTCATCTTGCCTGTCTGATTTCCGAGGCTTGCTTGACAATGCTGATAAACTCGCTGGCTTTAAGGCTGGCTCCGCCGACCAGAGCGCCGTCTATCTCAGGCTGGCTGAGAAACTCGGCAGCATTAGCCGCATTAACACTGCCACCATAGAGAACTCGCATTCTCTGGGCAATGTCTTCGTCATACAATTTGGCAACGTTGTGGCGAATAAAGCTGATGGTCTCATTTGCCTGCTCGCCGGTAGCTGCCCTGCCCGTGCCAATAGCCCAAATCGGCTCGTAGGCGATAATCAGGTCATCAACAGCACCTATCCCAAATAGCGAAGACCTTAGCTGCTCGACTATCACCTTCTCTGTCCTCCCCGCCTCATTTTCCTCCAGCTTTTCCCCGACGCAGAGGATGGGTTTAAGCCCCACCCTCAATGCCGCCTGAATCTTCTTGTTAACCACCTTCCCCGTTTCCCCAAAGTATTGCCTGCGCTCAGAGTGCCCGATAATGACAAACTCGCAGGTATCGGAGAGCATCGATGGCGAAATCTCTCCGGTATAGGCACCCTTTTCCTCAAAATAGAGATTTTGTGCCCCCAGTTTTATTGAGCTTCCTTCGATTATCCTCCTCACTGCCTCCAGGGAAATGAATGGTGGGCACACCGCTTTCTCCACACCTGCTATCGCATCAAGCCCTTGGCGCATCTCTTTAACTAGCTCCGCCGCCTCGCTCACCGTGGTGTTCATCTTCCAGTTGCCGGCAATGAAAGGTATTCGCATTTTCACCCATTCCTCTCATCCAAGGGCTGCTTTTGCCACCATTCATGGACTTTTTGTACCTCATGTAGCCAAAACGCATCCCTCTGCCTCATAACAATCTCTGGAGGCCTTATATTATTATCTTCCCAGTTCTTTCTGCTCAAAGAGGTCGGCACTGTGGATAGATAGAAAAATCCCAGCCCTGGCTTACGTGTATCCCTGTTGATTACAATGGAGGAAAGCAAGGGGCGGTCATTGGCTGCTTCATATTCGCTGCATGCTCCAACTATAGCCCCAAGGATAACGAGGAGCTCGTTGCCCTTATAACCGCTCCCCTTCAGCTTTCGAAAAACCCCCAGGTCTCCATAGAGGACAAGGCTTCCTTCCCTGGCTATCCTGGTGAGTTCCATATAGACGTCCTTCACCAGCTGTATATAGTCTATCTCGCTCAGCCCTCTATCCACATCATATTCGTAGTACAGCTTTTTGGCGAAGAGCTCCTTCATATTCACATCTCCTGACAGCGGTTTGGTCAAGCGCCGAATTTTGTCAGCTTCAGGGCATTAGCCATAGCCAGCAGCATGATTTGTATCGCCGGCAATCGCCCCAGCCCACCAGAAGAACAGGCCGACTCAGAAAACTGGCACACTTTATCAGGGCGACACCATTTGGAATGTAGCAGAACAGGAACCGGGTGCCAGCTGTGTGCTTTGAGCAAGGCTGGTGTGGAATGGTCGCCGGTAATGACGAGAACATCAGGCTTGACATCCATCAGGCTGGGCAAAGCTCTATCTACCCCCTCTATAACCTTGACCTTTCGGTCAAAGTCGCCATCTTCGCCGGCAGCATCAGCTCCTTTTACATGCAAGAAGAAGTAATCATAGTTGGCGTACTCCTGTTTCAGCGCAGCTATCTCATCCTCGATGCTGGTTCCTGTTTGGAGAACATCCATGCCCACCAGTTTAGCCAACCCTCGGTACATGGGATAACTGACAATAGCCGCCGGCTTCAATTTATATACCTCATCCATAGTGGGGAACTGAGGTAGATGGGAAAAGCCGCGGAGGAGAATCACATTGGCTGGATGATGCTCAGCCAAGGTTGTCTGCGCCTTAGCGACAAACTGGGCGACGATTTTTGCTGTTCTACCGGCTTGAGGGGTGAGGGCAGTGATTGATGTTGGCGCTACTCCTAGCTGCTGAGGGTCGGAGTCGCTGATATTGGGGTCAAGTCCCTCTCCCCGAAACACTGCTATAAAGCGGTGTTCCTTTACCGGGGAAACAAAGATTTCGACATTATCTATTGTCCATCCATCAAGCAATTGGCACAGCTCAGCGCATTTTTCGGTAGAGATGCGCCCTGCCCTGCGGTCGGTAACCAACCCTGCTCCATCAATGGTGCCAAAGTTCCCCCGCGCCGCCATGTCTTCACACTCAAGGTCGAAGTCTACCCCAAGTGCCTCCAGCACACCACGACCAATGGTAAAACACAAAGGATTATAGCCGAACAAAGCCAGGTGAGCTGGGGCGCTTCCCGGAGTTATACCAGAGCTTACCGGGTCGGTAAGTCCGCATATAGCTTTGGCTGCTAATCGGTTCAGATTGGGCGTATTGGCTGTCTCAAGTTCGGTTTTGCCTGTTTGGGGGTGGGGCAACCCACCCAAGCCATCAATAACTAATAGTACAATCTTGGTGGGTGAAGGTCTGCTGATTGTGTTTATTAATTCTAACTCAGGCAATAGCAATGTCATAAATGAAGACCCTCCACCTTATTTTGATTATGGGTTTTTATTCATCAGGGCTTCCACTCCCGGCAGCGCTTCGCCAGCGAGAAACTTAAGTGCGGCGCCACCACCAGTGGAGACGAAGGTCATCTCGTTGCCTAATCCCGACTTGGTTACTATTTCAGCCGTAGAACCTCCCCCAACAATAGTAGTAACATCAAGGTCAGCCAAGACCCCAGTCATAGCCAGTGTTCCTCTGGCAAACTGAGAAATCTCATATATGCCCACAGGACCGTTCCAGAAAGCTGTTTTGCTCTTTTGCAATTCCTCGGTAAAGATTTTTATCGTCTGGGGACCTATGTCTACAATCCTTACTTCGGGAGATATATTCTCCACAGATACTATGTTGCCCTTAGCTGTATTTCTCACTTCCTCGGCAACAACTACATCAACTGGAAGTAGCAGACGCGTGCTGTTTTTTGCTGCGTTCTCTATCAATCTGGCTGCCAGGTCTACTGTGCCATCGAGCAGGGATAATCCCACCTCGTAGGACTCTGCCTTTAAAAAAGTGGCGGCCATTCCGCCGCCAATCAGGATACAGTCCACTTTGTCCATGATATTTTCTATCATAGCCACTTTGTCGCTTATCTTAGCTCCGCCAAGAAGCAAGACAAAGGGGTGAGCTGGGTTTTTCAGGATACCACCCAGGGCTTTGAGCTCCTTTTCCAGCAGCAGTCCAGCTACTGCCGGCAGATACCTGGTAATGCCAACTACTGAGGCATGACTTCGATGGGCAGTGCCGAAGGCATCATTAACATAGATATCAGCTAGCTGGGACAGGGCTTGAGCAAAGGAGGCTTCATTTCTTTCCTCTTCGGGGTGGAAACGAACATTCTCCAAAAGTAGAATATGGCTGTTGTTCAATTTTCCTATTGCCTTCTCGACCTCAGGACCTATACAATCCTTGGTGTACACCACCGGATGCTCCAGAATCTGTGCCAGGCGCTGGGCGACAACGGTTAATCGCAGTTTGTCAATTATCTTTCCCTTAGGCCTGCCCAGGTGGGAGCATAGAATAATTCTTGCGTCTTGGTCGAGAAGATATCTAATGGTAGGCAGTACCGCCCGGATGCGACTATCATCAGTAATAGCTCCTGTTTCCTCATCTAACGGGACATTGAAATCAACCCTGACCAGAGTTTTTTTGCTGCCGACATCTATGTCTCTGACAGTCATTTTGCTCATGAATTTACCCCGAAAGTAAACAGGTGAAGCCGAATCATACTACCAATGTAGGTGGCGGTTGTCAAACCAGTTGGCAAAGCAGTTTGACGCATTAGCGCTCATTTGCTACACTCGCTAAGTACCGTTCTGGGACAGGACGGCGTTTTTAAGCAACAAGAAACGGGAGCACCCCATCGATAGTATTCTCAATATCCTTTTCCGCCTAGGTTTCTCCAAGGAGCTTGTGGTAATCGCTATCTCTGCCCTGCCTGTAGTTGAACTCCGAGGAGCAATACTGTTTGCTATGGGGGTGCTACCCTCTGCCGTGTATCCACAGAATCTCTCATGGCAACATGCCCTGCCCTTAGCTATTGCCGGCAACCTTATCCCCGTACCCTTTCTACTGTTGTTTTTTGGTGCTATTTCCAAGCGCTTGAGCAAAATAGGCATCTGCAAAAGGTGGCTCCGCTGGCTAGAGGAACGCACAAGACGGCGGGGGAAGATTGTGGAAAGGTATAAGCGAATCGGGCTGGTGTTATTTGTCGCCATCCCTCTCCCTGTAACCGGTGCCTGGACAGGCTCTCTTGCTGCCGCTATTTTTGGAATAAAATTCAAGCATGCCCTGCTATCCATTTTCATCGGTGTGTGTATTGCCGGCGCCATTGTTACCGCTGCCTGCCTCGGTTTTCTCTTCGGCTGGCCGCTGCACCCGCAGTGACCAATGGGACTAAAATACTTGTCTTGACCCCTCTCCAAGCCCGTGCTATATTGGAATAGCAGACAACCTGTCCCTGTAGCTCAGGCTGGATAGAGCGGCTGCCTTCTAAGCAGCGGGTCGTGGGTTCGAATCCCTCCAGGGACGCCATACCACGCCCGAGCCACGCCTACACTGCCCTCGAATCCCAGGCCGAAAAACCGGGGATTTCTGCCGAAAGAGCCGCTGCTTTACCCGAAAACGTTGCTAATGTAGTGCAATGTCGTAGCCCCTACCCTCAGCGTGTTGTAAGCTGTCAGCGCGAGGAGAACAGATTGACTACTCTAACTGATGCGCTGGCAGCCTATCGTATCTGTGCCGAGGCCGAGGGAAAGAGCCCCCGGACCGTCCAGTGGATTATGTCAAGCGTGGCCTATTTCGAGGACTACCTTGGCTACGATCCCGATGTTAGCACTATAACAGCCGATGACCTGAGGGGATTTATCATCGCCCTGAGGAAGAGGCCCAAGTTTCTTAATCACCCCAATAATAAGACCGAAGAGCAGAGGATATCGGCTATATCCATACAGACCTATGCCAGGGCGATACGGACCTTCTTCAGCTCCCTATGCCATGAAGGGCTTATCGACCAGAATCCCATGGAGAGGGTTAAACTGCCTAAGGCTCCGAAGAAGGTAGTGCCGACATTTAACGAGAGGGAAATAATACGACTGCTGTCTAAACCCGATAAGACTATGGATGTCGGGTTCAGGGACTACGCCCTGCTGTTGACCTTTGTAGACACCGGCGCCCGACTCTCGGAAATTGTGGAGTTAACGATGGAGGATGTAGACCTTGAGAATGGCTATCTAAGGGTAATGGGAAAGGGAGATAGGGAGCGTTATATCCCCTTCGGCCAGAAGGTGGCTAAGGCTCTTCTTAAATACAAGCTCAAACATCGCCCGGCGCCTCTAGCAACAGATAGGTTCTGGCTAACAAACGATGGGCGTCCGCTCAAAGCCGGCCGGACAACGAAGATAGTCCGATACTACGGCAGGGTTGCCGGGCTCAATAGGTGCTACCCTCACAAGCTGCGGCATACCTCGAGCGTCATCTATCTGAGGAATGGTGGCGACCCGTTCTCCCTGCAGAAGAAGCTGGGACACAGCAGCCTCCTCATGACCAGACACTACGCGAACCTGGCCGATAGTGATGTCAAGAGGCAGCATTTAAGATACGGAGTGGTGGACAGACTTAAGGTGTAAACCATTTAAAGTCGTTTCTAGGGACTTCTTCATCGAACTTCTTGGCTTCTCGGTATCTTTCTACGGGGTGCTCAGTACTGCGACCGCCGAATGTCATGCTGACTAGATTCCAGCCATGCGTAGTGCCATATAATACTGCTTCGGCCACCTCGCTATCTTCCCAATAAGGACGAAACCCCGATTCTCTCCAGTAATCAATAACCTTTTTGGGCCAAAGATACTTCCGTATACCAGGAATACGCGGCGGTATCTTGCCATCGTTCTCATTCCTTTTTACCTGCGCCTCGCTCAAATCTAGAAGATATGCTAGATTACCCACGTCGTAATTTGGGCTTTCACTCATATTTACTATCCCCTCACGTCGTTTTTCTTGGCAGGCATAACAGTTCTTCCCAGGATTATATCTACCCAATGCATGTCCGCAATTTTCGCAAATCCGTGCCATATCAATAATCCCAAAGCTAAATGTAATGTTGTGATATGTTCTGTTCTCCGCTTAGATTTTATCCCAAAATAAGGGAAAAGACAAAGCGGCCAGAGCGTTTGAGATGGAAATTCTGCAGAGAATCACAGCGGGGAATATCCTAGGTCAAGAATTAACGGTGGCATATTTTATTAGATTTTGTAAGACGGTTAGGGGCGATGGAAAAAACACTGCGTGGGCGACCTAGACTAGATATACCGATGGAAGAGATAATCAGAGCGATCAAGCGGACCGGCTACGTTATGCGGGCTGCTCGGAAGCTTGGCTGCTCTGATGCCTATATTCATCAGCAATTGAAGTCAGCAGGTTTTACTCTCCGACAAGTGCTGGAATCTGGTCGTAAGGATGACTTAGGAAAAGTCGAGAGAAAGAACTTAATGCCATGAAAACCTATCTGGAGCTTGAAGATGTAGAATCAATGGAACGAGTCGCCACTTGCCTCCGTGATGAGCTGCTTATCAGGCTTCTTTTCCGTTTGGCCTGCCGCATCTCAGAGGCTTTGGCCATCTATGTCGGAGATGTTGACTTTGCCAGGGGTACCATCACAATCCTGCATCTTAAGAGACGAGCCAAATTGTCATGTCTGAAGTGCCGGGCAAGGTTAGGTAAGAGGCATCGCTTCTGTCCTGAGTGTGGCGGGGAGATAAGTGCCACTGCAACGCGACAAATGGAGCATCGCCGTGTGAGAACACTTCCCTTAGATAGGGACACGCTGAATATGTTGGCTGACTTCATTGAAACAGAAGCAAGGACGAATCTTATCTTTGACATCAACCGACATCGGGCCTGGCAAATAGTGAGAGATTGTGCTAGAAGGGCTGGGCTTCCGAACTTGGTGAATCCAGAAACCGGCAGTGTGAGAGGTGTCAGTCCTCATCGGCTCAGGGACGCCTTTAGTGTACACGCCATGAAACTGGATGATTCAGGTGACGCACTTAGGTTGCTTCAGGAGCATTTGGGGCACGCTAGCTTCAATACCACAGCGAAGTATCGAAAGGTTGCTGGTGAAGAGCATCGGCGATGGTATAACCATCTCTGGGTTGAAATAATCTAGCGAGTACCCGCGATAGCAAACTGTGAACAATGCAAGCAAGTGTGCAATAGTGAACAATCTGGAGTTGTTAGTGGCAGGATGGATTAATGACCGGTTAGACACCCTTATAGCCATCTTGCCCCAGAAGAGGGGGTGCAGTCCCCAATTCCTTTAAGTCGCCGTTACACTTGACAGCTAATTAACCCCAGTGTAGGATAGGAATGCCCATTCCACCGAAAGGAGACGCTATGTCATTTCAGCTTTTGAAGGAAGAATGCTCTCAGATAGCCGATGATGTAGCTGGATTTGCGCAAAAGTTAATACAAACTCCCAGCCTCAGCGGTGAGGAGGAAAAGGTAGCCGAAATCATTGTGCGTGAGATGAGAAAGCTGAAGTATGACGAGGTGTTCACCGATGCCATGGGAAATGTGGTGGGAATAATTAAGGGCAACGGCCAAGGCGAGAACATAATGCTCAATGGCCACATGGACCACGTAGACCCAGGCCAATTGGACCAATGGGATTATGACCCTTACGAAGGGGTCATTTTTGATGGTTATCTTCATGGTCGTGGCACCTGCGATATGAAAGGGGCTATCGCCTCCCAGGTATACGCCGCCTATATTATAAAAAAGCTCGGACTGTCCCACCGAGGGGATATCATTATTTCCTGCGTTGTCCAAGAAGAACCAGCTGAGTGCGTAGGTATGGCATTTCTCTGTGATACAACTTTTATCCAGAAAGGGATAAAGGTTGACTTTGTAGTATTGGGAGAACCTTCTAACCTCAAGTTTGTGCTGGGCCATAAAGGACGCATGGAGTTAGAAGTAACTACTGTCGGTCGGACCAGTCATGGTAGCGCTCCAGCGCTGGGCATAAATGCTGTATACAAGATGTTGCCTGTGCTGGATAAGGTTCAAACTCTTAATGATAACCTGCCAACTCACCGGGTATTTGGCAAGTCAACCATTAGTCTCACTATCATATCCTGCAGCCCAGGGCGTCTAAGTGTCATACCTGATAGGTGTACCGTTTGCCTAGACAGACGCTTTGCTCCTACCGAGACCGTGGAACAGATATTAGCTCAAATAGAGACAATCCTCAAAGATATTGAAAAAGAGGACCCACAATTTCGCGGCTATGTTCGAATGCGTGAAGTTGATGAGGTTAGCTACACCGGCAGGAAAACACGGGCGCGAAAGCTGCAACTTCCCTGGCTTATTGAGCCGGATCACCCTAAAGCGGCTCGTGCATATGCTGCTTTAGGTGAAGTGGGGCAGAAACCAGAGCGAGCCTACTGGCACTTTGCTACTGATGGGAGTCATACTGCGGTAGTAAGGGGTATCCCTACTATTGGTTATGGGCCGGGAGAAGAAGGGCTGGTGCATACTCCTAAAGAACGAGTCAGCCTTGAATCACTAGTGCAGTGTGCTATCGGCAGCGCTGCCATCGCTTTAGCCATATCCCAGTAAGGGAGAAAATTATCTGATGGGGCAATTAAAAATTACCTGACATAAAAGCTAGAGAAATCATTGATTGCCGGGGCACACCAACGTGTTCCGTTAACGAAGGAGAACTGGCCAAAGAGGTCCTTTTGACTATAGATGAAGTCCTCTTCCTCGCCATATAGATATCAGCCATTGTCACATCGCGTCTGAACATAACTTCCTCTCGGGCACTAAAACCTTGACATAAAAATCACACTGCCAACCTCATACTCCAGCTTGTACCCCAAGCTCCCTTTATCTTTCGATTTATGATAACCCACATCTAATTTGTTCAAGAGTAATCTCGCCTAGTTTTACAGCAGTAAGTGGCTTCCCTTGGCAGATCCTGCCAAAACACGACTATTACCTCAAAAGGTAGCGGAGTGAGGCCCTGGTACCTCTCCCATAGAGCTCACTAGTTTCTTTAGTTTTTCAGCTTCCCCTTCGATCATCTTATAACAATGTACTTTTTCAGAGCCCCGACAAAGCCCTTGAGAAGGAGGTGGTAACTGTGTGCTACTATGCTCAGTGGTGTACACAGGGTGGTCAATTAACTTGAGAAAAAGGGTGGAACATTAACTTGACAATGGGTGGTAAATTAACCTGAGAAACGACAATAGCGCTGCCAATGCCAGTTCAGTATTCGCCCGCCGCTATTATTAACCTTATTGTGCCGTTTATTTTGTGGTATAACCTCCGTCAACAACAAACTGTGATCCGGTAACCCAACTGGATTCATCAGAAGCAAGGTATAAACTGATATAAGCAATATCGATTGGTTCACCAATGTGCCCAAGTGGAATTGCTGCCGTAAATAGTTTCTCATACTGCCCGAACGTAATTCCATAGTCTTGAGCCTCTTTATCGGTAAGCTCAGTATGAATAAGACCGGGATGTACTGAATTGACCCGAATGTTATACCCTGCTTCGGCGCAGGATAGTGCCACTGCTTTGGTCAATGACCACACCGCACCTTTGGAGGCACAATAGGCAGGTAACCCAGCCTCACCCACCATGGCATCAACGGATGAGATATTTATTATGGAACACGGTTCGCCGTTCTTCTTCATAACTTCAATGGCATATTTGCAGCCCAGGAAAACCCCGGTGGCGTTTATATTCATCAGCCAATTCCATTCCTGAAGGGAGGTTTCCTCGATTGTTTTTGCCAGTGAAACGCCAGCGTTATTCACCAGGATGTTCAGTTTGCCATATTTTTTGGTAATTTCGTCGAGCACCCTTTTCCAGTCATCCTCGCTGGTTGTATCAAGCCTAATGAAGACAGCTTCTCCACCTTGTTTTTTGATACTCTCCGCTAACGCCGTCCCCTCAGCTACCTTCTTTCTGGTGGTAATTACCACCTTAGCCCCTTCTTTGGCAAACAGCTCAGCGTGTCCCCTCCCAATACCTGAAGCAGCCCCAGTTATCATAGCAACCTTGCCATCCAGTCTTCCCATCTTTAACAGCACCTCCTTTTGTTTTTTAACGGCCAGCACCAGCCACGGTTACCTATTGATTATAAAGGATAAAATAGTTACTTGCCAAGCCGTTCAGGTGTGTCTATCTCCTTTGGTTGTCTGTCTTGAGGTCCCAGCTTAAGATAAAGCGGCTGAAGCACTCCAACCGTCTCCAGATAATACCAGGAGGTCTTGTCAAAAAGTGTGTAAATGTTAGGCAATGGTGTTTGTTTAGGATTTCGTGCTTTGAATTTCGCATTTCATCTGAATACGGAGGGTTGCTTTTTAACCTCACCCCTTGGTCTCCACTCCCCTCTTCAAGGAGAGGAGGAAAAGGCTTTAGAGAGGGATGTCACTCCTCTCTAACCTACACTCCCCCTTCCCTTGTTAAGGAAAGGGGGGTCAGGGGGATAAGCTGCTAAACGAGTTCTAGTGGGGTTTCTATCAACTCAACCATATTCCCTGTCTCTCTCCTCTTTGAGGGGAAAGGTTGTCCTGAACGGATAGAGCCCCTTCAATCTATCTGCGTAGCTTATTTAAAAATGCATATCTGGGTTGATATTTAATATCAATGAATGCGATTGACAGTCTACTAACGCATTGCTAAAATACGCAAGTGAAAGGAGGGTCAAATACCAAAAAAGCTATAAGGAGTTTATTGAGCTTTACCGCGAAGCCAAGGAGGAAATGACTGACTAGTTTTGACTTGAAGTTTAAGCATATGTCACTGCGTCTTTAAAGTGAAATTTTTAAATGCGGAGAGCAGAACATGGTAGAACAGTTAAAAATAACTAGAGCGAAGGCTAGGGAAATCATAGACTGCAGGGGAACACCCACAGTTCAGGTTGACATGTGGGTGGATGGCATGCTGCGTGGACGGGCGGATGTTCCGTGCGGGCGTAGCACGGGTGCTTACGAAGCATACGAGCTTCGGGATGGTGACTCGAGATACAACGGGCTTGGTGTGCGTAAGGCAGTACGTAATGTGAATGAGATTATCGCTGGTGAGATTGTGGGAATAAAGGTAACGGAACAGAGAAAGATAGATGAGCTGTTGATAAGTCTGGATGGCACTAAGCAGAAGACAAAGCTGGGTGCTAATGCAATACTGGGAGTATCTCTAGCCGCGGTGAAAGCAGCCTCAGCTAGTCTAGGGATACCGATTTACCAGTACATCAATACTAACGCCTGCATCTTACCAGTGCCCATGATGAATCTGATAAACGGGGGAAAGCTGGCATCCAACGACCTTGACTTCCAGGAATTCATCATAATGCCGGTTGGTGCCGAAAGCTTTTCTCAGGCTCTCCAAATTACTGTTGAGATTAACACTATAGTGGGAAAGTTATTACTAGAAAAATATGGGAAGATGGCTCTCAACGTAGGAGATGAAGGTGGATATGTCCCACCTATGACCAAGATAAGAGAGCCGTTTGAAGTCCTGACACAAGCTGTGGCCGAGGTAGGATGGGAAGATAAGATAGTGTATGCGCTCGACGTGGCAGCAACCCACCTTTATGACAAGAAGACGGGGATGTATATCATTGAAGGAGAGCAACTGACTACCGATGATATGATAGGCCTTTATAAGGATTTGATGTCAACATATTCTATAGCCTCCATAGAGGACCCTTTGCAGGAGGACGATTTTGAAGGGTTTGCCCGGCTGACAAAAGAGCTGGATATCCAGATAGTTGGGGATGACTTATTTGTCACCCACACCGAACGTTTGAATAAGGGGATAGAAATGGGCGCGGCCAATGCACTGCTCTGGAAGTATAATCAGGTCGGAACATTTAGTGAGGCACTTGATGCAGCCTGGCTGGCTTTTAGAAGCGGGTACGGGGTCGTAGTTTCCGAGCGCTCCGGTGAGACTGAGGATAGTATGATTGCTGATTGCGTGGTCGGATTAAATGCTGGACAGATAAAAACCGGGGCACCGGTGCGCAGCGAGAGAACCAGCAAGTATAATCAATTGCTACGGATAGAGGACGAACTCGGAAGCTCTGCCAGATATGCTGGTAGGAAGTTCAGGCAACCATTCTAATCAGAAAGACATGGACTTGGTTCTTGATAGGTGGACGATTCTTTGTATATTAAGAATAAAGAAGAACTTACTTCCCACGGTGAGGTTACAGGAAGGGGAACTGTAATTGATATTATTGAGCACGCGTTGCTAGCAGCAGACCCCTATACAGCAACCATAAACCTGGTCCATTTGCATGGGAACATCCTCAACGTTGATAACTTACGCTATGATCTCTCTAAGAGAGGGAAAATTTATCTCTTCGGGGCAGGCAAAGCTACTTTCCCAATAGCCAAAGCCCTTGAAGAAATTCTGGGAGAACGGATTTCCGATGGTGTTGTTATTTTGAAGGAAGGACAGGAAGGCACTTTAGAAAGGGTGCGGATGAGAGAGGCATCGCATCCGCTACCCGATGAACGGGGATTTATGGCAGCTAAGGAGATGAAATCATTGGCGGAGACGGCACAGAAGGGGGACCTTGTTTTTTGTGCCATAACCGGAGGAAGTTCAGCCCTCGCGCCGTTTCCTGCCCCTGGCATTACTATTGAAGAGAAGAGACGGGTACATGAACTGCTTATCTATAGTGGAGCCACCATCAGGGAAATAAATGCGGTTAGAAAACACCTCTCCCAAATTAAGGGGGGCAAACTCGCCCTCTCCATATTTCCTGCTGAGCTTATTAATTTAACTGTCTCTGATGTAACCGGCGACCCTCTAGATTGTATAACCGATTTGACTGTGCCCGATACCTCGACCTTTGAGGATGCCATTCGGGTATTAAAGAAGTATGACCTAGTGGGAAAGATCCCGAAATCTGCTTTAGAATACTTATTAAATGCCACTCCCGAAATGGAAAACCCCAGGAACTTCGATGGTATGCCGGTGCATACATTTGTTATAGTGAAGAGTAAGGTCGTTTGTGAAGCGGCGAGTAATAGGGCAAAAGAGCTAGGGTTCGCCCCGATGATACTAACTACCACTTTCGAAGGAGAAAGCAGGGAAGTAAGCCACATATTTACTGGTATGGCTAGAGAAATTAAGACTTACGGCAGACCACTCACAACACCCTGCGTGGTTATTGCTGGTGGCGAGACCACAGTTACCATAAGTGGTAACTGTGGCAAAGGAGGCCCGAACCAGGAATTTGTGCTTAGCGCGGCATTGCAACTCGCTGGGGTGAGTGGGGTGGTCATCGCTGCTATTGATACCGATGGCACAGACGGACCAACCGAGCTAGCCGGAGGCATCATTGACAGCTCTACAACAGAGCGAGCGAAAGAAAAGGGATTGGATTTACTTGAGAGCTTGTTGTCGCACGATGCCTCTACCATCCTGAGTAAATTGAGCGATGCAATCATAACCGGGCAAACCGGCACCAACGTCAATAGCCTTTATGTAATGCTAGCAAGGTAAATACGACTTAGAGATACGAAACTCAGGTGCTAAGTTAGAGACTAAGGTTTGTTGTGTTATTCTTCTTCTCTACCCCACTTTCGCAGACTACATACAATTAACCAGTCACTTTCTACTCCGTTGAACCCCACACCACTCCACGATAGACAAGGCGTAAATCTTTGCCGCATCAACAAGTTCAGCGATCTCGACATACTCATTGGCGGCATGGGCAACACGGAGATCACCTGGTCCGATAGTAATGGCGGGGATTCCTGCCCTGTTCAGGAAAGCCGCGTCATCAACTGCGGCGAAGCCGTAATACTTAACTGGTTCCTCCATTGCCGACTCATAAGCTGTAGCAACAGCTTTGCAGATAGGGGCATCCACGGGAACATCGTAGGGTGGCCACCACAGCAGCCATTCTATCTTTGGCGGATGTTCCCTCAGCCAGGGGTCCGTTTGCGCAAACAGAGAGATCTGTTCTTCTACCTCTTTCTTGACCTGTTCTTCAGAATCGGAAGGAGCATGCCAGATTGCATATTCAATTTTGCTTTCATTGGAAATGACGAAAGCACCACTGGGACCACCGGTGATTACGCCGGGATGAAGGGTGAAATGACCAGGGCGGGTGAACATCGGGTGGCTCTTAGTTTGCCCCCATTCCTCCTCTAGTTTCCTGAGGCCTTGGTATATAATCATCGCTTTATCGATTGAGCTAACACCTATCTTTGCCCCACCGCCCCCAGGCCGGATTAATTCATCCCGCATTGAGGCGTGGACAGCCTTGCCCTTGATGGTAACGACCATATAGAAGACGCCGGGTGAGGCTGGAATAAGCCCCAGTCGGTAAGGGGGGCCAGATGGCTCTACAACAATTGCCGCGTCTGCTTTGTAGCCGCGCTCGATGGTCGCCCCAGTGCCTGCCTCGGTGTTCATCATCTCTTCCCCAACCACATCCTCAATAATCACATCGCCTTTTGGCTTATACCCAGCATTAAGAAGAGCCTTTAGTGCGATGATGGCGGCTACATCCCCACCCTTCATATCACAGGCGCCGCGACCCCAAATCTTTCCATCCGCGATTTTGCCGCTCCAGGGTTCAGCCTTGGTCCACTCCTCTTCTGGTCCCGGAGGGACGACGTCCGTGTGGCCATTAAAAATCAGGGATTTTCCATCCCCGGTCCCCTTATAAACTCCTACCAGGTTGGCGCGGCCCTTTTCTTTTTCCCACATGTCTGTCTTGAGGCCAATATCTTCCAGAAGCGGCTTGAGGAATTCGGCTACCTTGGTCTCCCCACCAAGAGCCTCTTCATACACTACTCCCGGAAACGTGGGGTTCACGCTGGGAATCTTGACTGTATCACAAACCAATTGGACAAGGTCATCCTTTAAGCTATCGACTACTGCCAGAACAACCTCTTTCACTTTTGGATCGATCATTTTTCTCCTCTTTTTTGGAACGTCCAATTAAATGGCACAGGGATTTAGGAATTCCCGTTGAACCTTGGGGATTTACAGACCATTGTCCCAACTGCTACTACACTGGGTATACTCGACATCTCAATGTTTCACCTTTTCACGTCTGCTCACTCAGAAACAAGGATAGACCACCAACTTTCATATACCTAAAAATACTTCCTTTACATGCTCGTCCTTCAAGGCTTCATCCTTGCTACCTTCAAATACTATCCTGCCATCTTCCATAAGGTAGGTTCTATCCGCCATCTCTGAAATTTGGACAACGCTCTGCTCAACCATGAGCACACTAATGCCCGTCTCATTAATTTCCTTAATCGTTCTAAACACATCACGTCTAACCATAGGCGCTAGTCCCAGCGATGGCTCATCTATTGCCAGAAACCTAGCCGCAGACATTAGTCCTCGCCCAATGGCCAACATTCGTGCCTCCCCACCACTCAGTGTCGAGGCATTTCTTTTTCTCCAATCCTTTAGCCTGGGGAACAACTGAAAAACATAATCAAGGTTCTCAGCTTCTTTGGGTCGAGCATGGGGGCTATAGGCACCCAACTTCAGGTTTTCTAGCACTGTCATATCAGGAAAGAGATGCCTGTCCTCAGCGATATAAACCATGCCCATCCCGACAATTTTTTGGGTGGGCATCCCGTTTATTTGCTCGCCATCAAACTTTACATAGCCCGAGGCTGGAGTGAGTAAGCCACAGATAGTCTTGAGTAGAGTGCTCTTACCATGACCGTTGGGTCCAAAAACGACCACCAGTTCACCCTCCTTAACGTTGACCGAAACCTCCTTTAATGCCTGAAATTCGCCGTAGTAAGTATCTATCCTATCTACTTCAAGCATAATCAACCTCCCAGGTAAACCTCTATTACCTCCTTATTCTGAGTAACCTCCTCAGGTGGGCCAATACAGATTTTCTCCCCATTATTGATAATCATAAGTCTATGGGAGACCTCTACCAGGACCTTCATCAAATGCTCGATAATTATTATCGTTATCCCTAGCTCTCTGTTGATTTTTTGGAACAGGGCCACCGAATCTCTGACCTCCCTCGGGCTTAAGCCGGCTATCGGTTCATCAACGAGTAATAGCCTGGGCTGTGTAGCTAGCGCCCCCGCCAGCATGGTTAGCCTTTTATCAAAAAGGTCCACATGTTCGGCGACAATATTTTCTCTACCCCGTAAACCGACGAAGTCTATTACTTCGTTGATACGTTCCTTCTCATTTTTCCCTTTCAACACTCCAAAATGGGCGCCAACCCTTATATTGTCGTATACAGTAATCGATGGGAAAAGGATGGGGATTTGAAATGTCCGTGCCACTCCCTTGTGGCAGACTTGAAATGGTCTAAGCCCATGAATGTTCTCACCCTCAAAAATGATGTCTCCTGAACCAGAATAAACCCCCGAAATAAGGTTGAATAGAGTGGTCTTCCCGGAACCATTTGGTCCGGCTATACCAAAGATTTCACCCTTTTCTACCTCAAAAGTTAAGTCTTTAACGGCAGCTAATTCGCCGAAGCGCTTAGTTACTTCTTTAGCCTGAAGAATTTTCATATTTTGGTCTGCCTACTTACATACTCTACCCTTACGACACCTCTTCTTCAACGTGCCTTCTTCCAAAAGCTCGCCGGATAAAGGGTCTAACCCTCTCAGGGATTGACATTAGCCCCCCAGGGATAAAAACCGTCACTGCAACTACTATCGCTCCCAACGCAACAAAGCGCCAGAGTAGTAGTGGTCGCAAAGCCTCAGTGACAAAAGTGATGACAAAAGCGCCAATCACTGCTCCAGGGAACCTGCCTAATCCTCCAAGCATGAACATGATTAGAACCATAAGAAAAATAGGAATGTCTAACGTGACCGGAGAAATTATACCATAGAAATGAATATAAACAGCACCGATTAAGCCAGCTATGAAGGCGGAGATACCAAACACAATAAGCTTATACTTATACTCATTTACGCCAAGGCTCTTAGCATAGGGCTCCGAATCGCGGAGAGCCACAAATGCTAGCCCAATCGGGGAATTGATAATCCTATAAATTATAAAGAGTAACAGGATAAATATACCGAGAGCAATATAATAACTGAAAAATGGATAACTAGGGGAAAAGATATATTGCCCTATTTGCAGAGGAGCAAAGCCGGTTACACCAGTCTTCCCGCCAGTAATATCACGTCCCCAGATAATAACAGTCTGTAGGACCATATGCAGGCCGAAGGTAACCATAGCTATATATACACCACGAAGTCTAAGGCAGAGCAAACCAATTAGCAAACCGAATATAGCTGCTGTAACACCTCCGAGTGGGATTGCAGCCAATGGCGGTATCCCCAGTTGCCGTGCCGTCAGGCCTGCTGTGTAAGCACCGATAGTGAAAAACGCAAGATGTCCAAAAGAGAATACCCTAGCATATCCCATGCAGAGGTCCCATGCTGAAGCTAGTACTCCCCACATAAGGGCTGCGATTAAAACATTCAAAATGCGTGCATTCCCTTGTAAAGCAATTGGGAGAAGTCCCAAAACCAACACACCACCGAGTAACAAAGCGTTTTTCCTACCTATCTTATTAACTACCATGTCCCAAACAGCCCTCTCGGTCTAATTATTAACATAATCGCCAACACAGCAATGAAGATAGGCATTCCCCAAATGCCGCCGATATAATATGTAACAAAAACCTCTACCGTTGCCAAAATAAAGGCAGCGATAACAGTTCCTTTAATACTGCCCACCCCACCAAATACCATGACTACAAACGCCTTTATAAAAACCACCCAGCCTACAGTAGGATATATTAAGATCTTTGGGGCAAGCAATATAGCACTAATTCCAGCCAGGACTGTTGCTATACCAAAGGAATAGCTATACATCTTGTCTATCGGTATGCCCACAATCCGTGCGCCTACCGGCTCTTGGGCCATCCCTTGCATTGCCATACCCTCCCTGACCTTCTTCAAGAAAAGGATAAGGAGAAACATTATAGCTAGGGCGGCTACCAATGTTACCACCTCATGCCTGGTTATTAGGAAATCACCCCAGACGAAATTTCCCTTGATTAAATGGGGGATTCTTTTCGGCGCATAGCCAAAGACTGCCAAAGCCAGGTTGTCTAATGCCATAGCCGAGGCTAAAGTAACAATAAGCGCAGTCATCTGCCACTCTGGGAAACGACGCAGGGGACGTATAACGGCTTTTTCGTAGCCAACACCAATCAGGAACATAGTTGCAACGGTAATAATAACCGCGGCGGCATAATTTAAGTGAAAAAATCCTGATGATAGCACCCAGGCAATATAGGCTGCCCAGGTGAAGAACGCCCCCTGAGTGTAATTAAATATTTTTGTTATGCCATAAACATAACTTAAGCCTAAACCCATGATGGCATACACAGCACCAACTGCAACTCCGGCTATCAATAAATTCCCTGCCATACTAACAGTCATGATGACTCCGCCGGTTCCGCAAACTAAGCCCATTTCGGCAGTTTTGCTTAGTGAAAGGGGATAAGTACCAATATGATTACCTATCCCCTCCCACTATGCCAATACTCCACGCTGCCCTTATTTGTCCGCTGCGTAACCTAAAAAATCGCCTCTCTTGTTATCTCTATTACTCTATCCAATGGGGCAATTGGAAAGGCGTAATTATTTCCACGTCCCTGCCCGCTCCTAATCCCATAACCTGAACCTCTCCGTCCTGCATTTGATAGTAGGTGATTGGTATGTTCTCGGGTCCATAATGACCAGCCTTGATCTCAGGGTCGAAGCCGTACCGTCCAGTTATCCCAACGTAGTAATGTTCCTCCATATCTTTTATGACTCCATCAAAATCGCGAGAATCACCAACTCGCTCTACAGCTTCTGCCCATGCCCAGAATGCATCCTGCGCAATGTGTGCTGCTATCCCTGCCGTCTCACCGTACCTCGCAATATACGCTTCGTTAAAAGCTTTGCCTTTCTCATAATGCGTCATGTATTGTGGATTCGTCCCTTTGTATTCAGTAGCCATAAAGTCGACACCTGGTAGAGTACCTATAACTCCATTGGCGTCTGTACCGAACGTATCTTTGAATTCAGGCTGTTGTATAACCCATATAAGGGCAAAAAGCGAGTTTGTCGGGTCTTCCAAAAAGTCGCTAAAGGCGGCTATTGGTTCTACCGCGATGCTGCTGTTGAAAAAGATGATGGCCGGCTCTTCCTCCCTTATCCTCGCCATTTGAGGGCTATAGTCTGTGGTAAACCATGGATGAGTCTCTTCGAGGATTATTTCCCAACCAGCCTTTTCCGCCTCCCCTCGCCACGACGCTGCTATCCTTGCGTTATACTCACCCTCAGCCGTCAGTATCGCTGCCTTTTTGTTTGGGAATTCCCAAGGAATCAGCTCAGGATTAGTCAGCGCCTGGAAATAAGGTGCACCATAGCCCAACTCATCCCGATTCATAAAAAGAAAGTTTGGGTACTGGTCCTTGACCTCCCACGCCGCATCCCAGTCCTCTGATACCCATCCCTGCTGAATCATGGGAATACCAGTTTCAAGCATATACTGACTAGCTATTGCGGAGATCCACCACATAGTGAAGTTTACATCCACATCAGCTGCCTTCAGCGCATCACGAGCAGCGATTAGCTCACCGGCTGAGCAGTCACCAACGTCAAATATGACAAGTTCCACAGGCCTTCCTAACACTCCGCCACGGGCATTAGCTTCTTCCACCACCATTTGTGCCGACCTGACATGGTGAACTGCATGCGCTGAAAACCCACCGGTGACACCAGTAGTAACGGCTATCTTGATTGGTTTCACCTCTGGTGCTGGTCTCCCAGGGAAGCAGCCACTTATCACGGGTACCAGTATTGCCAGCGCTGCTACTAGGCTAACAATAATGATTAATTTTGAAGATACTTTTCTCTTCAATGTAAAACCTCCTTTAAAGCTTCTGTTTTTATAACATCTCCCGATTATTATTCACTTCATGCGGCATCACCTCTCTTTTTATGGGCTCTTTTTATTATACAAAACTCGGCATACATTATTTCGCATTCCCAGTGACAAGCATCAAACTTGTTCGACCACACCTAGTTGCCAAGGACAAATTCCCTTTGCTGCCGCTGGGGGACACCACCCCCCAGCGGTATCCCCAAAAAGGAGGAGGCTGAAAAGATGAAAGGACTCAGAAGTGCCCCCATGACTTGGGGCTCTGAGTCCTTTAGTACATTCGCTTGACATATCTTCGGATTGCATTACACAGTATCATTGTATCACTACCGTTCCTACCCCTGAAAGACTTGTTGTCGCAGGTCTTTTCTATTTAACCGCTGTCACTGTTTCTTCTGGCTCAATCCTCTCCTCTTACATGTAAGTCTGAGCCTACTACTAAATAATGTTTTTGTCAATGCCCAATTTCCGTTAGAGAGCGTAGTGATTTTTGCAGGTTTGCCCAGAGGGTGGACTTGCAGTTGACCACCTTACCTCTAAAGCCTCCTCTAGGTACCCAGTCAGAAGGACAAATAGAAAAGGGGTTGATTCCCTTCCTGCATCAGAAGGGAGTAGCACCCTTCACCATAAAAGACCTCGCTGGTCACAAAAGTCTTAATACAACCATGAGGTATGTCAAGATCGAGAATAGGGAGCAGGCTGTAGCGATTGCCTTTCTCTCCAAGCACGCACAAGAATCAAACAGCCAGCATTCGCTTATTCAGTGTTAAATCGGACTACCTCTCCTCGATGGTTATCCGTATTACCCTATCCCCAATGAAGTCCGGGTTCCGAGATGGGTCTCTGGGGGTGAGGCTCTGAAGGACATCAAACCCCTCTATTACCTGCCCAAAGACGGAGTGTTTGCCGTCAAGCCCATGCTGTGGCGTATAGGTGATGAAGAATTGGCAGCCATTAGTATTGGGGCCAGCGTTAGCCATGGACAGAGCGCCAGCCACATGGGTGTGCCCTGTGAATTCATCAGCGAAGGTGTAGCCGGGATTGCCCCTTCCCGTTCCGGTGGGGTCTCCTCCCTGAGCCATGAAGCCGGGTATTACCCGATGAAAGGTGGTGCCATTGTAGAACCCTTCACGGGCAAGGAAGACGAAGTTATTGACGGTGATGGGAACATCACTGGCGAATAACTCCAGAACTATATCTCCCCTCTCGGTTTCAATGGTGGCAATGTACTCTTTATTCGTATCAATCATCATCGAAGGTGGTGCTGAGTAGGTTTTGAGTTCTGGCGCCGGTGCTACCTCTGCTTCTGGTGGAGCTGCCTCCGGTGCTGCTGAGGGTGCACAGCTTATCACACCTGGAACCAGAACCAGAAGTGTCGTAATAACCGGGAGCAATCTTTTCATCTTTAAGCCTCCTAAGTGTCGATGTCTATGAAGAATCTGTTAGCTCTCGCAGGTTCATTATACCACGAGGCCTCCTATCTCAAAATAGTTCCAAAGGATGCTGTCAAGCACGCTTGGTGTAGGCTTGACAATAATATATGTCTCATCTAAAATCACAATGAAGGTAGGTTGAATATTAAACTTTCTTCACCCCTTAATTTCAAACCGTGGTTACGTTCGCGCACTTTTTATCGGCAAGGGAGGAGCAGTAGTGTTTAGATTTCCTTTTATTCCCAGAGAAGAAGGCTTTTTTGACCTTTTTGAGCAGAGTGCTCAGACCATGGTAAAGACAGCCCAGGAACTGAAGAAGATGGTCAATACCTGTAAAGATGTTGAGAGGAGAGCTGCTGAAATAACTGAACTCGAACATAAAGGCGACACTATTACCCATGAGATTATTGCTCAGCTGCATCGCACCTTCGTCACCCCGTTCGATAGAGAGGACATAGCCCTGCTGGCTCATAGTCTGGATGACGTGACCGACTTTATACATTCCGCAGCCGATGCCATGTTCATATATAAGATAGAATGCCCCGCCCCAAAGGCTATGGAGCTGGCTGATATTATAGTCCAGGCGGCGGTTGAGGTGGAAAAAGCAATGCCTCAACTGCGCCACCCCAAGGAGCTGAAGCAGATTTTCCAGCGATGCGTGGAGATTAATCGATTGGAGAATATGGCTGACAGGGTGTTCCGCTCGGCGATGGGTGAGCTTTTCGATGATTCTACAGATATGGCTCACATTATCAAGTGGCGTGAGATTTATCAATATATGGAGTCGGCGACCGATAGATGCGAGGATGTGGCTAACGTCCTTGAAGGGGTAGCCATCAAGCATGGCTGACCCCTCCCTCTCACTCCTTATCTTAACCATTTCTTTAGCCGTTGGCTTCGGTGTAGTTAACGGCTTCAATGATGCCGCCAATTCCGTAGCCGCTTCAGTCGGCTCTCGCGCCCTTTCTCCCCGTAATGCCATCATACTGGCTACCGGTTTTACCATGGCTGGCGCTGCTTCAGGCACTGCAGTTGCCCAGACCATCGGCAAGGGGATTTTGATGCCGGAGGCAATATCATATGTGACGGTGATTGCTGGTTTAACCGCAGTTATTGTCTGGGGTAGCATCGCTACATATTATGGCGTGCCTGTAAGCTCAACCCATGGTTTTGTGGCTGGGCTGGCGGCTGCCGGTGTAGCTGTAGCTGGTACAGAAGCGGTGGGGTGGGGTGTCATGCAACGGGTTCTGGTGTCAGTGGCGGCTGCCCCGGCCATGGGCTTTGCCGGTGGCTTTGCCGTGATGGTTATTCTATTTTGGGTGTTCCGGAGACGAGCGCCAGCTAGAATGCGTGTCATCTTCAGCCGTCTGCAGTGGCTGACTACTGCCTTTTTGGCCTATAGCCTAGGTAAGAATAATGGACAGATGCCAATCGGTGTTATCATGATGGTGCTAGTGATTCATACCGGTCAGGCTAGTCTGTGGGATAATATTCCGTGGTGGGTGATAGTTGTCTCCTCCCTAGCCATTAGCTCAGGTACCGCTATTGGCGGCTGGCGCGTTATCAAGACGATGGGGATGAAAATTACTGCCCTGGAGCCGATTCACGGATTTGCCGCCGACCTTTCAGCAGCTTCAGTTATTGAGGTAGCTTCACACTTCGGCATCCCGGTAAGCACTACCCACTGTAGCAGTGCCGCTATTATGGGAGTAGGGGCTACCAAGCGTCTCTCGGCGGTGCGGTGGGGGATGGCGCGCAGGATTGTCGCTGCCTGGGTTTTGACCTTCCCTATCGCTGGTGGGCTGGGCTACGGGTTCGCCTTGCTACTGCGCCCACTATTTTGACGAGCCTTTGCCGCCCTTTGCTTCATATGAGCCGAAAATAAAGCCGAGGTCATTCAGCAGAGCGTCAGTCTTCTCTTGGGGAAAAAGCTTCTCATCTATATCCAGCATTACTTTCGTCTCCCCTTTAACTGAGCCGACGATATGCGCTCGGAGACACTCTTTCTCACCCTTACCCGCTTTGCTCTCAATCCTGAATGTCAGTGTGCCACGGAAGACAAATGATGATGAGTCAGTGGGCAAAGAGTATGTCTCCAGTTTCGCCCCATCTATAACCAATCCCTGCTTTACGGCGAAGTCCTTAATCTCATCATGAAGTAGCTCAGGGCTTACATTATGGTATGTTTTCCTGATTTGCATCTTCGGTTCTCCCCCTTCCCTTCTCCCCTAATAATAACTTAATGGCGCATGGAGGGCAAACACGGGGCCGGAGTCGCTCTCTCTATTGCTGAATACCAGCCAGTTATGCTATACTATTTCAAAATTGGAAGGAGTTTAAGCTTGCCAGATACGGTCACCATTAAGCAACTTTTGGAATCTGGCGCCCACTTTGGTCACCAGACAGGTCATTGGCACCCCCGCATGAAGAACTTCATCTTTACCAAGCGCAATGGCATTCATATCATTGATTTAGAGCAAACAGTCGGCCTGCTAAAAAAGGCAGGCGACTTTGTTAAGGATTTGATAGCTGGGGGAGGCGATATCCTCTTCGTCGGCACCAAAAAACAAGCGCAGGAGACTATAGAGGAAGTGGCTAAGCGCTGCGGCATGTATTATGTCAACCAGCGCTGGCTAGGAGGGGTGCTGACCAACTTTACCACTATCCAAACACGCATAGACTACCTGGTTCGACTGGAAGACCAGAAAGCCAGGGGGGAGTACGGCTACCTGACTAAGAAAGAAGCGCTAAAGGTGGAAAAGGAGATTATACGCCTCAATCGACAGATAGGTGGTCTCAAAGAGATGACCAGCTTGCCCTCTGCCATATTCATTATCGACATCATCAAGGAAAAGATAGCCCTGGCCGAAGCCAAGCGTGTGGGAATACCAGTAGTTGCTGTTGTAGATACCAATTGTGACCCTACGCCCATTGACTACCCTATTCCAGCAAATGATGATGCTATCAAAGCCATCAGGCTGATGTGCAATAATATTGCCGATGCGGTAATGGAGGGTAAAGCTGCTGGGGCACCGACTCCACCGGCAGAGGAGGAAGAGCGCCCAGAGAAGGTTGAGACTACAGAGGCTGCCGAGCCTGTTGTTTTCACACCCGATGAATAATGGGGAGGAAGAGATTGAAGATTCCAGTAGTCAAAGTAAAAGAGCTAAGGGAGCAGTCTGGAGCAGGGGTTATGGATTGCAGAAAAGCCCTTGTAGAAGCAGCAGGAGATACGGATAAGGCACTCCAGATTTTAAGGGAGGAGGGCCTCCTTCTGGCAAAAAAGAAAGCAGGACGTTCCGCCACTGAAGGTATGATTGAAGCCTATATCCACTGCGGTGGACACATTGGAGCTATGATTGAGGTTAACTGTGAAACCGACTTTGTTGCCCGCACCGAGGAGTTCAAGGGGCTAGCTCACAATCTGGCAATGCAAGTAGCCGCTATGAACCCCCAGTTCATCTCAGAAGACGAGGTCCCTGAAAAGGCTGACATAGAACCCCAGGCGGCTTGCCTTCTCCTCCAGCCCTACATTAAGGATAATAGCAAGACCGTTCAAGATATTATTATTGAAACCATTGCCAGACTCGGAGAGAACATCAAAGTAGGTAGATTCGCTAAGTTTGAATTGGGTCGGGATTAACAATATGGCTGCTCCTAAATATAAGCGAGTCCTACTAAAGCTTAGTGGTGAGGCCTTTTGCGGCCAAACCAACTACGGTATTGACTCCTCCACCCTGGCTATTATAGCCAATCAGATTAAACAGGTGTTGAAACTAGGGGTGGATATCAGCATTGTTGTCGGCGGGGGCAATATATGGCGTGGAGCTAAGGCTGAACGGGATGGCATGGACAGAGTTACTGCTGACTATGCCGGGATGCTAGCCACAGTAATAAACGCTCTAGCCCTCCAGGATGCGCTGGAGAGAGAGGGAGTACCTACCAGAATCCAGACAGCTATAGGCATTCAACAGGTCGCCGAGCCTTACATCAGGCGACGCGCTATCCGTCACCTGGAGAAAGGCAGGGTGGTCATTTTTGCCGGGGGTACCGGCAACCCATATATGACCACTGATACCGCGGCTGCCCTGCGGGCTATAGAGGTTGAATCGGAAGTCCTGCTGATGACCAAGAATAATGTTGATGGCATTTATAACGCTGACCCCAGCAAAAACCGCAATGCTAAGAAGTTTGATACCCTTACCTACCTGGAAGCTTTGAATCTTCGCCTGGAGGTAATGGATGCTACCGCTCTCTCCCTATGCCTGGAAAATAAATTGCCCATAATTGTCTTTGACCTTCAAGCCCCACACAGTATTGAGCGTGTTGTGTGCGGTGAATCTATTGGCACTGTAGTATCCAGCGGTTGATGAGATGATTGACGAAATCTTAAGAAACATTGAGAAAAAGATGCAAACCTCTATTGGGGTCTTAAAGAGGGAGTTAGCCACCATTCGCACCGGGCATGCTACCCCTGGCTTGATAGACCATATCAAGGTAGAATATGCTGGTGTGCCTACTCCGCTTAATCAACTTGCCAGCATCTCTGCACCCAGAGCAAGGCTGCTTGTCATACAGCCCTGGGATAAAACCAGTATCCATAACATTGAGAAAGCCATCCTAACATCTGACCTTGGTCTAAACCCGACCAGTGATGGGAATGTAATTCGGATAAATATCCCGCCACTGAGTGAGGAACGAAGACAGGAACTAATTAAGATAGCACGAGGGAAAGCGGAGAAGGAAAAGGTGGTTATACGGAACCACCGGCATGATGCTATGGATGAATTAAAAAAGCTGGAGAAAGGGAAGGAGATATCCCAGGACGAGCTCAAGCGCGCCTTAGACCAGCTGCAAAAGATCACCAATAGCTTCACAGCTGATGCCGACCAGGCGGAGCGAGATAAAGAGGCAGAGCTCAGGGAGGTATAGCCCGGGCCGAGGAGCCCGGTGCTCTAACCATTTGAGCGGCAAGATGGAAGCTACCTCATCAGCTAAAGAAAAAATGGCTTTTCTTCCCAACCACATAGCTATTATCATGGATGGCAATGGCAGATGGGCAGAACAGCACGGAAAATCCAGGTTTGAGGGGCATGTGGCTGGGGTGGAAAGCGCTCGTTCTACCATCAGATACCTTAATAATAAATACCATATAAAGTATCTAACATTTTATGGATTCTCCACTGAAAACTGGGCCCGCCCCGAAAGCGAAGTCGGCGGCATCTTTCGTATCTTTGAACAGATACTGGATAAGGAGGCTGCGGAGCTTCACCAGGAGGGAGTCAGGCTTCTCCACCTTGGCCGCCTTGAAGAACTCCCCAAAGGTCTTCAGCAGGTCATCAACAGGGCTCTTGAGCTAACCAGGAACAATACCGGGATGACCCTTGGCTTCTGCTTCAACTACGGGGGACGCACTGAGATTTTGGACGCAGTGCGTCACATTATAACCGAAGGCATCCCTCCTCAAGATATAGACGAAAAGCTATTCGATAATTATCTTTATACCGCTGGCTCCCCCGATGTCGACCTGCTCATCCGCACCGGCGGTGAACTGCGGATAAGCAACTTCCTGGTATGGCAAGCAGCTTATAGCGAGTACTACTTCACCGATGTTTTGTGGCCAGATTTTGATGAAGAAGAGATTGAAAAAGCGCTGCTATCCTACAAACAGAGGCAAAGGCGTTTCGGTGGATTGTAACCGGGATACTATTTGCCAGCCCTAACTCCCACAGGCAGTCCTATGCTCAAGAAAAGAATCATAACCTCCGTCTGGTTCGTCTCTCTGCTGGTAGTTGTCGTCTGGTTTGGCGGGGAGCCAGGATTTACGGCATTGATGATTGTCTTCAGTGTCCTGGCTGCCCTGGAATTCTATCATATGGTGGCTGGCTCCAAGGTGTCACCGCTTTCCTACTTCGGATTGGTTTGGACATCGCTATTCATCCTCAGCCGTAATTCACAGGTGATATCTGCTCTTGAGCCTTATCTCAACACCGGCTTAATTACACCGCTCTTGTTGACCACAGCTGTGATACCTCCCCTACTCTGGCTCCTATCGCGCCGACAGAAAGAGGGGGCTTTCATCACCTGGGCATGGACAATAGCCGGGATTCTCTATATAGGATGGCTGCTGAGCCACATGGTGGCACTAAGGGGCTTGGAGGACGGCAGAAATTGGGTGTTCTTTGTTTTGTTTGTCACCTGGCTCTCTGATACCGCTGCCTTCTTCACCGGCAGAAGACTGGGCAGGCATAAGCTTGCCCCAAATATCAGCCCCGGAAAAACCTGGGAGGGGGCTATAGGGGGAATAGGTGGTGCCATAGCCATGAGTGTATTATTCTTTACCCCCACCCCCTTCCAGCTACCCCTCGCCTATTGGCAGGTGATACCCCTGAGCATAGGGGTTAGTGTTCTGGGTCAGGCTGGTGACGTGGTGGAATCCTTGCTTAAACGCAACATGGGAGCAAAAGATTCAGGCACGCTTATGCCGGGGCACGGGGGTATACTTGACCGGATGGATAGCATTATCTTCGCCGGCGTATTGGTATACTATTATGCACTCCTGTCCTAGAAGCCTGGGGAGCAACGGTTTGCAAAATGACAACGATTATCTTGGCAAGGCATGGGGAAACTGAGTGGAACGCGGAAGAGATATTCAGAGGAAGGGTAGATGTTGACCTGAATGAAACGGGAATAAGAGAAGCAGAACTACTCGCCGAGCACTTAAGCTACATGACGATAGCTGCCGTTTACTCCAGCCCGCTGAAACGAGCCCTACAAACAGCTGAAATGATTGCCAGGCATCATGATGTTAAGGTTGAGGTTTCCCCCCAGTTAATAGACCTGGACTATGGGGAATGGCAGGGGCTATCCCATGAGACGGTAAGGGATAGATATGGGCAGCTTTACCACGAGTGGCTCAATAGCCCCCAACTGGTAAAAATGCCAGCAGGCGAAAGCTTGAGGGATGTTAGGAGAAGGGCTATCAGCCTGGTAGAGGATATCACGGCCAAAGCTGAAGGGGCTATAGTCCTGGTATCCCATCGAGTGATACATAAGGTGCTAATATGCGCCCTCCTGGCATTGGACAGCTCTCATTTCTGGAACATAAGGATAGATACCGCCGGAATTAGTGTCTTTGCCTATGAAGATGACCGATTCGTGCTTACCAGGCATAACGACACGTCCTTTTTGAAGCCTATCCACAAAGCCCCATTAAGCGACTTTTAGTAGCCCCCCCTACACTCGAAAGAAAAAGGGCTGGATATCCCTGAGTAATAATATCCAGCCCCAAATAGAACTCTGATTCTTATCGATTATTTGCTTTAAGCCTTACCAATTCGGAACATCTTGGTCCCGCATACGGGGCATCTACCTTGAGTTGCAGGCTTGCCATTCTTCATGGTTATGCTCCTAGCATCTTTCATTTCTCTTTTAGAGCGACATTTCACACAGTAGGCTTGCATTTATCACCTCCCTCTTTTTTTGATATCAACGATAAACTATTGCACTCTCAATGTCAATAGCATATTAGGGTAAATTTACCTTAAATAGTTAAAGTTAGTTATTCATTATATGATATGATATGAGCGTGATGAAGCAGATAGCGATTTTGGGTTCTACAGGCTCTATAGGTCGGCAAACACTGGAGGTAATACGTGCCCTACCCCACCAGTTTCAGGTGGTGGGGCTGACTGGGGGGAAGAATATTGACCTGTTCGGCAAACAAATCAACGAGTTCAAGCCAAGATTTGTGTATTTTCAGGATGGGGAGGCACTGACTCGTCTGAGCAGCACCAAGTATGAATTCCTCACGCTGGAAGACATTGCCTGCCATCCTGAGGTGGACATCGTGGTTATTGCTACCTCAGGAGGTTCGGGACTAAGCCCCACGCTGGCTGCGGCGAGGGCGGGCAAAAATATTGCCCTCGCCAACAAGGAGTCACTGGTTATGGCAGGTGAGATTATCACCAGCGAAGCCAGACTAAACAGGGCTCAGATATTCCCTATTGATAGCGAGCACAGCGCTATCTGGCAGTGCCTCAACGGTGAAAGGCAGCCAGTAGCACGTCTGCTCCTCACAGCATCGGGAGGGCCATTCCTCCATTACTCGCCTGCCCAGCTAAGCGAGGTTACTGTGGAGCAAGCTCTCAAGCATCCCTCGTGGCAGATGGGAAAGAAGGTCACCATTGATTCCGCTACCCTGATGAATAAAGGATTGGAGGTCATTGAAGCCCATTGGCTATTTGACATGCCTTTCGATAATATCGAGGTGCTTATCCATCCCCAGAGTATTGTGCACTCCATGGTAGAATTCGTGGATGGCTCAATCAAGGCCCAGTTGAGCTATCCCGATATGCGGTTACCCATTCAGTATGCCCTGTCCTATCCCGAACGTCTGCCTAATCCCCAGCTCGCTCGGCTCGACTGGAGCACCATCAAGAATCTGACCTTTGGGCAACCCGACCTTGCTATCTTCCCCTGCCTCAGGTCGGCTGTGGAGGCGGGGAGGCAGGGAGGAACATATCCAGCAGTACTCTGTGCTGCCGACGAGGTAGCTGTGGAGCTTTTCCTGGCGAATAAAATCAAATTTATTGATATTGCTCGTATTGTCGGGCAGGCACTGGAACAGCATCAGTCGACACCCCACCCCACACTGGAGGAGATTATAGCGGCTGATAGCTGGGCTAGA
The DNA here is from genome assembly GCA_016783245.1 of Dehalococcoidales bacterium. Classification (GTDB taxonomy): domain Bacteria; phylum Chloroflexota; class Dehalococcoidia; order Dehalococcoidales; family BS750m-G39; genus BS750m-G39. The sequence goes on along the minus strand of JADHWY010000001.1, from coordinate 55,805 downwards.
GAGAAGGTTCTGCAGCTCGTTGGTGGAGCATGACCATGCCAATTACCATAGCAGTCTTTATTGGTGTTCTCGCCGGGCTTATCCTTGCTCACGAACTGGGACACTTTATTACCGCCAAAGCGTCCGGGGTACTGGTGAAGGAATTCGGCATCGGCTTTCCTCCGCGATTATTATCGGTAAAACACGGAGAAACAATATACTCGCTAAACGCCATACCGCTGGGCGGGTTCACCAAAATGGCTGGTGAAGAGGACCCTGAGGCGTCACGAAGCCTGGCAGGCAAACCCATCCGTACCAGACTATTGGTTCTCAGCGCCGGCTCACTGATGAATATCATTCTGCCCTTACTCCTCTTCTCCATTGCCTTCATGGTTCCTCATAATGTGGTAGAGGGGCAGATAATAATAACGGATGTAGCTCACAATTCACCGGCAGCCATAGCAGGCGTTGAACCCGGAGACACGCTCCTGAGCATCAACGGGAAGTCGATACACAATATCAGTGACCTGCACCGTTATATTCAGCTTAATCTTGGGAGTGAAATCACCATGCTTGTCCAGCACAGCGATTCCACCACAGAGGAGGCTCTGGTAACACCGAGGTGGCAACCTCCTGAAGGCCAAGGCCCTGTTGGGATTACCATCAACATGCTCGATCCGACCGTCATTACCGTGCAGGAATCTCCCCTGAGGGCAGTGCCGCTGGCGGCATCTGCCAGTATCGAGACCTTCATGCTGTTCAAGAATGGAATAATGACTATGATTATCGGGGCAGTGCCAGTGGAGGTAACAGGACCGGTGGGTATTGCCCAGCTCACCGGAATGGTGGCCAGGGCGGGATTTAGTCCCCTGATGGAATTCGCCGCCTTTCTCAGTATAAACCTGGCTTTAATCAATATCTTCCCTCTTCCTGGCTTAGATGGAGGCAGAATTGTGTTTGTCCTTCTGGAGGCGATTCGCCGCGGCAAGCGGGTATCGCCGAAGACAGAAGGGCGAGTGCACTTTATCGGCTTCATCGCCCTCATCGGAACCATTATGGTTATCACCTACCAGGACATTATTCGTATCATGAGCGGAGGCAGTGCCATACCATGAACCCCAGACGAGTGAGCAAGGCTATCGACATTGGCGGTGTAACTATCGGCGGTGATGCCCCCATTGTGGTGCAGTCCATGACTAAAACAAATACCAAAGACATTATGTCAACTATTGCCCAGATAAAAGAGCTGGAGGATTACGGCTGTCAGATAGTTCGAGTGGCTGTGCCCGATGCTGAGTCTGCCCAGGCGATAAAAGCCATAAAACAGGGCGTTTCCCTGCCCATAGTGGCTGATATCCACTTTGATTACCGTCTGGCATTGATGGCGCTGGAGGCTGGCGTCGACGGATTGCGGCTAAATCCAGGCAACATCAGCGAGCCGAAAAAGGTCTCCGTCATAGCTCAAGCAGCCAGGGAACGGGGTGTCCCCATTCGTATCGGGGTAAATGCCGGCAGTCTGCCCAAGACAGCTGACCCCAAATTGACCATCGCCGAGCAGATGGTGGATGCCGCCCTGCGGCAGATAAGGCTACTGGAGAGCCTCGACTTCGACCTCATCAAGGTCTCACTCAAAGCCTTTGATGTCCCCACCACCATCGAAGCCTACCAGAGCATCGCCAGGAAGATACCCTACCCTCTTCACATCGGCATCACCGAATCCGGCACCCGGCGCGGGGGCATTATTCGCAGTGCGGTGGGCATCGGCACCCTTCTCTACCAGGGCATCGGTGATACTATACGGGTCTCCCTGACGGCTCACCCCAGGGAAGAGGTAATCGCCGCCTATGAAATCCTGAAAAGCATGAACCTGCGTCAGCATGGCCCCGTTCTAGTGAGTTGTCCTTCCTGTGGTCGGGCTGAGGTTGATATCGTAAAGCTAGCCGAGGAGGTAGAGGAAGAGCTATCGAAGGTTAAGAAGCCGATAAGGGTGGCGGTGATGGGCTGTGTGGTTAACGGACCGGGCGAAGCCAAAGAGGCTGATGTAGGCATCGCCTGCGGCAAAGGCAAAGCCGTCCTGTTCAAAAAAGGCAGGAAGATTGGAGTGGTGGAGGAAAAGGACTTTGTAGCGGCACTAATGGCAGAGGTGGAGAGGTTCTAGGCACAAAGCAGGAAATATTTACTACCACTAGAATAAAGCGCTCTAATATGATTAAATAGTGGTCAGCTATCATCTCATATCTATATTAAAAATAAGGAGGTAACAAATGGTAAAAGATGCAGGTCAGAATACGTCTGGAACGGGCCAGTCCGCAATCTTGCCTCCAGAACTTAGAGGATGGAACTGGGGTGCTTTTTGGCTAACCTGGATTTGGGGAATAAGGAACAAAACCTATATTGCTTTTCTTAGCTTCATTCCTTTTGTTAGTGTTGTTATGCCATTCATCTTAGGAGCTAAGGGGAATAAATGGGCATGGCAGCATGAGAAATGGGACAGCATTGAGCAGTACAAAGCGTCCCAAAGAAAATGGGCAATATGGGGCCTTATAATATTCCTCATTATCATATCGCCTATAATAGCTTTGGGAGCTTGGTCCATTTTTATACCCTTCCTATTTCCCATGGTTTAGTTGAGGGCGGTAGCTGGTATATTAACTATAATTGCCGGTATTATTGGTATTGCTAGCGATGCTTTTCTGGCTATTGTCACGGGGGGACCCCTCGGAATACTAGCTACCATATTTGTCTCAATGGGCAAGAGGAAATTCGCCTAAACCCATCAGGATTGTTAGACTAATAAACATGATTAGATAGGTCAAACGGTAAATTGCGCATATCAAAGCTATTTGGTAAGACACAACGCGAGGTGCCAGCGGAGGCAGAAACAGTTAGTCACCAGCTGCTACTGAAAGCAGGGATGATATATCAGGTAGCCGCTGGAGTGTATTCCTATTTGCCTCTAGCCTGGAGAGTGCTGAAGAAGATAGAGAACATCATCCGGGATGAGATGGATAAAGCCGGCGGGCAGGAGCTAATGCTCCCTGTTCTCCAGCCCATAGAGTTGTGGCAGGAGACAGGGCGAGACCGGGCTTTCGGCAAAAGCCTGTTTACCCTCATTGACCGCAAAGAGCGTCAATTAGCTCTGGGACCAACCCATGAAGAGGTTATTACCGGGCTGGTCAATCGCTATGTTGATAGCTACCGTGACCTGCCCATCCTGTTATATCAAATTCAGACCAAGTTCCGTGACGAGCCCCGTCCCAGGGGGGGATTGCTCCGGGTTCGCGAATTCAGCATGAAAGACCTCTATAGCTTCGATAGCGATGAGGAGGGACTGAGCCAGAGCTACAACAAAATGCTCCAGGCATATGAGAACATCTATAACCGCTGTGGTTTAGTCTCTATTCTGGTTGAAGCTGATAGCGGTGCTATCGGGGGCAAGGACTCCCACGAGTTTATGATTTTTACCGAAACCGGCGAGGATGAGACGGTCCACTGCCCCGATTGCGGCTACTCAGCTAATACGGACAGGGCCCAGAGCGTTAAAGAAAAATTAGCTGAAGAGAAGCCACTGCCCATAGAAGAAGTTGCCACACCCGGTGTCGATACTATCAAGGAGTTAGCAAATTTCCTCAACATACCTCAATCCCGCACCCTCAAAGCAGTATTCTACGCTGTTGATGGGAAGCTAATCATTGCCGTTATCAGAGGAGACATTGAGGTAAATGAGGTAAAGCTGAAAAACATTCTACGATGCGTCGAGCTCCGCCTTGCCAGAGAGGATGAGCCGGAAGAAGCCGGGCTAATCGCTGGCTCAGCCTCCCCAGTAGGCATTACAGGTATTCAGGTCATTGCCGATGAATCTATAACCTCAGGAGCAAACTATGTTGCCGGGGGGAATAAACCTGATACCCATATTAAAAATGTCAATTACCCCAGGGACTTCGAAGCCGATATTATGGCGGATATAGCCCAGGCTAAGGCGGGAGAAGGGTGCCCCAAGTGTGGCGGCATACTAACATCCAGTCATGGCATTGAGGTAGGACATATCTTCAAGCTGGGCACCTTTCTCAGCAAGAAATTAGGGGCGTTCTTCACCGACGCCGACGGCGTATCTCGACCGATAGTCATGGGATGCTACGGCATCGGTCTGGGCAGACTACTGGCTGCTGCCATAGAGCAAAATCACGACGATAAGGGCATTATCTGGCCGATGTCCATTGCCCCCTACCACATCTATCTCTGCTCCTTGTACATGGAAAACCCCGAGGTAGCCGCCGCCGCCGAGAATCTCTATGCCAAGCTGGAATCAAAAGGTCTAGAGGTTCTCTACGACGACCGGCGGGAGTCGCCGGGGGTGAAGTTCAACGACGCCGACCTTCTGGGGATACCTATCAGGGTTACCATCAGCCCTCGCACCTTGGAGAAGAACAGCGCAGAGATAAAGAAACGCTCCGAGAAAAAATCCCAGCTGGTGCCTTTAGAGGGAATAGCAGACAGGCTTGCGGGATTGGTATCAAGCACGCAGGTCGGCGCCAAGCTCGCGAGATAGCTCATCTAGAATTTTCTGCTGAACCTTGTTAACCTCTTCATCGGTCAGGGTATGAGTGGAGGATTGGAAGGTGATGCTGTAGGCCAGGGACTTCTTCCCTGACGCAACCTGCCCGCCGGAATAGACATCAAATATAGCGACCTGTTTCACCAGGGGAAAGCCCCTGATGATATCCGTTGCCTGCTGATGAGTTACCCCAACATCAACTACCAGGGCGATATCCCTGACCATGGTGGGAAATGGTGATACCGGCTGGAATATTCTGTGACCCAGGGTGAAAGGCAGCAACGCTGACAGGTTGATTTCAAAAAGGTAGACCGCTTCAGGAATTTCAAAAGCCAGCGATACCTTAGGGTGCAGCTCACCGACAACGCCCAGTTGGTTGCTCCCAGCAACTATTGCCGCCTGCCTGAGCGGATGCAAACTCTGGTCTTTGCCCTCTACAAAGCTGGCTTCTATATTCAGCTGACTGAGTAAGCCTTCAACCGCCCCTTTAGCATCATAGAAATCAAACGCATCATCTCCGCCGTGCCATGACCTTCCCCATCTGGAGCCGCTTGCTACGCCGCACATCATTTCAGGCTCATCGGGCAAATCCTTCTCCTTGGGCAGATATACCTTACCCAGCTCAAAAAGCTTGATGCTGTCCTCCTCATATCTCATGTTGGCTGAGAGGGCAGCTAACAGATTAGCTCGCAGGTCAGGACGAAGGTACTCCTGCTCCAGAGTCATAGGATTGGCGACACGAAGCGGCAGAGGTTCAACAGAGCCGGATTCGGGCAACAGCTTATTCAGCATTTCCAGACTGGTCAGCGAATATGTAAGTACCTCCTGAAAGCCGTAACCAGCAATGCTATCTCTAACCCCCTGCTTAAGGCTGAGAATAGGGTCAGGGGTTTGTCTCGGTATGGGCTGGCTCAGCATAGTGGTGGGGATGTTATCATAGCCCATAATACGAGCCACCTCTTCGATAAGGTCAACCGCCACATGAATATCGCTTCGCCAGTAGGGTGCGATAGCTCTAACCTCCGAAGCTCCTTCCTGACAGTCAAAACCCAGGGAGGTCAGTGCCCCCACTATCTGGTCAAGGCTGAAATCAACACCCAGAAGACGCTTTACCTGGTCAGTTGTCAGAGTAATAGGCTCAGGCTCTGCTTTGCCAGGGTAAACATCAACTAAGCCCCTGGCTGCCTCGCCACCGGCTAACTGGACAATCAGCTGGGTAGCCCGTTCGATTGCCGGCATAACAAGCTCGGGGTGAATGCCTCGCTCGAATCGCATACAGGCTTCGCTGGGCATACCCAATACCCTGCCGGTATAGTGAATATTGGCAGGGTTGAAATTGGCTGCCTCCAGCAATATTGATGTCGTCTCCGAGGCAACCTCGCTAGCGGCACCGCCCATAACACCGGCGATAGCCACCGGTCCTTCTTTATCGGCAATAACCAGCATATCCTGAGAAAGGCGCCGCTCCTCCCCGTCCAGAGTGGTGATGGTCTCACCGCTGGCGGGTCGGCGCACGATAATCTTTCCACCCTTAATTTTTTGATAGTCAAAGGCGTGCAGGGGCTGACCGTACTCCAGCATGACATAGTTGGTGATATCCACAATGTTATTTATCGGCCGCATACCGCACTTCAGCAATCGTTGTTGCATCCATAGGGGGGACTCAGTCACCTTTATCCCGGTGATGAGGCTGGCGCAGTATCTGGGGCACAGGTCAGGAGCAGCAATCTCCACCGACACCTGCTGGTCTATAGGTGGGCCCGCCTGTTCATACTTCACCTCAGGAAGAGGCAGACTCTGCCTCGTTAGAGCAGCAGCTTCCCTGGCGATGCCAAGTATACAGAGACAATCAGGGCGGTTAGGAGTTATATCCGCATCAAGGATAGTATCGCCCAGATACTCGGCAAGCGGAGTTCCAATGGGCGCTTCGGCGGGCAAGACCATAATCCCCTCGTGGCTGTCAGAGATGCCCAGCTCTTTTTCCGAGCATGCCATGCCCTTGGAGACCACGCCCCGAATCTTAGCAGGTTTGAGGCGAAACACCTCCCCACTATGCCCATCGATAAGTTGGGCACCAACATAGGCGAAAGCCACCCTATCACCAAGGTTAAGGTTCGGTGCTCCACAGACAACGGTATGCTGCTCTGTACCCAGGTCTATGGTGGCTAATCTCAGGCGGTCGGCATTGGGGTGTGGATTGATGGCAACAATCTGGCCGATGACGATGTTCTCCCAGCCATCGCCAATAACCTGTATGCCCTTGACCTCAGTGCCAGCCATTGTCAGCCTGTCGGCTAAGTCAGCTGAGGGCAGAGCAATATCTACATACTCTTGAAGCCAGCTTAGTGGAATCTTCATCTCTCAGAACTGCTTTAAAAATCTAAGGTCGCTACCATAAAATAGCCTGATGTCGTCGATGTTGTGGCGAAGCATAGGCAGACGGTCGATACCCATACCGAAGGCAAAGCTGGTATAAACCTCGGGGTCTATACCACCACGCCGCAGCACCTCGGGATGGGTCATTCCAGCACCTAATATCTCAATCCAGCCGCTGTTGCCGCACAAGCGGCATCCCTCGCCGCCGCAGTTCAGGCATTCTATAGCCATCTCGGCACCAGGCTCAACAAAGGGGAAATAGTCGCAACGGAAACGTACCTTTCTCTCCTCTCCAAAGAAACGGCGGGCAAACTCATAGAGCGTCCCCTTCAAGTCGCCCATAGTAATGCCCTTATCCACCACCAGCCCATCAATCTGATGGAACATAGGGGTGTGGGTAGCATCACTAGCCTCATAGCGATAGACCCTTCCCGGCTCAACTACCCTTATTGGAGGACTCATGGTCTCAATAGTCCTGGCGGTTACTGAAGTAGTGTGGGTGCGCAGCAACATCGGTCTCTGCCCACTGTCAGTCTCATAATCAATCCAGGATGTAGACATGACATCACGGGCGGGATGTTCCTCAGGGATGTTCAGTGCCTCAAAGTTATAATAATCCCACTCTACCTCCGGGCCTTCCATTACCCGAAAGCCCATAGAGCCAAATATGTCACATATTTCATAGAGCGTTTGCGTAATGGGATGTAAATGACCCCTGGGGAAGGAACGGCCAGGCAAGGTAATATCAACGCTCTCTTTCTGCGCTGATAGCGCCAGTTGCGCCTTTTGCAGGGCTTGCTCTTTCTGTCGCAGGTTATCCTCTAGCTCGGCCCTGACCTCGTTGGCACAGGCGCCAACCGCCCTCTTCTCCTCAATGGGTAATGATGCCAAACTGCGCAGAATCTGGGTCAGCTCGCTTTTCTTGCCCAGATAGCGAATTCGCCAAGACTCCAGCTCCTTGGCGATATCAATGCTTTCCAGCTCCTGGATGGCATTCGCTTTTAATGCTTTCAGTTTTTGCAGCATCTTTTGCCTTTATCAGTCCTAGACTTTGCCTTTAGCTAAGGTTACCAGATGGGCAAAAGATTCAGGCTCTCTAACTGCCATATCGGCCAGCATCTTGCGGTTGATTTCAACCCCAGACTTCCTTAATCCTTCGATAAACTGACTATAGCCAAGCCCCTGGGCTCGACTGGCAGCATTGACCCGTGAAATCCAGAGACGCCTCATATCACCTTTTCGCTCACGGCGGTGGAAATAGGCATAGCTCAACGACTTCAGCATAGACTCATGAGCCCGACGATAAATGGAGTGCTTGGTTGCCCTATGTCCTTTGGTCAGGGACAGCACCTTCTTATGTCGCCGATGAGCAGTTACCCCTCTCTTTACTCTAGGCAAAATGTCCTCCTATCTGATTCCATACGGTAAAAGTCTCTTTATCCGAGCCCTATCACTAGGGCTTACCGGTATTGTTTCACCATAAAGGCGCTTGGTTCGTTTTGCTTTGCGGCGGCGCAAATGACTTTTCCCGCCCTTAGTCCGCATAAGTTTGCCGCTGCCAGTAATATGGAAGCGGCCCTTCGCGCCTTTATGAGTTTTGATTTTTGGCATCCTTGCTTCCCTTGTCCTTCCCTTATTTAGTTTTTCTGGTGGCTGCTGGTGCTAAAATCATAATCATTCTCCTGCCATCCATTAATGGCTGTCTCTCCAAGGAAGCCACTTCTTGTACCGATCCCGCCATCTTCTTTAACAACCTCAAGCCGATATCAGGGTGAGTGATTTCACGCCCTCTAAACAGCACACTTACCTTAACCTTATCCCCACCCTCCAGGAATTTCTTTGCTTTCCTCGTTTTAGCATCAAAATCATGGCTGCCAATCTTTGGTCGTATCCGCACTTCCTTCAAAAGCGAAATCTTCTGGCTCTTCCTGGCCTGACGTTCTTTCTTAGCCTGCTCATACTTGTATTTTCCGTAATCAAGCAGGCGACACACAGGAGGTGTTGCGGTTGCTGCCACCTCAACAAGGTCGAGGTTCTGCCTCCTCGCCGTTTCCCGTGCCTGGTCTATGGGCATAATGCCTAACTGCTCCCCTTTCTCCCCCACGAGGCGAACCTCTCTGGCTCTGATCTCCCTATTTACACGCAGCTTCTTAATTATATTCTTATCTACCTCCTTCAAACCCAGCCTTCACAGGCAAAAACTATAGCATACTTGTCAAGAGTAATCAAATTATAATTCTAAATCCTTCGCCCTGCTGGCGATAGCCGCCCTGACACTTCTCTTAAAACTGTCAAGGGATTGGGAAGCCGCCTGTTCGCCGCTGCGTAACCGCACGGATATAGTAGAATCGGCTACCTCCTTGTCACCTACTATCAGCATGTAGGGCACCTTGTCCAGTTGCGCCTGTCGAATTTTAAGGTTCACCCTCTCCGAGCGAGTATCAACCTTTGCCCGCATCCCCTCATTTCTAAGTTCATCCTCCAGCTGATGGGCATAATCCAGATGGCGGTCAGCTATCGGTATTATCATCACCTGGAGCGGTGCCAACCATACCGGGAAAGCACCCCCGTAATGCTCGATAAGCGAAGCAAGAAAACGCTCCATACTGCCCAGCACGGTACGGTGTACCATGGCTACCGAGTGTTCTCTGCCATCCTCACCGATGTAGGTAACATCGAAGCGCTGGGGCAAATTAAAATCAATCTGAATAGTAGGCCCCTGCCACCCTCTCCCCAGGGCATCTTCGAATTTAATATCTATCTTGGGACCATAGAATACGCCTTCGCCCGGGTCTATCTCGTAGGCAACATCTAGTTTTTCCAGAGCTCGTCTCAGGGTATCCGTGGCTTCCTCCCACACCTTCAGTGCGCCAGCATATTTCTCGGGACGAGTAGAAAGCAACACGCGATAAGTGGTAAAACCAAAGGTATCTATCATAAAGCGAGCTAAATCTAGTACCCCCACCACCTCATCTTCCAGCTGGTCAAAGCGGCAAAATATATGGGCGTCATCCTGAGTAAAGCCCCTGACACGGGAGAGACCAAGCAGTACCCCGGAGCGTTCATACCGATAAACAGTGCCCAGCTCAGCATAGCGCAGCGGCAGCTCACGGTAACTACGCAGCCTGGTCTTATAAATCAGGATATGCCCCAGACAATTCATCGGTTTAAGAACATATTCCTGCCCTTCTATCTCCATGGGGCTATACATGTTATCACGGTAAAATTCCCAGTGGCCGCTGGTTTTCCACAGGTCTAGCTTAGCAATATGGGGGGTATATATGATGTCATAGCCACGTTTAATATGCTCATCCTTCCAGAAATCCTCGATGACACGACGTATCACCGCCCCCTTGGGATGCCAGTGAACCAGCCCTGGGCCTGCCTCCTCATGGATGCTATAAAGGTCAAGCTCTGCGCCTAGTTTCCTGTGGTCACGCTTGGCTGCTTCCTCAAGTTTTTTGAGGTGCTCGTCCAAAGCCTTTTTGGCGACAAAGGCAACGCCGTATATCCGCTGTAACATAGGTTGATGCTCATCGCCCCGCCAGTAGGCGCCGGCAATGCTAACCAGCTTAAAAGCCTTTATCTCGCCAGTGGAGTCCACATGAGGCCCACGGCACAAATCAATAAATGAACCCTGACGATACACGCCGACCTTTTCATCTGGAATCTCATCGAGCAACTCCAGCTTATAGGGCTGAGCCGCAAACAGCCTGCGAGCCTCCTCCTTGGTCACTTCCTGCCTGACAAAAGGCATATCGGCGGCGATTATCTCATTCATCTTGCTCCCAATAAGCGATAAATCGTCCGGGGTCAATGAACGGGGCAAATCAAAGTCGTAGTAAAAGCCATTCTCAATAGATGGACCAATGCCAAACTTGGTATCGGGAAAGATAGACTGAACCGCCTCAGCCATGACATGAGCGGCAGAGTGCCGCATTATCTCCAGCTTTTCCTCTTCCGTCATTTGCTGCCCCTGTCAGGAAGTACTATTGGAATCCTTCTCCAAGTTATTAGATAAAAACCCCTCCCTCTATCTGATGAGGAGAGGCTCTAACCACCCCTGTCGCTACCCTTGCTTAGCACCATCGATGAAGCTACCTGTAAATATATATTATACCAGCCACCAGTTCCAATCGCAATCACCTTGGGCTACCATACTAAACAGGGACGGCTATTACAAAGAATAGAGGGGCGGTAGGGGACTTGAACCACTGACCTCTGTGATGTGAGGTGAGCTGTCAGCGTAGTGACTGAACGAAACGGTCTATCTCTTGGTTGCGCCAGCAGCTCAATCGATTTGAGCTATTTTTCTCCTTATTACCATATGAGAGACAGACATGGTGGGCGGTAGGGGACTTGAACCTCTGACCTCTGCGATGTCAACGCAGCGCTCTAACCAACTGAGCTAACCGCCCCAACATTTTAAGTCTACTAGATGCCCTTCTTGGCGTCAAGCAATAATGAAGCTCACAATGCTGAGCCAAGAGTTGTTGCTATGGGTGAGGAACTCAAGCTTTCAAAAGAGGCGCCAAGCCGCCTGTTTGCCTTTATCTACCTCTCCGTTATAGGCCCGCTTAGGCGTTACTCCTGCGGCTATAGCTGCTGCCGCCACAGCCTTGGCTATATCGCCAGGGATGAAGGGAATAGCTCCCATGCCGAGGAGAGTGGTAAAGGATACGGGTTCTCCCGTTACCGCCTTTACCCATAGGCCAAGTTGGAACAGGCCGGGAGAATAAATGAGAACGAAATTGGCAAAGAGCATGAGCGCCAGCATACTTCGGAAGCTTCTTGCTTTGATATAGGTATCAGTGAAGTGGCCCAGGAAAAGGGCAGCGAGGATAAAACCAATTATATATCCTCCCGTTGGTCCAGCAAGGTGAGTCACTCCGCCAGACCAGTTGGTGAACCAGGGAAGGCCGGCAGCGCCAATGCCGGCATAGATACCCAGACTGATACCGCCCCACCACCTGCCCAGGAGGACCCCGGCGAGAAGAACAGCAAAGGTTTGCCCGGTTAACGGCACTGGAGTCCAGGGAAGAAAGAATCTTACTTGGGCAAGAAGTCCAGCAAGCCCAGCAATACCGAGGGCTAAAGCTAACTTCTTGGGTATAGCAAGCTCATATCTCCAGCGGAAGACATCGTACCTAGCCTGGTCAATTCTAGCTGCTATTTGCATAATTAATCCCCCTTGTAGTTAGTTTGATTGTAGGCAGGCGTGCTACTACTTCCTGGGCTTATAGTTACCTATGATGGTAATCTCTACATTGCTGCCGCAGTGAGGGCAGGTTATATTAAGAGTGATAGGTTGGCTCATCAGCCGTTCAGCAACTGCTGTAACTATGGAATCGATGTTATCCAAGCGGTGGTCAAACATATCCAGCTGCCGCCTTATATTTTCCATATCCAGCGCCTGCTCCTGAGTCGCTGATTTGGATTTCCTTTTCTCTGCCAAGATTATACAACCTCTGTTTGATGATAAGTCAGGGCAATTATAGGCGATAGGAAGCACGATGTCAAAGACTGAAGATGGGCCTGTGATATTGATTTACATCAACAACATAGCGTATACTAACCCCAAACAACCGAATAACCTATTGCCACACTAAACATAAAGGAGGTATCCCAATGCCTGAGGTGGTAATTGGAAAGGTAAGCGACTTCTTCGCCAGACCAGTAGTAGCCGGCATCGAGCTAACCGGAGCCTTGAAACTCGGTGACAAAATCCACATTAAGGGTCACACCACCGATATGGAACTCACTGTTGACTCTATGCAGATCGACAATGAGAATGTTACCGAGGCTAAGTCAGGAGACTCTATCGGCATCAAGATCTCCGACCGGGCAAGGAGAGGGGATACGGTCTACAAGGTTACTGACTGAGGGCAAGCTTTCCCCCAAGCTTAAAATGGTAACAGTCGGCAAGTATAGTTAACCTATACTCTTGAGTAGGTTTGCCATTTCGATGGCATCCTTTGCCGCTTCGGAACCCCTGTTCCCCATCTTGGTCCCTGCTCTCTCGATAGCCTGCTCCAGGGTATCAGCAGTGATTATGCCATAAACAACCGGCAGTCCAGTCTCCAGACCTACATGGGCAATGCCCTTGGTCACCTCAGTGGCGATATAATCGAAATGAGGTGTCCCACCACGAACCACGGTACCCAGGCAGATAACGGCATCATACCTCTTGGACTGGGCTAATTTCTTGGCAATTACCGGTATTTCAAATGAGCCCGGCACCAAGGCAACCTCTATATCATTCTCATCAACACCATGGCGCTTCAGAGCATCCAGTGCTCCTTCAAGCAGTTTGTTGGTAATGAACTCATTAAAACGGGAGACAACCAGTCCAAACCTCAACCCCTTCCCCAGTAGCATGCCTTCGAAACACTTATTTTTGTTCATCGATTTCTCCTTATGGTTAGGTTTTTAGTTATCTTTATCACTGCCACCCAATGTGTGCAGGCGATGACCTAGTTTTTTCTGCTTTGTCTCCAGGTAATGACGGTTATATGGGTTGGGGGTGGTGAGGATGGGGACTGTTTCCACCACTTTTAGACCATAAGCCTCCAGACCTATCACCTTCTTGGGATTGTTGGTAAGTAATCGAATCTGATGTAAACCCAGGTCGGCTAAAATTTGGGCACCGATACCATAATCCCTCAGGTCGGCGTCAAATCCTAAGGACAAATTAGCCTCCACGGTATCCAAGCCTTTATCCTGAAGTGCATAAGCACGGATTTTGTTATGGAAACCGATGCCTCGCCCCTCCTGCCGCATATAGAGAAAAACGCCTCGCCCATCATCAGCGATAGATTTCATGGCTAACCCTATCTGCTCACCGCAATCACAGCGCATGCTACTGAACACATCCCCAGTTATACACTCGCTGTGAACCCGGACTAACACCGGCTCATCAGTAGATATATCCCCCATTACCAAAGCAAGGTGTTCATCAGGGTCGATATCGCTCTTATAGGCAAGAGCGGCAAACTCACCATATCTGGTGGGCAGCTTGGCCTCAGCTACACGGTGCACCAGCTTTTCATAGCGATGACGATAGGTGATAAGGTCAGCCACAGTTATAATCTTAATCCCGTGTTGCTCTGACAAGGACTCAAGTTGAGGTAGCCTTGCCATAGAGCCGTCTTCATTCAAAATCTCGCAGATAACCCCCGCGGGGTAAAGGCCAGCCAGCCTGGCCAAATCAACCGCCGCCTCGGTATGCCCTGCTCGCACCAGAACCCCACCCTCTCTAGCCCGCAAGGGGAACATATGCCCTGGTCGAGCCAAATCCTCAGCCGTGATATTCGGGTCAAGCATCGTCTTTATTGTCTCTGCCCTGTCAGCCGCTGAAATGCCGGTGCTCACCTTATGTTTAGCCTCAACAGATACAGTAAAGGCAGTGGAGAACTTTGATGTGTTCTCCCCGACCATCAGGGGAATCCTCAATTCGTCCAGTCGCTTGCCCGTTATGGGCATACAAATCAACCCCCTGGCGTGTAAGGTCAAAAAGTTAATCGCCTTAGTAGTAACCTTCTCAGCAGCCATGGCGAGGTCACCCTCATTCTCCCTATCCTTGTCATCAACAATGATAACAAATTTGCCTGTCTTGATATCCTCAATAGCCTCAGCAATGGTTGATATACTCATACTACCCCACCTGAAAATAGACTAAGCTACCGAAAAACCGTGCTCCTTTAAGAAGTCGACGGTGATACCGGAGGTGCGAGCCTGGCTAAACCGCTCCACATATTTGGCAATGATATCCACCTCCAGATTAACCAGGTCGCCCACCCTCTTGCTGCCCAGTGTGGTATGTTCCCTGGTATAGCCAACTATAGAAACCAGAAAAGAACTGGCATCATTATCAACAACAGTCAAGCTAACCCCATCAACAGCGATAAAGCCCTTCTTCACAATATAAAGCATAACCTGTGAAGGAGCTTGAATCCTGACTATCACCGCCTCGCCATCCCTGGCAACGGAGGTTACCCTCCCCGTATCATCTATATGACCCTGAACTAAATGACCGCCCATCTGTTTCTCCAAGGTTAGTGCTCGTTCCAGGTTAACCTCATCCCCGACACCGAGCCGCCCAAGATTAGTGAGGTTCAATGTTTCTGGCA
This sequence comes from Dehalococcoidales bacterium, assembly GCA_016783245.1. Classification (GTDB taxonomy): domain Bacteria; phylum Chloroflexota; class Dehalococcoidia; order Dehalococcoidales; family BS750m-G39; genus BS750m-G39. The sequence goes on along the minus strand of JADHWY010000001.1, from coordinate 40,766 downwards.
TTATGTCAACAGAGAGTGACTTATCGCCAAAACTGGTTACGGTCAGGCAAGCCCCATTAACAGCGATGCTGCCGCCTGGCTCCATTCCCTGAAGCACCTTGCTGGCGTCGATGACCAGCCCTCCAGATTGAGCCAAACTGACCTTACCTACTTCTTCTACAATCCCGGTAAACATTGTTATCCCTGCTTTTGAGGCTGTGCCGAGACATAACCGCTTACCATCACATCATCACCAAGCCTCTCCACACAAACCTGCTCTAATCTCAGTGAGTCGGCAACCTTGTCCACCCCTTCACCACCCACAGCCGTCTTAGCCTCCTCTCCACCAATAATAATAGGGGCGACAAAAACAACAACCTTATCAACCAGCCCGCCATCAAACAGCGAGCCGAGGAGAATTCCACCCCCCTCAACTAAAACGCTGGTGATTTCCTGTTCACCCAATACCTTGAGCAGCTTCCCCAGGTCCACTCGCCCCCCCTCCGAGGGCAATTCCAGTAATTTGGCATCAGCCCGGGCGAAGGCTTCCCTCTCCTTCGACTGGGCCAATCTAGCCAGTACCAGCAGTGTCTTGCCGGGCGCACTGAGCACCCGGGCAGTCAGCGGAGTTCTCCCCTTGCTATCCACGATTATTCGAAGAGGGTGTGCCCTCACTGTTCCTCCCCTCCCACCACAACTCCTGGCGGTAAGCTCGGGATTATCAATGAGAACGGTATTCACCCCAGTCATAATAGCATCGGTGGTATAACGCAGACTATGAACCCTTTTCCTTGCCACCTCGCTGCTAATCCACCTAGAATCGCCACTCTTAGTGGCAATTTTCCCATCCAGACTGACGGCAAATTTTGCGGTAACGAAGGGCACGCCTGTGGTAATGAACTTGATATAAGCCTCATTTATCTGTTCGGCCTCTTCCTCATACTCACCAACGTATGTCTTGATGCCTTTTTCCTCCAATCCCTTCTTGCCTCGCCCGGAAACCCGAGGATCAGGGTCAAGCATAGCCAGATGAACCTCAGAGATGCCAGCATCGATGATTGCCCCGGTACAGGGAGGGGTCCGTCCATAATGGCAACAAGGTTCCATGGTAACATACATCACGCCGCCCCGCGCTCGCTCACCCGCCTGCTTTAGCGCTTCTGCCTCAGCATGAGGCAAGCCTGGTGGCTGGGTATAACCTTGCCCCACAAGCTCACCATTGTTCACTATCAGTGCCCCCACCGCCGGATTAGGACTAACCTGCCCTAAAGCTAATCTCGCCAGGGAGAGCGCCTGCTTCATACAATCCATACCATCCCCATTCTAGCACCTACTCTGAAAAATGTGCAAATTTGGTGATACTGGAAAGAATAGAGGCATATAGAGTATAATTAAACCGCTGAGGATGGTTCTCCTGAGCAATTTAACCTATATAACAAAGCAGTTCAAACAAATGAGAGGCGTTATCCGCGAAGTTGTAACCACTATCATAGTGGCGGTAGTAATCTTCCTCGTGCTACAGGCCACCGTCCAGAGTTCTGTTGTAATAGGCTCCAGTATGAAGCCCAATTTTGAGCCAGGGCAACGGCTGCTGGTTAACAAGGTCGTCTATCGCTTTGGCGAACCTCAGCAAGGTGAGGTAATTGTGTTCCGTCCCCCCGACAACGAGGATGAAGATTACATCAAGCGCGTCATCGCCTTACCCGGCGACACAGTTGAGATAAAAGGAGGAACGGTGTATATTAATAATGTAGCTTTAGACGAGCCCTACATTAAAGCGCCGACCAACGATACCCTCCGTCCGACAGAAATCCCTGAGAACGAATATTTTGTCCTGGGAGACAACCGCAATATCAGCAACGATTCCCGTGATTGGGGAACAGTGCCACGCCAGAACATAGTGGGCAAGGCTTGGCTATCAGTATGGCCACCGGACCAATGGGGAGTGGTCGCTCACTACACCCCACAAGAGCAGCTACCTTCTACCAAACTCGCTCCGCAGCTGCCCTAAGCTGAGATGAATCATTGTCGGTCTGCCATGAGGGCAGGTGTGAGGAAGGGAAGCCTGCTCCAACTTGCGCACCAGTTCGCGCATCTCATCCTCGGTTAATATCTGCCCCGCCCTCACCGCACTGTGGCAAGCCATAGATACTGCCACCTTTTCCATCCAATCGTCTTCATTCCCCCCTGAATCCAATAACCCCCTTACCATCCCTGCCCAGTCTTTATTAGAAAGCAAGGCTGGCACCGACCGAACGAGAAAGGTTTTCTCGCCAAAAGGCTCTATAGAGAAGCCGAATCCAGCCAGGTCTTTATAGCGAGCGCGGAGAACCTGCTCCTGCTGAGGACTGACCTCAAATGTCGCTGGCTCCAGTAACCCCTGAACCTCTATTTCCTGTCGTGACCTCTGTCCCACAATCTGTTCAAAGAGAACGCGCTCATGGGCAGCATGCTGGTCAATGAGATACAATCCGTCAGGTCCCTCAGCGATAATATAGCTAGCCGAGATCTGACCCAACACCCGCAGCACAGGCAGGGTTGCCGTTGTGGTCTGAGCAGCCACTGTCGGTGCCGGGGTGATGCCGCTATCACCCCCGATTGGCATCTCAAATCCCTGCTTCAGCAGTGAGGGTGCTTCATAGGCGATAGCCACCTCCTCAACCTGAGGCACCGGCGTAAGCTTGATCAGCGCCTGCCTCACTGCCTTCTGGACAGCGCTGAAAATGGCGCGTTCCTGCTGAAATTTCACCTCGGTTTTGCCAGGATGGATATTGATATCCACCTCTTGGGGAGGAAGAATGATATCAATAACGGCAACGGGGTGTTTCCCCTTCATCAGCAGCCCGTGATAAGCCTCCTCCACCGCCCAGGCTAACAGCCGACTGTTTATCCAGCGATGATTGACAAAGAGATTGAGGTAATCCCGACTGGCACGCCCTATTGCCGGCGAGCCTACCATTCCCATTACCAGGAGTGATGAGGTTGCTGCCCTACCCTCCCACCTCCCCCTCTCAATCTCCAGCATATTCCGGGCTACCTCTGAGCCGTAGACCTCAATTATGCTGTCTATCAGCCGACCACTGCCCGGTGTTGAAAGCGCCCCCCTGCCATCAATGAGCAGGACAAACTTAACCTCGGGGAAGGCAAAGGCATATCGGGTCACTATATTGGCAATGTGGCTATTCTCTGTGGCTGGCGACTTAAGGAATTTTAACCTTGCCGGCACCCTGCGGAAGAGATTCCTAACGGTAACTGTGGTGCCCTGAGAGCGCCCCTCACTCTCCCGACCGACCACCCTTCCGTCTCTCAAGCTGAGGTGAGCACCTGTAGTCTCACGGGCAGCACAGGTAACAATGTCCACCTCCGCTACCGCAGCAATACTGGGCAGGGCTTCACCGCGAAAACCGAGGGTCGAAATAGAGTCCAGGTCATCAAGACCTTCTACCTTGCTGGTAGCATAGCGGTCGAAGGCAAGCTCCACCTCTCCCGATGGGATTCCCGCCCCATTATCCACCACTCTTATCAGGCTTACCCCACCACCCCTAGCCTCAATGGAAATCTGGCTGGCGCCGGCATCCAATGAGTTCTCCACCAGCTCCTTAACCACCGAGGCTGGTCTCTCCACCACCTCCCCGGCAGCAATACGGGACACCAGTTTAGGGTCTAAAACTTTAATGGGCATACCAGTTAATAATACACGCTTCCGTGTAGTTTGTCAATAGCCTTTAATCCGCTTCCTCCAGGTGGGCAAAGCTTAACAAAAGTTTCTTAATTCCCACCTCGTCGAAGGCAATCACCACCTCGGCGTCGCCATCCATCGGCTGATAGCTTACCACCACTCCTGCACCAAATGCGGCATGGCGTACATGGCTGCCAGTCCTCAGTTTCTGGATGGTGGGGTGTGGAGCCGAAGGCTTATCCCAGGAATACATCGTCGCCGCCGCCTGATTCTCCTCCCCCTGCCACAAATCGCCACCTGAAATCAGGTGCCCGGGTATATCTCCTAAGAAGCGCGATGGTTTATTGACCACGGTGCTCCCCATCAGGCTGCGACGGAAGGCATGAACCAGATACACCCTCTGCTTGGCTCTGGTGATGCCGACATAACATAGCCGCCGTTCCTCCTCCATCTGGACAGGGTCATCAAGTGATTTAAAATGAGGCAGGATTCCATCCTCCATGCCCACGATAAACACCACGGGAAACTCCAGGCCCTTCGCCTGGTGAAGGGTAATCAGGGTTACCGCGTCGACACTCTCATCAAGCCCATCTACATCGGAAACCAGGGTTACCCCTTCCAGGAAGTCGGCTAAGCCCTGGAGAGGTTTCATATCGCTATACTGCTGAACCAGGGTGCGAAGCTCGAGGATATTGTCCCAACGCTCCTCGCCACCTGGTTGGTTTAGAATATACTCCTCGTAACCACAGCGCTCGACCACCAGATCGAACAGCTCAACCAGGTTGAGCTTCCGACTCTGGGCAGTGAACTCATCCACCATGCTGATAAAGCCAACCAACACCTTGGTAATACGAGGGTTAAACGGAGGTTTCATATCGTCCTTGGTTTCACTGATGGAATGCAACGCCTCATACTGAGAGACTCCCAGCAACTGTGCCCAGCCGGATAATTTGACTAGAGTCTGCTGACCAATGCCACGCTGAGGGACATTGACTATTCGAAGCAGGCTAACGGTATCATGGGGATTCTGAATAAGCCTGAGGTAGGCAATAATATCCTTGACCTCCCGCCTCTCATAGAAACGAGTGCCCGCTACCAGTTTATAGGAGGTTCCATAGCGAACAAACCCCTCTTCAAGAACCCTTGACTGGGCATTAGTGCGATACATTACAGCACAGTCGCCCAGACCAGCCTTCTTTTGACTTACCAGGCTCTCAATCTCATTAACCACAAACTGGGCTTCCTCCTGCTCGGTATAGGCTTCCACCACCGTGATTAACTCGCCCGCCTCATTCTCCGTCCACAGCTCCCTGGGTTTATGCTGCTGATTGGCTGATATGAGTGAGGATGCCGTCTCCAGAATCTTCTTTGTCGAGCGGTAATTCTGCTCCAGCAACACAATTTTGGCCTCCGAATAGTCCCTCTCAAAGCTAAGAATATTGCGCAGGTCAGCAAATCGCCAGGAGTAGATAGACTGGTCAGGGTCACCGACGACACAGATGTTGCCATACTTCCCCCCCAGCTGCCTTACCAGTTCATACTGAACCAGATTAGTATCCTGAAACTCATCTACCTGAATATAATGATATCTCTCCTGGTATTTAGCCAGCACCTCAGGGCTGTTTCTGAAGAGCAGTACCGTCTTCATTAACAGGTCATCAAAGTCCAGGGCACTACTTTCGGTGAGCAGCTGCTGATAACGCTCATAGACCCGCTGTACCACCTCCTCAAAATAGCTGCGACTATGCTTAATATAGTCTCTGGGTATTATCAACCTGACCTTAGCTGCGCTTATGGCTGAGGCTATCGCCCGAGGGGCATACTGTTTAGATTCAAGCCCCACCTCCTGAATACTGCGCTTGATTAGGCTTATCTGGTCTTCTTCATCATAGATGACAAATCTAGGGTCAACACCAATTCCCCCACCATCCCTGCGCAGAATGCGGGCACAGATAGCATGAAAGGTGCCCAGGGTTAAATCCTTGAGTCGGCTGCCAACAAGACGAGAAAGCCTCTCCTCCATCTCCTTGGCAGCCTTATTGGTGAAGGTAACCGCAATAATGCAACGCGGGCTTACACCACAAACCTTAATCAGATAGGCGATACGGTGGGTGATAACCCTGGTTTTACCACTGCCGGGACCAGCTAGGATGAGCACCGGACCATCAATTGCCTCCACCGCCTCCCGCTGCGCCGGGTTAAGCTCAGCCAGAATATCCATACACCTTCTATTATAACATTGACGCAGCTCAGTTGAAAGGAGAATCCGCAGAGATGTGATAAAGCATTGACAGGCGGAAGGAAAAACAGTATGATATAAGCGCATATGCGCTTATGCGCTTATGATTGGGAGGGAAGTCATGCACGACTTGATTAAGGCACTAAGAGCACTCTCCGACGAAACCAGGCTCAGGATTATGGAGGTATTGCTGGAGAAGGAGTGTTGTGTCTGCGAGGTTATGCAGGCTCTGGATATATCCCAATCCAGGGCATCGCGCAATCTCGGCATCCTTCAGGATGCCGGTTTCCTGACAGCAAGACGCGACGGGGCATGGATAATCTATTCCCTGGACCGGCAGACAGTAAATCGTTACGCCGTGTCTTTAGCCAAACTGCTTAAAGATTCCCCCCTCAGTGACGAGGTTTTAAAACAAGACAAGAAAAGGCTAAAACACGCCGTAAGAACAGGCCCTGGATGCGGGCAAAATCGCTGATATAGATAGGGCACTATTTATGGAGCAGACTAAATCAGAGGACAACAAGGAAAGAAAACTCGGAATCTGGGAGAAGTATCTTACCCTGTGGGTAGCGCTGGGTATTGGCGCCGGGATAGGGATGGGAAGGGCTTTCCCCCAATTCTCCACCGCTCTAGGCGAACTAACATATGCCGGCGTGTCCATTCCGGTGGCTATCGGCCTATTCTTTATGATATATCCCATAATGGTGCAGATACCATTCGGCCAGGTGTTAAGGGCAGGCAAAACCCCCAAGCCAATCGCAGCCACGCTTATCGCTAACTGGGCAATCAAGCCTTTCACCATGGCTCTCCTTGGCATGGTGTTTCTGACCATAGTCTTCAAGGGCTACCTGTCTCCTGAAATGGCCCAGTCATATCAGGCAGGGCTAATCCTTCTCGGCGTTGCCCCCTGCACCGCTATGGTCCTTATGTGGAGTCACCTGGCAAGGGGAAACATGGGACACACGGTGATGATGACCGCCGTAAACTCTCTAACCATGGTGGCCCTCTATGCCCCCCTGGCACAGTTGCTGCTTGGTATTTCAGGGATTATAGTACCGTGGAGAACTATAGCCTTTTCGGTGGGAATCTATATCGGCACTCCCCTTATTCTGGGCTACCTTACCCGACGCTGGGCACTTACACGAAGAGGCTCCGAGTGGTTTGAATCCAGGTTAGTTCCTAAACTACGCATGGTATCAATAATTGCCCTTCTCGGCACTCTGGTGATATTGTTCACTCTGCAGGGCAGCATAATCATTGAGATGCCAGCAGTAGTAGGCATGATTGCCATCCCCATATTCCTCAATATCCTCCTCGTTTTCGGCATCGCCTACATCATGTCCAAGCGCATGCACCTTCCCTATGAGGATGCGGCGCCCACTGCCCTCATTGCCGGCAGTAATCACTTCGAGGTAGCCGTGGCGGTAGCCATAACTATCTTCGGCGTAACCTCCGGAGCCGCCCTCGCCACCGTGGTTGGGGTGTTGACAGAAGTCCCATTTATGCTATTTCTGGTATGGCTCTGCCGCAGGACAAAAGGCTTTTTCAACTATAAGACGCAACTGCCTGTCAATTAACTTCACGGTTTGGCGGTATACTCTTTGAGCCTCCGCTCATGCTCCTCCTTGCCCACAGGGCAGGCATCATGACATATCAAGCATTCGGTGAAACCGCGCCTGGTGTACTTCTTGGCATACTTCTGCCAGCCTTCATCGGGTTCCGCCAGCATCTCCTGCGGAACAATGCACTTCTCGAAGTCCACCTTCTTCCCCGGCTCCACACCCTGGGAGTAACCAGGAATAATAGCCTTGGTGGGACAAGCTTTTATACATAGGTCATCACAGCCAAGGCAAAGGTCATTGGTATAGGGTTCGTCATAAGGCAGAACAGCATCGGTCACTATACAGCACCATCGCACCCGGGGACCAAGCTGGGGAGTAATACATAGGGTATGCTTACCAATCCAGCCCAGTCCAGCCATGGTTGCTGCCGCCTTGGCATGGACGAAGTGCGTCACCACCGTCTTGTACCCAGCATCCCGCAGCACCTGCGCCACGCGGTGCGCCCTCGCCTCTGTAAGCTCATAGTAGAGGTTATAGTACTGAGAACCAGGGACATCATCGAAGGGGATAGCCCCGTCAGGCAGCACCGATGTTATCACCGCGTTAAATAATGGGTCCCAGACATGCATCCCAAACACAGCAACGCTTTTGGCTTCGGGCAGGAATCCCTGGGGTGTGTCCAGACACCGATGTGGCGGGAAAGGGACCTTTGCCAGTTCGGCAGCATCAACCACACCAAAAAAATCAAACCCTTCATTCAAGCCTTCCGCCCTCAACTTCTCCTTTAATTCTTGCGACATTTTCACTTCCCTCCCAGAAAATAGAATTGCCTGAGAAATTATATAGTTCCAAACCAGCTACCGGTCAATAGCTTTGCTATAAAGAAAAATCTACTTTGGTGCTATTTGCTATAGCTTATATTAATATGATATAATAGCCTCCTAGATAGAAGCAAATAGAAACCTTTAAGCTAGTCCGGAGAGGCTGGCAAGGGAAATGAAGGAACCTGAATAGCAGGACCTCTTGCCAGCACAGGCAAGAGGTTATTTTATGCCTAAAAAAGTTATAATGACCCCAGAGGACATCAAAAGAACTCTGGCGCGCATTGCCCACGAAATCGTAGAGCAAAATAAAAGTGCTGAGCACCTGGTGCTGGTTGGCATGCGCACCCGCGGGGTGCCTCTGGCCAACCGACTGGCCGCCTTAATCGAAGACTTCGAAGGACTGAAGATACCTATTGGCGCCCTGGACATTAGCCTGTACCGAGATGACCTCTCCTCAACAAATCACCAACCCATCGTCCAGCATACTGACATCCCAGCCAGCATCGACGATAAGTCCATAGTGCTGGTTGATGATGTTTTATACACGGGACGCAGTGCCCGTGCCGCTATGGATGCCCTCATTGACCTGGGACGACCAAATTTGATTCAACTAGCCGTGCTTGTTGACCGCGGCCATCGCGAGATGCCGATACGGGCTAACTATGTGGGCAAGAATGTGCCCAGCTCCAGACATGAGGAGATACAGGTTCAACTACTGGAAACCGACGGTATAGATGAGGTAGCTATAACAGATACGGCAGATGACAGAACTAAACCGAGCAAAGCAGATTGCTCCGGAAGGAACTAATATGGCTCTTGTAAACAGAAGCCTGGTAACCATAGATGACCTATCCAATGGGGAGATGGAGGCACTGTTCTCCCTAGCTGATGAAATGTCAGACTCCATGGGAAAACAGCTCGGCCTGTGCCGGGGTAAGGTTATGGCTAGCCTGTTTTTCGAACCCAGCACCAGGACACGCCTATCATTTGAAACCGCAATACATAGACTCGGGGGCAGTGTCGTCACTGCAGTTGATGTAAAGGCAACCTCACTTGCTAAAGGTGAAAGCATTGCCGATATGGCCAGAGTAATCGGCAGTTATGCTGATATTATTGTCATCCGGCACCCCTGGGAAGGGGCAGTCAAGGTAGTCGCCGACTATGCTGGCGTTCCAGTGATAAATGCTGGTGACGGAGGCCACCAGCACCCAACCCAGACACTATTGGACCTCTATACCATCAAGAAGGCACGGCAAACCATCAAAGGGCTGAAGATTGCCCTGTGGGGCGACCTGAAATATGGACGAACGGTGCATTCCCTGATGTTCGCTCTGGCTAAACTCGGAGCCGATATTCTCTTTTGCCCCTCTCCAGGCCTGGAAGTGCCACAACACATTATCGATAAGCTGGTCACCGAATACGGGGGTGAACTTGAGAAATATGATGCCGCTAACTCAGCTGTCAAGAAAATGCCCTCAACCCTCGATGCCATATACATAACACCGGGAAGCCCACATCAACTAGCCATGATGCCTAACCTCAGTCTCCAGGTGGAATTAGAAAAAGGAGTCGACGCCCTTTATGTTACCCGACCTCAAAAGGAGCGGTTTGCTGCCTCCAAGGAAGGAAAAGAGTCCGAGGAAAGATACCCGGTGGTAGATAAGAAGCTACTTAAAGAAAAGGAGTTTAAGAAAACCCTTATTATGCACCCCCTGCCCCGGGTTGATGAGCTAGCCTACGAGCTGGATACTGACCCACGAAGTATGTACTTCAAGCAGGCAGCCTTAGGAGTGCCAGTCAGAATGGCGTTAATTGCCTCATTGTTGGGAGTCAAGGAAATTTCCCCTGCTCAAGAAGACTCTTTGCCTCAAACAGACTACCCTGTTTACCAGCGTGAATACGGCGTGAGATGCCCCAATCCCAGATGTGTCTCGGTACAGGAAACCGAAATAAAGTACCTCAAACCCGAATTCAAGATAGTCAAAAGTAGGCCTCTGACACTGAGGTGTGCCTATTGTGAGCATGGTTTCGAGCCCAAATATATTGCCAGTACAGAATGGCATGAAGGAATACTGGCTGAGAAAAAATATCATAGCGCTGATAGTCATTGGACGAGAAAGATTAAACCGGAGAATCTGATTATTTTCGATTCAGAAAGCGACGCCGGGGCTCACGGTTTCAAGCCCAGCCACTACGCCAAAGGAGAGCATGAGACCGGAGATGACAGGGGAAAGATGAGCAAAGAACAATGAAGCCCTTAGTTATTCAGGGGGGGCATATAATTGACCCCAGCCAAGGGATAGATAATATTGGTAGCCTACTTGTCGTCGAGGGCAAGATTGCCTGGCTGGGCAAGGGGGAGGCAGCCCCACCCCAACCAGATTATGCCACCCTTCCCGCTCAAGGGCTGATAGTCTGCCCCGGGTTTATTGACCTCCACTGTCACCTGAGACAGCCCGGTTTTGAGAACCAGGAAACCATCGCCACCGGAAGCAGGGCCGCTGCCAGGGGCGGCTTCACCACCATCTGCTGCATGCCCAACACCAGGCCGCCGCTGGATAACCGTTTTACTATAGCTTATGTAATGTCTTTAGCCTCATCAGAGGGCGTGGTCCGTATCCTGCCCATCGGCTGTATCTCTAAGCAGAGGAAAGGGAAAGAGCTAGCCCCTATGGACGAGATGGTTTCAGCCGGGGTAATCGCCTTCAGCGACGACGGCAGCCCCGTACAGGACACAGGCCTGATGTGCCGCGCTTTAGAGCATAGCCGAGCCATTGGTTTACCCCTTATTGACCACAGCGAGGACACATCGCTTAGCGCCGGCGGAGTTATGAATGAAGGGGCGACAGCAACCAAGCTGGGCCTTCAGGGGATACCACCTGCCGCCGAGGAAATTATGGTCTCCCGTGACCTTAGTCTAGCACTGCTCACCGGAGCCAGACTGCACATCGCTCACGTCTCCACCACAGTCTCGGTAGAGCTTATCCGTCAGGCTAAGGAAAAGGGCGCCAAGGTTACCGCCGAGGTTACCCCCCACCACCTCACCCTGACCGAGGAAACGGTCATCGGCTATAACACCAATGCCAAGGTGAACCCGCCACTGCGGACAAAGCAAGATATCAAAGCCCTGATTCAGGGGCTTAATGAAAATATAATAGATGCCATTGCCACCGACCACGCCCCCCACACCGAAGCCGATAAAGCATCTGAATTTGCCCTGGCTCCCTCCGGCATCAGTGGCTTGGAAACCGCCCTGGGCAGCCTGATGAGCCTGGTACACAGCGGGCAGCTAACTCCGACCACCCTCATCTCCAAGCTCACCTGCGAACCGGCAAGAATTATCGGCGACAGATACGGAAAGCTGGGCAGCCTTGAAGTTGGGGCTTCGGCTGATATCACTATCTTTGACCCCGATAAGGAGTGGGTGGTGGATACCAAGGCTTTTGCCTCCAAAGGAAAGAATACCCCCCTGGCCGGCTCCACCCTTAAAGGCAGGGTGTTGACAACTATATCTCAGGGAAGGCTAGTTTATCAGGATGATTCTATTATGGTGAGGGAGAGTCGATGACCAGAGAGGCAATATTAGTCTTAGAAGATGGCACCACTTATCACGGCCATTCCTTTGGTGCCGAGGACAGCATCCATGGCGAGGTGGTATTCAATACCAGCATGGTGGGCTATCAGGAGATGCTCACCGACCCCTCCTATGCCGGGCAGATTGTGGTCCCCACCTATCCCCTCATCGGCAACTACGGCATCAATAAGGACGATTACGAGTCCAGGAAGATACAGGTAAGAGGCTTTGTGGTCAGAGAGGAGTGCCTTGAGCCCAACCATTATCTCAGCTCCGGCACCCTCGGTCAGTTCCTCAAGGAATATAACATACCCGGCATCTACGGCGTGGATACCAGGGCCATTACCCGCCGACTTCGCACATCGGGGGTAATGATGGGCATCATCACCAATGATAAGACCCCCGAGCAGGCTCTGGCAGAGCTAAAGACCCTGCCCCGCTACGGCTCAGAGGACTTCGTCAGGCAGGTAACCACCGATGCCCCCTACCAGTGGAAACCAGAGCCAGCCTCACCCAAAAAGAGCAAACAATCTTTATGTAAAGTCGTCGCCCTTGACTGCGGCTTGAAATATAATATCCTCCGCATCCTGAGCCGGCTGGGCTGTGAGGTAACCGCAGTGCCCTGCACCACCCCACCCCAGGATATCCTGAATATGAAGCCGGACGGCATAATGCTTTCCCCCGGCCCCGGTGACCCCGAACTGCTGGACTATGCGGTAGAGACGGTTAAGCAACTGATGGGCAAAAAGCCGATAATGGGCATCTGTCTCGGCTCCCAGCTTATCGCCCGCGCCTTCGGGGCTAAGACCTTCAAGCTCAAGTTCGGGCACCGCGGCGGTAATCACCCCGTCAGAGACCTGGATACGGGCAGGGTATATATAACCGCCCAGAACCACGGCTACGCCGTTGACCCCGATACCCTCAAAAACGGGCTGGAGGTAAGCCATATCAACCTCAATGACGACACCGTAGAGGGGCTGCGCCACCGGGAGCTACCCATATTCGCCATCCAGTACCACTCCGAAGCCTCCCCCGGCCCCTGGGATAATGTCTATATGTTTGACAAGTTTATGGAGATGATAAAAGAAGCAAAATAAAAAGGGGAGTTTTAGAGGGGCTTCGCCCCTCTCCACCCAAACCTCCCCCTTTGAAAAATGGGGAAACATGACAACTTCTCCCTTTGGCAAAGGGAGAGCGAGAGGGATTTAAACAGGGATTAAGGGGGTGAGGTAGAAAAGGAGATGGTGAGGGAAAGGACAAAATAAATAAGGAAGTCTTAACAATGGCTAAGAAGGGCGAACGGTATTACGGAACGAGATATTGTCCCAAATGTCAAAAGGACACGTATTTCCTTGGAAACGAATGTCAATGTTGCCACTTTACATTCTCCGAAGTGGAACTGGAACAGAGGCAAGAGTTGATTCCAAGACTTAGAAAGGGAGAGTATCTGTGTGATAGCTGTATGTATGACTGGAGAAGCGCATGTCAGCGCCCTGAACGCCCTTGTGCTATTTTCTGCCCAGACTACAGACGGAAAGGGTAAGTAAATAGAAGGGGCGAGGTAGAAGATGGAGGTATATTATGAATAAATATTGGCTGGTTGTTACAACTCGCAAGAACTTTGATGCTAGTGCGTCGAGAAACTTTAATGTGGAAGGTTTTAAAGATAATTGTCTAAAAAGGGTTAAACGAATAGAAAAAGGTGATAGTTTTGCCTGCTACATAAAGTCTGAGAAGGTTTTTGGGGCTACATACACGGCCGAATCTGAATATAAGCCAAGCAACTCAGATAAGGCTTTGCAAGGCTTGATTTGGGCGGATGAAAAAGAGCAAAAGAGGATTATATACCCTCTCCGATTTCGTACTAAAAAAGTCCTCGTATTAACGGATAATAGAATGCTACCCGCTCAAGGAGTCAATAAATATCTGCAATTTGTAAAAAATAAGGAAAAATGGGGACATTTTTATCACCATAGCCTAAGAGAAATCTCAGAAGAAGATTTTGAAGTAATTGAGTCAGAAATGAGAAAAAGGGTCTTTAATGTCATTGGTAAGGAGTAAACTTGAAACCATCTAAAGTACTAATAATCGGCTCAGGGCCCATAATCATCGGGCAGGCGGCGGAGTTTGACTACGCCGGCACTCAGGCGTGCAAAGCGATGCGGGAGGAGGGGGTCATCTCGGTGCTGGTCAACTCCAACCCAGCCACCATTATGACCGATGAGGGCATCGCCGATATCATCTATATAGAGCCGCTCACCGTGGACTCGGTAAGCCGCATTATAGAGCAGGAGCGCCCCGACGGGCTGCTCCCTACCCTCGGCGGGCAGACCGGGCTTAACCTGGCGGTAGAGTTGGCTGATGCCGGCGTTCTGGATAAATATAATGTCAGGTCGCTGGGAACCCCGATACAGACAATCAGAAACGCCGAAGACCGAGAGCTGTTTAAGGATATGCTCCTCAAAATCGGGGAGCCGGTGCCGGAGAGCGCCACCGTCAACACCCTGGAGCAAGCCAGAGAGGTAGCTGACAGGATGGGCCTGCCCATTGTCATCCGCCCTGCCTACACCCTGGGGGGAACGGGGGGAGGCATAGCCTACACCAGAGGCGAGCTGGAGCAGATAGTAACCGCCGGGCTGTCGGCAAGTCCCATCCACCAGGTGCTGCTGGAGGAATCGGTGGAAGGGTGGAAGGAAATAGAATATGAGGTAATGCGTGACGGCGCCGATAACTGCATCACCGTCTGTAATATGGAGAATATCGACCCTATGGGGGTGCATACCGGCGATAGTATCGTAGTCGCTCCCAGCCAGACACTGACCAACAAAGAGTACCAGATGCTGAGGACAGCCAGCCTCAAGATTATCCGCGCCCTGGGCGTGGAGGGGGGCTGTAATGTACAGTTTGCCCTCGACCCCAGAAGCGAGCAGTACTACGTCATCGAGGTCAACCCCCGCGTCAGCCGCTCATCCGCCCTGGCCAGTAAAGCCACCGGCTATCCCATCGCCAGGGTGGCAGCCAAGATAGCAGTGGGTAAAAGGCTGGATGAAATCCCCAATGCGGTAACGGGGAAAACGATGGCTGCCTTTGAGCCGGCACTGGACTACCTGGTGGTTAAGATTCCCCGCTGGCCCTTCGATAAGTTCGCCTCCGGCGACAGAATTATCGGCACCCAGATGAAAGCCACCGGCGAGGTGATGGCTATTGACAGGACATTTGAGTCCGCCCTTCAGAAAGCCATCCGCTCCCTGGAGTTCGGCAAGAGGTCACTATTGTGGGAAGACCAGAATTGGGAGATGGGGGAAAATATCAACTCCTATCACCTGAAGCCCAACGACATCCGATTGTGGGCAATAATGGCTGCCCTGAGAAGAGGGATAACCATTGAACAGTTGACTGAGCATACCGACATTGACCTCTGGTTCCTCAACAAGTTCCAGAATATCGTCAATATGGAAAAGCAACTTTTATCAGAGTCGCTGACGCCAGAACTTCTGCGAAAGGCGAAACGACTTGGCTTCTCCGACGAGCAGGTTGGAACTCTGGCTGATAGACTCACTGAGCAGGTTAGAGAGCTGCGCCATGAATGGAATATCCGCCCCGTCTATAAGATGGTAGATACCTGCGCCGCTGAATTTGACGCCGCCACCCCCTACTTCTACAGCACCTACGAAGAGGAGAACGAGGCTGAGCCTCTTCAGGGGAACAGGGCGGTAGTCATCGGCAGCGGGCCCATCCGCATTGGACAGGGTATCGAGTTCGACTACTGCAGCGTTCACTCAGCCTGGGCACTTCAGGAAGCCGGTTTCAAGAGCATCATGGTCAACTCCAACCCCGAAACAGTATCCACTGACTTTGACACCAGCGACCGCCTCTACTTCGAAGCCCTGGATGAGGAAAGCCTGCGTGACATCCTGGAAAATGAGAGCCGGGAAGACAAATCCGGGGGCAATATCCCCTCACCATCTATAGTTCAGTTTGGTGGTCAAACAGCCATAAACCTGGCTGAGCCGTTGACTCGCAGCGGCATGCCCCTCCTCGGCTCCAGCGCCGATGTTATTGACCTGGCAGAGGACAGACGAAGGTTTGAACGCTTCCTTAACCAGATAGGCGTCCCCCAGCCACCGGGAGCGGGGGTAACCTCCGTAGACGAAGCCCTTAACATAGCCAAGCTCATCGGTTACCCGGTATTGGTCCGCCCCAGCTACGTCCTCGGCGGCAGAGCCATGGAGATAGTGCCTAATGCCAGCGAGCTTATTCGTTATATGAACCAGGCCATAGAGCTGGACACCAAACACCCCATCCTCATTGACAAGTACCTGGAAGGGAAAGAGGTGGAGGTTGACGCCATTGGCGATGGGGAACGTGTGCTCATTCCCGGAATCATGGAGCATATCGAACGGGCAGGAGTCCACAGTGGAGATTCCATGGCAGTTTACCCTGGGGTAAACCTTACCGAGCAAGAGGTAGAAACTATTATCGAATACGCCGTCAGGATAGGACTGGGACTCGAAGTTAAGGGGTTAATGAATATTCAGTTCGTCATCATGCCCAGCGATAAAGGGTCATCGGTTTATGTCCTTGAGGTCAACCCTCGGGCTAGCCGCACCATCCCCTTCATCTCCAAGGTTACCGGCGTGCCCATGGTAAAGGTGACAACCAAGGTTATGCTGGGTGAGAGCCTCAAGGAGCAGGGCTATGAAACTGGATTATGGGAAAAACAAGACCTGGTGGCTATCAAAGCCCCTGTCTTCTCCATGTCGAAACTGGTTGGCGTTGACACCTACCTCGGTCCGGAAATGAAGTCCACTGGAGAGGTCATGGGAATCGACTATACCTTTGATGCCGCTTTAGCCAAGGCTCTTCTCGCCGCCGGACTGATGCTACCGCCTCAAGGGGCGATACTGTTCAGCATTGCCGACAGGGACAAGCCTGAAGCGCTACCAATAATCAGAAGGTTCTCTACGGCAGGCTACAAGCTGTATGCCACCGAGGGCACAGCAGCTATGATTGAGGCTGCCGGACTTCCGGTGACCATGATAAGCAAGAAATTGAGTGAAGGACACCCCAATATTATCGATATCATCAACGATGGCACAGTAAATGGCGTGGTCAACACCATTACCGGAGGCCGCGTCCCACTGAGAGACGGCTTCCATATCCGTCGGGCGGTTGTTGAGAAACGCATCCCCTGCTTTACCTCCCTTGACACCGCTCGAGCGGCAGCCGAGGCGCTGGTCAATGGAAGCCAGATTTACAGCATCCAACCCCTACCGCGATACCGAGCAGGAAAAGAGAAGCTGCCTTGAAGCAGGTTGTAGCGACTGTAATATCCAACGAGAAGCTTTGGGAAGAATTTTTATCCCAGGGACGCCAAAAATACGCCGGCACCTGGCTTATGCGGCTGAACTGCCCTGAGATGACTTCAGAAGCAAAGCCAGGGCAATTTGTCATGGTACGCTGTGGCGAGGATGATGAATTACCGCTACGCCGTCCTTTAAGTGTCCACCAAACAGACGGTGATAAGCTTGCCCTCTTATTCAACGTAGTAGGCAACGGTACATACTGGCTATCTAAACGCCAAAAGGGCAACACTATAGACCTGCTCGGACCACTGGGCAATGGCTTCTCTATCAATCCTGACTCAAATAATCTACTTTTAGTGGCAGGAGGCAACGGCATTGCCCCACTATACTTTCTGGCACAGGAAGCATTGAAGAAGAGATGCTCAGTAACGCTGCTCTACGGAACAGCAGACAGGAATAGGTGCTCTATACCTCCACAAATCAAACTGGTCTCAGCCACGGAAGATGGCACGGTCGGATACAGGGGCAAGGTAACCGACCTCCTCCCTCAATATACTGGCCGGGCGGACCAGGTGTTTGTCTGCGGTCCTCTCGGTATGTATAAAGAAATGTATAGTAAAAGAGAGGAACTGCTGAAAGATAAACCAACCCAGGTTTCTCTGGAGGTGAGGATGGGATGTGGGCTTGGAGTGTGCTATGGGTGCACGGTGAAGACAAAAAGTGGGCTGAAGCAGGTATGTAAGGATGGCCCCGTATTCAACCTAGATGATATCATCTGGGATGAACTAGATTATTAAACATAAATATCAAGGGAGGCATCACAATGGTTCGTAAAATTGTAGAGAAAATTCCTGATGAGGTGCTTCAACAAGACCTCGAAAGATACCGACGAAGGGCTCTTGAGCTTGGCGCCACAGACGCCAAGATTATCACCACCGATATGATATTGATTGACGATAGAGTGCTAGGGAAATGTACTTATCCCAGATGCCCCTTCTATGGAACCAATGTTAACTGTCCTCCTTATGCAATGGACCTAGCTCTAGTTAGAAGAGTAGTGAATAACTTCCGGTACGCCATATTTAGCATGATAAAGGTACCCTCTAAAGAGCTAGCCGGCCCTGAGGTCAGAGAGAAGAGATTGTCAACCCCATCCGCAATGAAAAATTACGAGATCGCGGCCAGGATTGAGGCCGAGGCCTTCTATGATGGCTACCACCTAGCCCTCGCATTTGCTGGTGGATCATGCAAAAATACCTTCTGCCCTAATACCGAGTGTATTGCCCTGGTACCAGGACAATCTTGTAAGCATTTCCCAATGGCCAGATCCTCTATGGAAGCAGTGGGGATGGATGCTTTCACCATGGCAGCAAAGGTAGGCTGGGACATCTATCCTATCGGACGATCCCTACCACCACCAGAGGTGCCCCACGGAACAAAGCTGGGGCTAGTGCTCATCTATTGAAATAAAATAAGAAGCTCAGATGGGTCTTAAAATCAGGAGGTAACCCTAGGATGATAGTCACTAAGAAAATAAATTTTGAGAGCAAAGGGGAGTGTGACATTATTGATATTACCCCCCAGGTAGAGCAGGAGGTTGCTCAAGCCGGGATAAACAATGGGACGGCTACCCTCTTTGTAACCGGTTCCACCGCTGGAATATCTACCATTGAGTATGAGCCAGGTTTGATTTCTGACTTCCAGGGTATGTGGGAGCGAAACATCCCCAAGAGCATCCCCTATGACCATGACCGCCGCTGGGGTGATGGCAATGGATACTCTCATGTCCGCGCTTCATTACTCGGTGCCTCGCTGGTAGTCCCCTTCAATGAGAAAAAATTGAGCCTGGGCACCTGGCAGCAGATAGTGGTGGTAGACTTCGACAACCGGCCGAGGTCAAGGCAGATTATCTTGCAAATTATGGGTGAGTAATACCTACTTACTTACCCTGTACCAGAGAGAAGAACTCGGCTCTGGTTTCTGGATGAGTACGGAAGGTACCCCTGACAGCTGAGGTAACAATATTGCTTCCCGGTTTTTTGATGCCACGCATAATCATACACAGGTGTTCCGCCTGAACCACCACCGCCACCCCGGCAGGATTTAGTCCATCCACAATAGCATCAGCAATCTCAGTAGTCATTCTCTCCTGAATCTGAGGACGCCTGGCGGTTATCTCTACCACTCGTGCTAATTTGCTAATACCGACAACACGCCCATCAACATCAGGAATATAACCTATGTGAGCCACCCCATAAAACGGCAAAAGGTGATGTTCACACATAGAATAAAAGGGGACATACCTCAAAACTACCATCTCCCGATGTCCTGCCTCATAAACTACCCGCATCTCCTCCTTGGCATCCTTATCCACCCCCATAAAAAGCTCGGTATACATCTCCGCCACGCGGCTGGGGGTATCCACCAGACCTTCTCTGGCAGGGTCCTCACCAATAGCCTCAATAATAGAAGTTATCGCTTTTTTGATTTTATCCTGGTCAATCACTTTGCCCTCCTTTTAGCCCCACCCCAAAGCCCGCTCCACAGCCGGTAAATCTGCTGGAAGCTCAAGAAAAGGCTCCGCATTCTTCAAAGCAATATCGGTGTCCTTAAGCCCGGTGCCAGTTACCACACAAACAACCCTCTTCTGTGAGAAATCCACGCCACTGCGAGAGAGCTTAATAAGCCCAGCTAATGAAGCAGCTGAGGCTGGCTCACCAAAGATGCCGCCCTTGGCAGCCAGAAGGCTCTGAGCAGACAGAATCTCTCCATCGCCGACCATGTCAATAATTCCGCCAGAATCATCGCGGGCGGCTACCGCCTTCTGCCAGCTGGCCGGATTGCCTATCCGTATTGCTGAAGCCACAGTCTCCGGCTCCTCAATGGCACAACCGCGAACAATAGGGGCAGCGCCCTCGGCTTGAAACCCCATCATCTTGGGTTTAGTCTTGGCTTTTCCCTTCTCATAATATTCCACAAAGCCCTTCCAGTAAGCGGTAATATTACCAGCGTTACCTACCGGGATAAAGAGATAGTCAGGGGCATCGCCTAAAACATCAACAATCTCGAAGGAGGCAGTTTTCTGCCCCTCTATACGATAGGGATTAAGCGAGTTCACCAGAGTAATGGGATGCTTATCAGTTAACCCTCTCACTATGCTTAGAGCCTGGTCAAAATTTCCATCTATACTGACTATCTTAGCCTTATAGATGATAGCCTGAGCCAGCTTTCCCAGGGCAATCTTGGCTTTAGGGACAACAATAACCACGCTAAGCCCACAATAAGCAGCGTAGGCAGCAGCAGAGGCACTGGTATTACCGGTTGAGGCACACATCACCGCCTTGCTGCCCGCCTCCAGCGCCTTAGCTACAGCAACCACCATACCTCTATCTTTAAATGAGCCGGTAGGGTTACACCCCTCCAGCTTGAAATACAACCCCCCACAACCAATCTCCTTCTCCAGCCCGCCGCATCTGACCAGAGGGGTACTCCCTTCACCCATTGAGAACAGGGGTGTCTTGGCCGTAACCGGAAGGAGGTCTTTATACCTGTTCAGAACTCCGGGTTTCATCATCCCTCTGCTCAAGCCTCCACCCGGATAAAGTTGCTTATCTCCTTAACTACCTGAAGGGATGCCAGCTCGTCAAGAGCCTGCTGCATTGCCTTTTCCTGAGCGGGACGAGTCATGATAACAATTTCAGCAGTCTGAGCCGCTGAATCAGTCAGCTTCTGAATAAATGAAGAAATACTAATTTGGTGGTCACCCAGAACCTTAGAAATCTGGGCTAAAACGCCAGGTTTGTCAGCAACATTGAGCCTGAGGTAATATCGTGTCTCAATCTCCGCCATCGGTTTAACCTGTTTGCCTGTCTCCGCCTTCCAATAGGCTCCGCCGCCGACCCCAACAACAACATCTTTTGCCGCCGCCACAATATTGGCCACCACGGCGCTGCTGGTGGCTAAAGGGCCAGCGCCTTCACCAAAGAAAAGCACCTTGCCCACCAGGTCGCCTTCAACCAGAATAGCATTATAAACACCCTCAACCTTAGCCAGTAGAGAATCTTCAGGGATAAACACGGGGTGAACCCGCACCTCAATGGAATCATCGCTCTGTTTGGCTATAGCCAGAAGCTTTATGGCAAAACCAAGCTCGCTGGCATACTGAAAATCGCGGCTGCTAAGCCGTGAAATCCCCTCACGGTAGATATCATCCGGGCGAACCCGACTGTGAAAAGCTAAAGAGGAGAGGATAGCCAGCTTATAGGTAGCGTCTATCCCCTCTATGTCATCCCGTGGATTGGCTTCAGCGTAGCCCAATTCCTGAGCCCGACTGAGAGCCGAGGGGAAGTCCATACCGTCTCTGGCCATCCTGGTGAGAATAAAGTTGGTAGTACCATTTATTATGGCGTAAATACCGCTTATCTCGTTAGCCAGCAGGTCACGCTGAAAGGGACCGATAAGGGGGATGCCACCACCCACCGCAGCCTCATAATGCAGCCCCACCCCATTCAACTGAGCCAGGCTCAGAAACTCTGCCCCGTGCTTGGCAATGACCTCTTTATTGGAGGTGACTACATGCTTGCCGCTAGAAAGCGCCCTGTTTAAATATTCCCGCGCCGGGTTCTCGCCCCCTATGGCTTCAACCACTATGTCTATCTCCGGAGTGGCGAAAAATTCGTCAGTGTCGGTAGTAAACAGCTTTGAATCCAGCTCTTTTGCCTGCGGCCTGGTTAAATCTTGAGGCAGAACTTTTACCTTTCGCAGGACAAGAGGACAACCAACATGCTCAGCCAGAGCGTCTGATTTTTCTATTAAAACCTTGGCTACCTGCCCAGCAATTGTCCCCAACCCTATTAAGCCAACTCCGATACTCTGTTTCTTCATCGCTTTAGCCCCACTATCTAGGTACATTCCTTCTGGCTCTTTCTATCGCCCACGCCATCTTCTCACTATCCAGATAATCCTCAACCTCGTTCTCCGGGTTATCCCACAACGAGGCTATCCACTCATCCAGTGCCTTTAGTTTCAACAACTCCCTCTCATCATCTTCAATCTTCCTGTTATCATCCCTGTCCACAACCTTTACCAGCCAATACCCTCCCATAGTTCTCGCCCCGTCATCCCTTATCAGATGGCTAAGCTCCCCAGGCTCGGAGTTTAACATAAAGTCCTTAAATATCGCAGCTACATCCTCCGACTCTAGCCAGCCCATGTCACCCCCCTCACCCCTGGAGCCAATATCCTGAGAAAACTCCTCAGCCAGCCCAGCAAAATCCTCGCCGCCTTCCAATCGAGCCATTATCCCCTGCGCCTCCTGCTCACTGCCCAGTAAAATTGCTCTGGTGTGAGCCTTCTCCTCATCTCTCTCCAGCATCTCAATCACCCAGTAGCCAACGCCTTTGTGTGTGGCTTCATCTTGCAGTGGCCTACTTAACACCCCCACCTCAGAAGCAAAGGCATAATCCTCAGGCACGGAGGTGGCCAGTAGTTCAGATAAGATACCCCTGGGATGCCAGCCGAGGTCGCCATTATCATTTTTGGAGAAAACTTCCAGGGAAAGCTCGCCAGCCAGCTGCCCAAAATCTTCGCCATTTTCCAACCTAGTCCTAACCTCAGCCACCTGGTCCTCACTCTCCAGGAACATTGCCATCACCTGTCTCTGCTCAGTGGATAACGGGATCTCTCGTTCAAAGTGCTCACTTAGCAATTTCTCCGTTAATATACTGGCCCTGGCTACATCCCGATACTTCCTGCCTAATGGAGGGTCGTAGTTCTTAAGCTCCTCATCAATCTCACTATCGCTGACAGTGATACCCAGATTTTCAGCCTCAACCCCCTGCCTTATCAGCTCACCCTGCTCAATAAATGTCACCACATCACTGCTTACACCATGTATATATTGCAATTCAAGCATATCTATGTAATACCGCATGCTGAACTCGGTATCATTGACCCTGATTACAGTTTGCCGCAGCGGCTGGTATTCATTTGTATACCACCCGCCCCCCAAAATTCCGCCCACGGCGGCAATAACAGCTATTCCTACGATAAGAATACGACGTTGCCTTTCCTTTTGCCGCTGCCAGTGGGAACGCTGGCGTCTGGTAATCTCGCGCTTCGGTTTCTCTACCTTCTTTTTAGCCAAACCTAGTCCTTTTCATCGGCAACCCCAACTGAGAGTGGGCTAACAAAGAATCTTCTAAAGTATAATACCCTCTATTTATAACGTAAAACCGCAATCTTTTCAAGCATAAAGGGGGGCTTCAGAGAGGGAAAATCAATATATCAGCCCTGATTACTTCCCTGAACCTCGCCTTAAGAATATCTCCAGGCTCCTGACCTTCCCCACCCCCTTCAGGGAAGCAGCCATAGCGAGGATGATATTGGTGATAATCCCCTTAGGGAAGGAACCCATGGATACGAGAGCTTTATTCACATAAAGGGAAAGCCGTTCCTGCCGGGGCTTGATGAAGCCCTCCTCCAGAAGGTCAGCAAGACCCTTGATGTCCTGCAGAGAAAACTGCCTTATTTTGGTTTCCAGAGGCTCGTCGGTGACTATGGCAATAAGCTTCTTGATATTGGTAAGGGGTGGACCAATCTTCCTGCGGTGGACCTCTATTTTAGGGGAATCACCCTGCTTGAAACCTTCAGCAAGGACGATATCATAATCCTCGCCAAAGAGCGGGGCTAGCTCATCGAGAGCCAGCTCCTCAGCGACAGGCTTAATCAGCACCACCCTATCCGGCGAAGCAACCACCGTAGCCTCACTTCCAGCCTGAATGTGCTGCCAGCTATCTTTATCGGTCTCATCAAAGGTCATGCCTTTGGGGGCATGCTTAATGGTAGCCACCCCATAACCCCTCGACTTTAACTCCCCGATCAGTTTCTTCACCAGGGTCGTCTTTCCTGATTGCGCTCTACCTACAATGGAAACTATGGGAGGCATTTTGCTTCACTCCTTTCCTTCGGTCAGGGGCAATGCCTTGGTCAGAGCCTTTCTCAGGCTGGTCAAGACATCAGAGTCGTAGCGTTCTATATTTCCTTCGTCACACAACCTGGCTAACTCCGGGTCTATAGGCAACTGTGCCAAAAGAGGAGCTCCGGCAGCCTGCGTCATCTCCCTACCCTTACCCTTGCCGAAGAGCTCAATTCGCTTGTCTATTTCCGGCACATATAAATAGCTCATATTCTCCACCACGCCAATAATAGGTTTGCCCATCTTCTTCGCCATACGTATTGCTTTTTTAACTATCATAGTGGTTAAATCCTGAGGGGTAAAGACGATGACTATCCCGGATACAGGAATCGTCTGCATCACAGTGAGAGGCACATCAGCAGTTCCCGGCGGCAGGTCCACCACCAGATAATCAAGCTTACCCCAAAGCACCTCCTGCCAGAATTGGGTAACCGCTCTGGATATCAGGGGACCACGCCAGAGAACACTCTCATCCTCCTGAGGCAGGAGAAGATTGATAGACATCACCTCTATCCCCGACCTTGAAAGCACCGGCATAAACCCGGTATCGCTACCAGCGGGTCGCTCATTAATGCCAAACATCTTGGGAATACTGGGGCCGGTGATATCGGCATCCAGAATACCCACTTCGCTACCCTGCCGCCTGAGACCAACAGCAACAAGTCCAGCCACCAATGATTTGCCAACTCCCCCCTTGCCACTCATTATAGCAATGATATTTTTAACCTGATTTAACTCACCAGGCTTAGCCTCAACAAAGCCCACATCCACTCCATCTACATCGGTCAGCTTTCCTACAACTGTTTTTGCCTTGGCGGCAATCCAATCTCGAGCGGACTCATTCAGAGCTGTCGAGGCTAGCGTAATATCGACTCCGTGGTCGGAGACAACCACCTTGCGTACCAGATTCATTACCGCCAGGCTGCGCTTAACACCGGGAACCAATATCTCCCCCAGACTCTCTCTCACCTGCACCTCAGTTGCCATAGGCTTCTCCTTTCACTGTGGCCCATCCCTAATAATATAACTCAGTCTCTGCTTTTCGGCAACTAGTATAAAATGCTAAAATACCTTACCCGATTGAAAATGATAGAACAAAATGTCAGCCAAATCTTGAGTGAACTACCTGCCGGTGTGGAGCTGGTAGCTGCTGCCAAGACCAGACAGCCCGCAGAAATCCTGGAAGCAGCGGAGGCAGGAGTAAAAATTATAGGCGAGAACTATGTTCAGGAAGCAGAGAGAGCCTATGAGACGGCAGGAAATAGAGTAAAGTGGCACTTCATCGGGCACCTTCAAAAGAATAAGATTAAAAAGGCGGTAAGGATATTTGACATGATTGAAACCGTTGACTCTTCAGAGTTAGCCAGAGAGATCGATAAAAGATGCAGCCAAATAGGCAAGGTTATGCCGATATTGATTGAGATAAACAGCGGACGGGAGGAACAGAAGGCAGGTATCCTCCCTGAGGAAGCGGAGCAATTAATAAGGGAGATATCAGCCTATCAGAACATCAAGGTCATGGGGCTGATGACTATGGGTCCTTTCGCGGGCGACCCTGAAGATTCCAGGCCCTACTTCGTGGAGACAAGAAAGATATTTGAAAGAATCGAGCAGCTTCAGCTTCCCAATGTTGATATGCGATATCTCTCTATGGGGATGACCAATTCCTATAAGATTGCTATAGAAGAAGGGGCCAATATAGTGAGAATAGGAAGCAAAATCTTTGGCGAAAGGGATTATGGGACTACATAAGCTCCAGGACTTTGACGACATCATTAAGGTCCGCAAAAGGGGTATAAGCAAGCTTCATATTCTTGCACTTTGCTAGTAGGTCACCCGTGGCGAAAATATATTGGGACTGCCTTGCCGGAGATAGGTCGGAGGCGCCGTTCCCGATATACGCTACTCGATAACCCCTGCCTCTAAATAATCTAACATATGCGTCCTTAAAGCTATCCTCTAATTGCTCGCCCTGGGGACCGATATAGCGGACATCAATACCGCTGGTCTCGAACCGGGTCTGGGCGGCGAAGACATCTATATTGTCGATACCTATATCTCTCAAGATTGCCTTTATGTAGAAATCCAGCCCATTGCTTACAATGGTAAACTTAAAGCCCTTCCTCTCACAACAGGCCAGCAATTCGTCAAATCCGGCTCGTATCCTCACCCTGCTCTTGATGAAGCTGAGCAGTGCCTGTTCATCAGCTTTAACCATAGCAAATGCTCTGGTATTAAAAGCACCCACAGATATCTTGCCTCCCTGATACTGGTTCCATATCTGTTTCCAACCTCCACCGGTATAGGCATCCAATATCAGAAAGCTGACATCCTTCTCGGTAATAGTGCCATCGAAATCACACTGAACCAAGGTCTTCTCCACTTCATAACTCCTCAGGGCCAGTTCCGGCCTCAACCTTGTACAACTTATCCCTACTTTTTACATGGTCAATAAACAAAACGCCATCGAGGTGGTCAAGCTCATGCTCCAGAGCCTGAGCCATGAGTCCGGTTGCCTTAATCCTGATTGCCTTCCCCTGTCGATTCAAGCCTTTAACAGTGACGGAGACTGAACGCTTTATCTCGCCAGCATAGCCGGGGACACTGAGGCAACCCTCGGTCACCTCCCGCTCCCCATCACTTTTCACTATCTCTGGGTTGATAATAACCATAAGCTCCTCTTCAGGCATCTGGAGCACTATCACCCGCAGAGGCACCCCCACCTGAGGAGCAGCTAGACCTATACCATCTGCCTGCCGCATTGTCTCCACCATGTCATCAATAAGCTGCTGAATGGAGCCATCGATGGATGGCACTCTTGTCGCTTTCTGCCTCAATACAGTATCACCAGGAAGGTGACACAATGCCCGAATCGCCATAGCGCTGACAACCTCTCCCCGCCCGGACTGCCAAGACATTAATGTTACCAGATTTGAAGCTATGCTGTCTACAACTATTTGCCCTGGAAAATAAATTGTGCTAGCATATGAGAAGATAACGGACGGGGTGTAGCGCAGCCAGGTAGCGCACCTGAATGGGGTTCAGGTGGTCGGAGGTTCAAATCCTCTCACCCCGATACCTGACTCGGACTTCTCTTTGCCGACATCCACATCTTCAACGCCTCTTGCCAACAGGTAATCATCAAAACGCTGAGCAGCTGCTTCCTGCAATGGTTTGTCACCGAACAGGTTGAGGAAGAAGCATCGGCCAGCGGATGTTCACACCCCCGGCATCAGGGCAGGGCTAACAAACCAAGCCACAACAAGCCTGATAGCCAATATTCTTACAATCGAATGGCTCAGCCCAAATGATATTTTATGTCAACCAGATAAGTGACTTGACAAAAGATATACCCTATGCTAGTATAGGGTATATACAGGTACTCACCTGTTATACAGCTATTAGCTGGTAAGGAGGAATATGATGCCTACAACAAGTCAGTATCGATACACCAAGGATAAATCGTCTCTACTGACAAGGATGAGGAAAATTGAGGGTCAGGCTAAGGGTATTCAACAAATGATTGCCGAGGGCCGTTACTGTATAGACATTGTCCAGCAGTTATCTGCTCTCTCGGCAGCCGCCGGCGAGGTCTCATTACTTATCCTGGAAAGTCATATTAAGGGCTGCGTCGCTGATGCTATCCGCAACCAGCACGGCGAGGAGGAATACGTCACGGAACTGCTGGGGGCGATACGGAAGGCTATGAAGCGGTAACAGGTATGATGAACTAAGTAAGAAGAGGATTATATTAACTAAGTCGCCGCCAAGAGATAGGGTTTATCGAAGTTCTGTGGAGGGGGCTAGGATAAAATGATTTACATAGGTGTGCTTATAGCCATAGGATTAGCAAGCGGGTTATCAATATACCTGGCACACATCAGGATTCCGCAAAAGGTAAAAGGGCTGGAAAAGGCGGAGGAGCTAAAGTCTATCCTGCCCGGGATTAACTGTGGTGCCTGTGGCTACCCAAGCTGTTTTGGCTATGCTCGAGCACTGTCACAAAATTCAGACTTAGTCACTAAGACACCATGCGCTTTTGTGCTGCAGGACCCTGAAGGGCTAGGACGACTGGAAAAGGCGCTCGGTGTATCTTTGGATGCCGCGGGGATGAGCAAAAAGGCTCTTATCCATTGCACTGGAAACTCAGAAACTGTGCTCAATTACTCCGGGATAGAGACGTGCAAAGCAGCGACACAACTTCTCAGCGGCTATAAAAAATGCCCCTTCGCCTGCTTGGGTCTCGGAGACTGCCTCAAGGTATGTCCCGCGGATGCAATATCTATAAACCCAGAGAAAGGCGTGGCTGTCATTGACCCCCGATTGTGTACCGGGTGTGGACTTTGTGTAATCGAGTGCTCGCAAAACCTCATTGAATTGGTCCCAGCAGAGACAAGGATTACCTTCCTCTGCAATTACAAACCACTAAGGAATATTCCAGGGAGAGAGAGATGTGATTATGCCTGTACCCACTGCCGAAAGTGCTATAAGGCCTGTGAGGATGAAGCCATAGTGTGGAACAAGGAGAAAGCCGTACCTGAATTTATTCAAGAGAAATGCACCCTCTGCGGTAAATGCATAGATGTCTGCGAACAGCATACATTGGCTGATTTCACCAAGTGGGACAAAGCGCCCGAACCGGAGAGGGTAATAATACGCGCCGCAGAGGGATCTGGGGGATGTCATGCCGATATTCCATAGAGGAATTGTAAACCCCCATCTTTCGGTGGAGAGCCAGAAAAATGGAGGCGGGTGGATAAGATGTGTCATCTGATATTGTTAATGCCGCTACTGGCACTACCCATTTTTTGGTTTATGCCTCTGGACTTCGCCATACCAATCTATGCGGTCATAGTATTGATATCTGGTTTATCTTACAGGCTCATAAGAAAGGCAATGAAGAAGCGCCCAGAAACCGGGGCAGAGAGCCTGATTGGGACTGAAGCTGAAGTGGTATCCAGGTTGAAGCCAGGAGACCACGCTCAATACCTGGTCCGCTCCCAAGGTGAATTATGGAGTGCCAAATCCCATAACGTCTTGCACCTCGGAGAAAGAGTAAACATAGGGGCAGTAGATGGAATTACGCTGATAGTCAAACGCATTCACCCCTATCCAAAGCAACCTTCTGCTGCAGGAACAAATTAAATTGGAGAGGGTTAAATGAACGGCATCATTATTAATGTAGACCCGGTAATCTTCCGTATTGGATTTCTCGAGCTTCGCTGGTACGGTTTGATTATAATTTTGGCAGTGCTAGCAGCCGTGCTGATAACAGCACACCGACTCAAGAAAAAGGGAATTCCAACAAAGGATATCTCCTCCGTCGCTCCATGGATGCTGATTGGCGCCATAGTAGGCGCCAGATTATTCCATGTAGCAGACCATTGGGCGCATTATATGAGCTACCCAGCTCAGGTATTTTACCTCCAGCAGGGAGGCCTGGCTATCTGGGGTGGGCTGATTGGGGCAGCGATAGGAACTATTATTTGCGCCAGGATAAAACATATTCCGCTAGGTCGACTTGGTGATGCGCTAGCTCCAGGGTTACTTGTCGCATTTATCATAGGCAGAATCGCTTGTATTATCAATGGAGATGCCTACGGTGGTGTTACCAGCCTGCCCTGGGGCTTTATCTACATCCACCCCGGTGCTTCGATTCCGCCACACCTGTTTGGCATACCAACTCATCCCTACCCACTGTATGAGATAATCTGGAACGCGGTAACCCTGCTGGTAATCGGGAAGCTCGGCTACCGCTTTGAGAAAGACGGAATGTTATTCCTGAGCTACGTGTCGCTCTACTCCCTCGGACGCCTCGTCCTTACCTTCGTACGACAGGAAAACATCACACTTTGGGGATTGCAACAGGCACAAGTAATATCCATGTTCGCCCTTGTAAGCTCCGTGATAGCCATAATCTATTTAGCTCGCAAGCGAGTACCGCTAGAAAATGAGCCTGAACCTATGACTTCGGCATAAAGCGGCTCGGCCCCATAAAGGGAAGCTATATTATGGACAATATGTACCAGAGAGAAGAGCACCCGCTCAATTGACAACAAAAATCTTATAAGCTATAAAGGAGGAAAGGATAGATGAAGAAGTGGTTATTAGTCGGTCTGATTGCGCTAATAGTGCCGCTAGCTGCAGTGGCTTGTGTCCCCGGCGGGAGACAGCTATACCCGGGGGGCATGATGGGAAACGAGGGAACGACAGAATACGAGGAAATGATGGGCTCCAACAGCATGACGGGATATGGGGGAATGATGGGCTCCAGCGGCATGATGAGGCACGGTGGCATGATGGGACCAGGCAGCATGATGGGAGGATGGGGTGGATACAACCCGGACGCAGAACAAATTACCATCGACCAGGCAGCCGAGTCAGTAGAGCGCTATCTAAACGCCTACTGGCAGGACCTAGCCGCTGTTGAGGTTATGGAATTTACCTGGAACTTCTATGCCGAGGTAGAGGATGAGACCACCGGCATCCACGCTATGGAACTCCTGATTGATAAATACACCGGCCAGGTCTATCCCGAGATGGGGCCCAATATGATGTGGAACACCAAATACGGAATGATGGGCAGTTACAACAAAGACGCATCACCCGCTGCCGACATGACTGTAACCGAGGAGCAGGCCGAGGAACTCGCCCAGCAATTTCTGGATACCAACCTGCCCGGGGTTACCACGGGCGAGGCAGAAGTTTTCTATGGCTATTATACTATGCACACCCTAGAGAACGGGAGGATAGAGGGGATGCTGAGCGTTAATGGCTACGACGGAGCGGTATGGTACCACAACTGGCACGGCCCCTTCATCCAAATGGAGGATTTTGAGCACTGACCCTGCCATGAAAACGGAATAAAAAACCAGAGATTGTAACAATGAAAGGAGGTGAGAAAGATGAAAATCGTGAACTTGTGCGGTTCAGGACATTGTCCAGTGGTTAAATTAGATGACGACCATGTCGAGATAGGCGAGAAGGACAATACCTGCGTTTTGACCAAGAGTGAATGGGAAGTTCTAAAAGAGAAGATTATAAATAAAGAAATCTAGAGATGCAGGCCTGAGACAGCCGAAACTGGGAGCAGATAGCTTCCAGTCGCTAGGCAGAACCTAGCCTGAGGAGGCTAAGGAAAATGGCAAAGGAAACCAAAAGGGGGAAAAGGAAGACCCATATTCACATAACAGGCATGACTTGTGCCTCTTGTGCAACTACTATTGAGAAGGGGCTTTCTAAGCTACCGGGGGTATCCCGGGTCAATGTCAACCTAGCCAGCGAAAAGGCGTCTATTGAATACGAGCCAAGCAAAGTAGATACAAAGACATTGATGGATACCATCTCGGATGTGGGTTACGGCGTGGCGGTGGCGAAAACAACCTTTAGCGTAGGTGGCATGACCTGTGCTTCATGCGCGGCCAACATTGAGAAAGCCCTGGCTAAGGTGCCGGGGGTAATCTCAGTTAATGTTAATCTGGCCAGCGAGAAGGCAACAATCCAATACTTAGAGGGCGAGTCCAGTATGGCCGACTTCAGGCAGGCGGTGGAAGGAGCCGGATACAGCATCCAGGCTGAGGTTAGCGCTGAGGGCATCGCCGAGCCCGATGTCGTGGCAGCGGCTGCCCGCCAGGAGGTTCGCGCCCTGTGGAACAAGGTAATCTTTGCCGGCACCATAGGTCTTTTCATGCTCCTTGTCGCCATCTCTGAGTTCTCAGGGGGGTGGATGCCTTCATCTTTAGGCAATCACTACCTTCTCTGGGCGCTGGCCACGCCGGTTCAATTCTGGGCAGGCTGGCAATTCTACAAAGGTTTTTGGGCAGCCTTAAAGCACAAAAGAGCCAACATGAACACCCTCATTGCCGTCGGCACATCAGCTGCCTATTTCTATAGCGTGACGGCTATTCTATTCCCCAGCTTCTTCGCCGCTGGTGGACGGGAGGCCAGTGTCTATTTTGACACCGCGGCCATCATTATCGCCCTTATCCTGCTCGGGCGCTTCCTGGAGGCTAGAGCTAAGGGACAAACCTCAGAGGCTATCAAGAAGCTCATCGGTATGCAGGCCAAGACAGCCAGGGTAGTGCGCCAAGGCGAGGAGCGAGATATACCGGTGGAAGAGGTAGTGGTAGGGGATATCGTCATCGTGCGGCCTGGGGAGAAGGTGCCGGTGGATGGCATCGTTAAAGAGGGCTATTCCAGTATTGATGAGTCTATGGTTACTGGTGAAAGTATGCCTGTGGAAAAGAGGGCTGGCGACGAGGTTATTGGCGCCACCATCAACAAGACGGGCAGCTTTCGCTTTGAAGCGACCAAGGTGGGTAAGGATACAGCACTGGCCCAGATTATCAAGCTGGTGGAGGAAGCTCAGGGAAGCAAGGCTCCTATCCAGCGCCTGGCTGATGTTATCTCCAGCTACTTCGTGCCCATAGTTATCGGCATTGCCGCCGCTACTTTTATAATCTGGTACTCGATAGGACCAGTTCCCGCCCTCACCTTTGCCCTGCTCAATTTCGTCGCTGTGCTCATTATCGCCTGCCCCTGCGCTCTGGGTCTGGCAACCCCCACCGCCATCATGGTGGGGACGGGTAAAGGCGCCGAGAACGGCGTCCTTATCCGCAGTGGTGAGGCTCTGGAGACAGCCCATAAGATAAAAGCCATTATCCTGGATAAAACTGGCACCCTCACCCAGGGTCAGCCAGTGGTAACCGATGTAGTAGCCACCCCTGACTTTCGAGAAGAGGAGCTGCTCATGATGGCCGCCTCGGCGGAGCGAGGCTCCGAGCATCCACTCGGAGAGTCCATCGTCAATGCAGCTAAGGAAAAGAATCTCTCTCTAGTCGATGCCACTGAGTTTAACGCTATCGCCGGTCATGGTATTGAAGCCAAGGTAAATGGGCAGAAGGTGCTTCTGGGTAATCTGAAACTGATGCAAGAGCAGGAAGTCCCCATGGAGGGTCTGGAGGAAAAGGCCTTTCAGTTCTCCCATGAGGGGAAAACCCCCATGTTTCTGGGCATTGGTGGTCAAGCCGCCGGAATAATCGCCGTAGCTGATACCCTCAAGCCAAACTCAAAAGAGGCAGTGAGAGAGCTGCATCGCCTTGGGCTTGAGGTGGTGATGCTCACTGGTGACAATCAGCGCACCGCTGATGCTATTGCCCAGGAGGTAGGCATTGACCGCGCCCTCGCTGAGGTGCTGCCGGAACACAAATCCCAGGAGGTAAAGAAGCTTCAGGATAAGGGGAAGATAGTCGCCATGGTAGGCGATGGGATAAATGACGCCCCAGCTCTGGCTCAGGCGGATGTGGGTATCGCCATCGGCACCGGGACAGATGTGGCTATGGAGGCAGCGAATATTACCCTCATCAGCGGAGACCTGAGGGGGGTAGTCACTGCCATCACCCTGAGTAAGCGAACCTTGAGAATCATCAAGCAAAACCTCTTCTGGGCATTCGCCTACAATAGCGCCCTTATTCCCGTGGCTGCCGGAGCACTATTTTTCGTCTTCGGGCAGACCGGTGTACCCTCAGGACTACGCTTCATCCTGGGTGAATATGGGTTCTTGAATCCCATGTTAGCTGCGGGTGCTATGGCCGCCAGCTCCATTACCGTGGTAACCAACTCACTGCGCCTAAAGAAATTTAAGCCAGCCAAATTCGCAGATTAATCAAAGGAGGTGTCCGATGGCAGTTGACCCTGTCTGCAAGATGGAGGTTGAGGAGAGCAAAGCAGTAGCTACATCCGAATACAAGGGAAAGAAATACTACTTCTGCGCCATGTGGTGTAAAAAGGCTTTCGACCAGAACCCGAAGAAATATCTGGCCGAGGAGAAGAAGTAGGGCTGGTCATCCCCAAGCGACTACTCTGAGAGCAATTTGTCCAGCAGGGTCTGGTCGAAACCCACCACGATTTCATCATCATCGATGACGATTACAGGGACGCCCATCTGCTTCGTTTTCCGCATCATCTCCTGAGCTGCCTTCTTATCCTCAGCCACATTATGCTCAACATAGGAGATGCCTTTTTGGTCAAGATAATGCTTTACCCTCTTACAATAGGGGCAGGTAGGTGTGGAATAGACCACTACTTTCTTATCACTCACTCTCTTACCTCCCATACAGAATGCAACGAAATCTTATCTCCGCCTATAAGAGATGTCAACATTCCAGGTTAAGTTTAATCTTGGTTGATTCTTCAATTAACATCCCAAACTGATTCCTGACAATATTCTATCACAGGCAGGCGTTCCTCTGTAAGAAGCCCCACCCCGTACTTGATTGACTGAGCTTTCCCCCTGTTGTATGATGCAGATAACCACCACTAAGACTGAATACTCAACCAGTTAATTCTATGGTCAGAATACCTCGCCGTCCACTGATAGAAGAAATAGAGTTACCATTGTCGCCACCTGAAGTCTTCCAACTCCTCAAAGACAATCGGTTCAGTTTCTTCTTAGACAGTGGCATGGACCCTCATAAGCTAGGATGCTATTCCTTTATGAGCAGCAATCCCTTCCTGGTAGTGAGCAGTCGCGGAACTGAGATAACTATCACCCGAGGTGCTGAACAGAGCAGCCTACAGGGCAACCCCTTCGATGTGCTCAATCACTTCCTCGAAGTTTACCGCCTGGAGTCTGATTCCCCACCAGTGCCGTTCATAGGCGGGGCAGTAGGTTACTTCAGCTATGACCTCTGTCATTTTATTGAACGTCTGCCCAGCACCACCATTGATGACCTCCAGCTGCCTGAGTGCTACTTTGGTTTTTACGACCTGATTTTAGCCCTTGACAACCAGCAAGGCAAAGCCTACATCATCTCCACCGGTTTCCCCGAAATGAGAGAGCCAGAGAGAACGAAGAGGGCCGCCCGACGTTTAAATGAGATGAAAGATAAACTGGCCGAAATGCCGAGACATGATACAGAGGCACCGTTGACACCTATATCCTCCCCTGCCACACCAGCGAGCCTCAGAGGGGGTTTCACCCACCGGGAATATGTAGCCGCCGTGGAGAAAGCCAGGCAGTATATTATTGCTGGGGATATTTTTGAGGTGAACCTGTCTCAGCGGTTCGAAGCCGAGCTTTCCATCGCCCCTTATGAGCTGTATCAGCGGCTGCGCCAGATAAACCCGGCACCCTTTGCCTGCTATCTCGGCTTTGACGAGGTCTCAGTGATAAGCGCCTCGCCGGAGAGGTTTCTCCGCATCCAGGGAGACCGTGTAGAGACACGACCTATCAAGGGCACCCGCCCGCGAGGGAAGACCTCAAAAGAAGATGGCGCGCTGTCTCAGGAGCTGGTAAGCAGTGTCAAGGACCGCGCGGAGAATATTATGATAGTGGACCTGGAGAGAAACGACCTGGGTCGCGTATGTCGCTATGGCACAGTCAAGGTGACCGAATTGGCTATTCTGGAGGTGTTTCCCACCGTGTTTCACCTCACCTCTACCGTAGTGGGAAGGCTCAGAGAAGGCAAAAATGGCATCGACCTGCTCAAAGCCACCTTTCCCGGCGGTTCCATAACCGGCGCCCCTAAGGTGCGAGCCATGGAGATTATAGATGAACTGGAGCCGACAAGGAGGAACGTATATACCGGAAATATTGGCTATCTGAGCTTCAACGGTGACCTTGACCTTAGCATCGTCATCCGCACTTTTATTATCAAAGGGAGAAAGGCTTACTACCAGGTGGGCGGAGCCGTGGTTTATGATTCTGACCCCGAGGCCGAGTATCAGGAAACGCTGGATAAAGCCAGGGCGCTGGTTAACGCCATCAATATGGTAGAGGCACCGGTGAAGTAGCTATGGTATTAATCATTGATAACTATGATTCCTTCGTCTATAACCTTGCCCAGTACCTGGGAGAGCTGGGCTGGGAGCCAGCGGTTTACCGCAATGACCGAATCATTTTAGAAGATATCGAGAGCCTCTGCCCGTCCCATATTATCATCTCTCCCGGACCCTGCACCCCGCTGGAGGCAGGTATTGCCAATGATGTTATCCGCCGCTTTGCCGGCGAAATCCCCATCCTCGGCGTCTGCCTCGGGCACCAGTGCATCGGCTATGTCTACGGCGGTCAAATTGTCGGCGCCTCTCTTCCCACCCATGGCAAGAGCTCCCTCATCCATCATGACGGCAAAACTGTATACCAGGGACTTCCCAACCCCATTGAAGCAGGGCGCTACCACTCCCTGGTAATAGACCGCAGCGCCTTCCCTTCGGTATTGAAACTGACCGCCACCACCGACGACGGTGTGATTATGGGGGTGCGACACAGGGAATATGTCGTCGAGGGGGTGCAATTCCACCCGGAATCAATAATGACCGATGTCGGGCACGATGTGCTCAAAAACTTCCTAAAATTTGTCCAGCCCAGGTGGGCTAAGGAGTAGACTGATGAGTGAAATTGTTTACCTCAATGGCTCACTAATGCCCCGCAGTAAAGCACGCATATCCCCCCTGGACTATGGCTTTCTCTACGGATTCGGCCTCTTTGAGACCATGCGCGCCTATGGCGGCAAGGTATTTCGCATGGATAGCCACCTCAGCCGACTGTCACATGCCACCGACATACTGGGAGTGCCCATCAAGACAGCAAAGCTGAAGCAGGCAGTGATAGATATCCTACACGTCAACAAGCTGGTTGACGCCCGTATCCGCATCACCATCTCCTCCGGTGAGGGCAAGATGGTCCCCGACCCCAGCACATGTAAGAAACCTACGGTGCTGATAATGGCTCAACATTACCACCCCTACCCCAAAGAGATTTACCAAAAGGGGTTCAGAGCGATTATCTCCTCCATCCGCCGTAACAGCCAATCGCCCCTCTCCAGGCTCAAGTCAACCAGTCACCTGGAAAGCATGCTTGCCAGGCAGGAAGCCAGAGCAGCCGGGGCTGACGAAGCTCTGTTCCTCAACGAGAAAGGGATTCTGGCTGAAGCCAGCATGAGTAACATCTTCATTGTAACCCACGGTACACTAAGGACGCCGGGAGAGGAAAGCGGTATTCTTCCTGGAATTACCAGAGGGACGATTCTGGAGTTGGCTTCAAAGCTGGGCATTGATGCCGCTGAACAGGATATAAAACCGGACGAGTTTTCCCAGGCTGAGGAAGCCTTCCTGACCAACTCGCTTATGGAGATTATGCCTCTCACCGAGGCAGAAGGCAAGCCTGTCGCCTCCGGCAGGCCAGAGGCTATCACCAAACGGCTGATGGCGGCATATAAGAAACTGGTTATCCAGAGCGGATGATAGCGTCACTCAATCGGCAGACCCTCACCATCTGCTGAACATCATGTACCCGTACTATATCAACGCCCTTAGCGATGCCAATAGCTACAGCGGCAGCAGTACCTTCCACCCGCTCCTCCACAGGGAGGTTCAATGCCAAGCCAATAAATGACTTACGAGAGGGCCCAATCAAAATAGGCCTGCCCAGCTGTTTTAGCTCCTCCAGGCGGCGAAGAATCTCCATGTCCTGCTGCCAGGTTTTGCCGAATCCGATGCCGGGGTCCAGAATAATATTATCTCGAGCTACACCCAGCTTCAACGCCAGCTCCAGGCTCTGCCGAAGAGACGCAGTTACCTCAGTCACAAGGTCTTCATAGTAGGCTGTATCGCGGTTGACCTCGGTATCATAACCCCCCTTGTCCCGCTGGTTACTCATCAAAATAAGAGGAATGTTCCACTCAGCAGCCAGTTCGGCCAGCTGCTGGTCTCGCTTCAAGCCCCACTGGTCATTTATTATGGCGGCACCCGCCTCCAGTGCCCGGCGCGCCACCTCCGCCTTATAGGTATCAACGCTCAGCGGTACCGGCACCTCAGAAGACAGCCGCTCTATAATCGGAACCACCCGCTTGATTTCCTCACTAATGGAGACCGGAGTGGAGCCGGGGCGGGTAGACTCACCGCCAATATCCAGAATATCAGCGCCCTCGCTGACAAAACGATGTGCCTGTGCCGCCGCTGCTCCGAGGTCGGCAATCCCGTCGCCAGAGAAAGAGTCCGGAGAGAGATTTATAATTCCCATAACATAGGTCCGTTCCCCCCAACGGAACTCGGTATTGCCACACCTGGTAGTACCCAACCCTTTCATAACTAACACCTTATCAAAAGATACTAAACTGTGTTGAATTCTAGCATTGGATATCTAGAGCGTCCAGCAATGCTGTGAATAACCGATTATGGTATATCAGAAATAATCTTCCGGTATTCATCCTCGGTGAAAGCGCGGAGGGTTTCGGTGCGCATGCTGCCAAGCGAATCGAGAATGAGGGCAGCCTTAGCTACAGTTTCATAGTTCGGTGCCTCCACCACAAAAGCCATATCATAGCGTCCCATCAAGAGATAGACCTCTTTCACCTTTGCCCCCATGTCCCGAAAGATTTCCCTGGCCGTGTCGACACGGGTAGGACTGCTTTTAATATTCTGCACGCCTTGCCCTGTAAGCAGGACCAACATCATATAAGTGGCCATTGCTCCACCTCCTTCCTCACAAGATTCGCATTCCAGCTACTCTTGCTATATTAAAGCCCACTCTGCTGGTAGTCAATGGACGCAACATCCAGGGTCAGGCAAAAGCGAAGCGGCGCTCCGCCTTCCTGAAGAAATAGCCGCCGATGAGACCAACAATCAAGCCTCCGAGGTGAGCCTGCCAGGCGATGCCGGGAACAAAGAGGAGCACTACAAAACCCCCAATTACCGCCGCCCAAAGAGGCACCGGAGCGGGTACGGGAAATATCAGAACCCTCAGTTTCGGCCTCATTACAGCAAGGGCACCGCCCAAAGCAAAGACAGCCCCCGAGGCTCCCACAGCTACGGCATAAGGCGATGCCAGCAGCATAAAAAGAATATTACCTACTATGCCGCCGATGAAATAGACCGCCAGGAACTTGTTTTCCCCCACCAATCTAAGTACGTTTTTCCCGAAGAAATAGAAGGTTATCATGTTAGCTATAATGTGCCAGAAGCCGCCATGAATAAACAGGCTGGTTATTATCGTCCAGGGCCGGGATGAGAAACTTGCCGGGTTAAACCCAAGTAGGAAGATGACATCTCGGTCTATAAGGGTAACGATAAATAGTATGACATTTAACCCTATCAACACCCATATCGGGTTCAGGGTCGAATGTCTGGAGCTTCTATACACTATCATTTGCCCTTCATAATAACGCCTAAGCCACCCCGTTAGCAAGCAGGAGGCAAGAGATAGCAATCGAGCGCTCAAATAGGGTAGAATTGGGTTTGGCATCAAATCTTGCCTAATTCTATCCAGAGGAGAAGGATGAAAGCTACCAAAGAGTGTTATCCATGCCTGCAGAGGTTAATCTATCAGGCAGCACAGTTAGCCACTGGAGATGAACAGCTCCAAGCCAAGGCAGTGAGAGAAGGGCTAAGAATCCTGGAAAAGAACTTCTCCTGCCACCAGGTATCCATTATTATTGCCACCGAGCTCCACCGCGCCATAAGAGAGATAACCGGCAACGATGACCCCTACCGCGCAATGAAGGAGAGCGAGATAGCGGTAGCCCAAGAGTTGTATGGCGAGATAAGTGCTGAAAATTTCGGCGATTTCAGGGATTGTCTGGAGATGGCAGCAAGGGCCAATGCCATAGATTTTTTCAGGCCCCTTGATACCGTGAAGGAGGATATAAAGAAACCGCTGCGCTTCGCCATTGACCATTCGGGGCAATTCGAGGCGAGGCTGAGGGCGGCGAACAGGGTACTGTATCTAGCAGATAACGCCGGTGAGGCGTTACTGGACATCCCCCTTATCACCTTGATGGAACAATGGACGCAGGTTACCTACGTGGTCAAGGCGTCACCAGTGCAGAATGACATTACCCTGGAAGACCTCAGGAGAGCGGGAATAGAAGATAAATTGGGCGAGGTTATAACTACGGGCACAGCCACCCCGGGGATAGACTTCTCTCAGGCATCCCATGAGTTCAAGCAGGAATTCCAATCTGCCGACCTTGTCTTCGCCAAAGGCATGGGGTACTGGGAATCCCTATCTGAACTTCCCGCCCGGGGGAAGGTTTTTTACTGCCTGATGGCTAAATGTAAGCCGGTAGCTGACTCCCTCAAAGTGTCCCTCAACAGCTATGTGGCGTTGCTGCGGTGAAGTTGTGAGAGGGTTCGGAACTTTGTTAAACTGGCTTAGCTATGGTATCTAAAGACAACTATCATGACAACACAACCCCAGGTGAGCTACACCTCCGTCGGCTCACTGTAGATGAAGCCCTGCCCAAGCTGGATAAATACCTCGATGACGCCTTTCTGGACGGCCTTAATCAGGTCAGGATAGTTCACGGCAAGGGGACGGGGACTCTGCGACGGGCAATCACCGAGCACCTAGCTCAACATTCCTTAGTGGCATCGTACCGAGGCGGGGAATACGGGGAGGGGGGAATCGGGGTTACCATAGTAGGGCTGGTTCCAAAGGCCAGCCAATAATCCCTCCATAATTGAAAGGGAAAGGCTTTTTAGCTATAATGTTAATACCCTGTGGTGAGTGTGGCCTAGTGGTTAAGGCGCCAGGTTGTGGCCCTGGAGATCGAGGGTTCAAATCCCTCCACTCACCCCACCGAATTTGCGCCTATAGCTCAGCGGACAGAGCATCGGTCTTCGGAACCGA